>NZ_MOWP01000029.1:0-278664 GCF_001983215.1 Frankia sp. CcI49
GCGTAGACGACCAGAGCAAGGAGCATGTCCGGGTCGTACGCCGCCCGCCCGACCCCACCCGTGCGGTACCGGGCGTGCAACCCCGAGGTGTCGAGCTCGGCGACCACGTCCAGCAGGAACCACACCAGATGATCGTCCGGGAGCCAGTCGGTCATGTCCGGAGGGAGCAGGAACAACTGATCCCGCCGGACCGGCCGGTACCCACGTGCCATAAACCCGATCATCCCGGACAAAACATGATCACCCGGTAGCGACACCTCAATTTGCGACAGGCTCTCCGACGACCGAAATCCTTCGTTCTTGCGCGTTGCCAGGCAAAACTRCGCCCCTTTTGTCCATCTTGAGGTGGATTGCTGGTGCTGCGCGGCGGTGCGGGATCCCCTGGGTGGGATCGGCGGGCGCCTTCGGCGAGGACTCCTCGACCAGAAGGATCGGCCGGGTAGTCGCCACGGTCACGATCGGCCCGAGGTGACAACGGGCGTAACACTGTGTTTTTAGAGTGGGCGGCAGACCGTCGGGCGGTCCAGGCCGACCGGCAGTTCCTGGATCTGCGGTTGCCCGTCGTCCACGGCCGTGCCTGGCCCGGTGGGTGTGGGTGCCGAGGCGTCGCTGGAGGCAGTGGATGGGATCGTCCGTACTCACACCGTTCGCCGAGCCCGGGGTCTTCCGGGCCGGTGCCCCTGGCGCGGCCAGTGCTCCGGGCGCGGCCGGTGGGCCGGGCCCGGAGCCGACGCCGGCCGCGGACCGGGCCGCGGAGCGGGCGGGGGTTCGGGCCGCGAACCCGGCTACGGACCTGGATCTGGATGAGATCGAGGCGTTCTACCAGCAGCACGGCTTTGTGATCCTGCGTGATCTGCTGGGGGAGAAGCTCATCGCCCGAATGGAGCAGGAGTGCGAGGCCGCGCAGGCCGGTGTGCTCACCGGCGACCTGTCGGCCCGCTACGGCTCCACGCAGTACCTCAACGACCAGTACCTCGACGATGCCGCGAAGGCCGAGCGGTTCGTCAACTACGTCGAGCACATCCAGGAGCTCGCGCCCGCCGTGGGTGAGGCGGCCGACGGCCCGGTCCTGACCGGGGTGATCCGCCGGCTGATCGGCGCCCGGATCTGGCTCAGCGGCTCGGAGCAGACCGGAGTCGTCTACCAGGACGCCCGACCGGGGCGGGAGTCCGGCTACACCCGCATCGGCTGGCACTCCGACTGGCAGGCGATGCCGAGCCTGGACGTCTGGCCCGGTCTGGCCATCACCGTCCACATCGACGCGACGAGCCCGGCCAACGGCTTCCTGCGGGTTGTGCCCGGAAGCCACCGGTGGGCCACACCGGCCCCCTACCGCAACGTCAACGGGGTGCCGGTTCCCGCCGACGCCCGCCCGACCGGGGGATACACCGACACCGCCCCGCCGTTCGAGATGCCGTTGGGCTTCGAGAAGGTGCCGGGGGAGATCGCCGTCTACGCCGAGCGGGGAGACGTCCTGCTGCATGACGGCTACCTGTGGCATTCGGCGGCGCGGGCGACCGACGACGACACCAGGCGCCGCCATGTCCGCGGCTCGTTCTTCGCGGGTGAGCAGGCGGCCTACCGGCGGCAGTTCATCAAAAACGCCGCACGCTGATGCCGGGCGCCGGCGCGTGCCGGCTGGCCAGGTGCTGTTCGCGCAGGTGGTGGACGTCCTCGGGAGGTAGCTCGACACCGCGTGGCATCAGTAGATAGGCGTGCGGGGCGATCCGCTCGATGTGCCCGGACAGCGCGTAGACGGCCCCGGCGGCGAAGTCCAGGAACCTGCGCTCCAGGGTTTCGCCGCCGTGATCGAGATCCACCAGCATCGGGATGCCGTCACACAGCCGGTCGACGGGCTGGCGGAAGTCGTCGTAGGTCGTCGGGGCGATCGCGGGAACGGTGGCTCGCGTCCGGGCTTTTCGGGGCGTGGTCGCGTCCATCGATGTGCCTCTCTTGTGCCGGGCCATGGCGGGCAGTCCACATGATTTCCGACAGAACGCGGCGCCGGAGGGCGACACGCCGGGACGGGACCACTGCCGGAAGCGGACCGGCGGCACGGCGGCGCTCGATGACCGGTCGGACCCAGCCCCAGCCCAGTCCCAGCCCAGCCTCAGCCCAGTGCAGGCCCCGCGCCGCCGGACTGGGCGAACTGGCCCGGACGGGCGCCTCAGAACAGGAAGTAGCGCTGGGCCATCGGCAGCTCGGTGGCCGGCTCGGGCTCGATGGCCTCGCCGTCGACGCGCACGGTGAACGTGTCCGGGTCGATCCGGATGTCCGGGGTGGCGGTGTTCTCCGGCAGGTCCGCCTTGCCGCGGCGGCGGACGTTCGCGGTGGCGACCATCGGTGTGGCCAGGCCCAGCCGGGTGTCCAGACCGTCCTCCAGCGCCGCCGGCGCGACGAACATCAGCGAGCCGGCCGCGGCGGGCCCGGGGGCCGCGCCGAACATGGGCCGGGGCAGTACCGGCTGCGGCGTCGGGATGGAGGCGTTCGCGTCGCCCATCGCCGCCCAGGCGATGAACCCGCCCTTGATGACCAGCGACGGCCGAACCCCGAAGAACGCCGGCTCGTAGAGGACCAGGTCGGCGAGCTTGCCGACCTCGACCGAGCCGATCTCGGCCTCCAGGCCGTGCGCGACTGCCGGGCAGATCGTGTACTTGGCGACGTAGCGCCGGGCCCGGTTGTTGTCGGCGGCGCCGTCGCCGGGCAGTGGCCCGCGGCGGCGTTTCATGACGTGGGCGGTCTGCCAGGTGCGCAGCACGACCTCGCCGATCCGTCCCATGGCCTGAGAGTCCGAGCCGATCATCGAGATCGCGCCGAGGTCGTGCAGGACGTCCTCGGCGGCGATGGTGGACGGCCGGATGCGGCTTTCGGCGAACGCGAGGTCCTCGGGCACCGTGGGGTTCAGATGGTGGCAGACCATCAGCATGTCGAGGTGCTCGTCGAGGGTGTTGACGGTGTGCGGCCGGGTCGGGTTCGTCGACGAGGGCAGGATGTTGCCGTGGGAGGCGACGGTGATGATGTCCGGCGCGTGCCCGCCGCCGGCGCCCTCGGTGTGGTAGGCGTGGATGGCCCGGCCGGCGATGGCGCCGAGGGTGTCCTCGACGAATCCGGCCTCGTTGAGGGTGTCCGAATGCAGCGCGACCTGCACCCCGGAGGCGTCGGCGACGCGCAGGCAGGCGTCGATGGCCGCGGGGGTGGTGCCCCAGTCCTCGTGCAGCTTGAAGCCGGCGGCGCCGGCGCGCAGCTGCTCCCACATCGCCGCTTCGCTGACGGTGTTGCCCTTGCCGAGCAGGGCGACGTTGACCGGCCAGCCGTCCATCGACGACAGCATCCGCTGCAGGTACCAGGGTGACGCGGTGACCGTGGTCGCCTTGGTGCCCTCCGCGGGGCCGGTGCCGCCGCCGATGAGGGTGGTGATGCCGGCGCCGAGCGCCTCGGGGACCTGCTGCGGGCAGATGAAGTGCACGTGGGTGTCGACCGCGCCGGCGGTGAGGATCTTCCCGTTCCCGGCGATGATCTCCGTGCTGGGTCCGATGACCAGATCCGGGTGGACGCCGTCCATGATGTCGGGGTTGCCGGCCTTGCCGAGGGCGACGATCCGCCCGTCGCGGACGCCGACGTCCGCCTTGACGACACCCCAGTGATCGAGCACCACCGCACCGGTGATCACCAGGTCGGGCGCGCCCTCGGCCCGGGTGGCGCGGGCCTGGCCCATCGACTCGCGGATGACCTTGCCGCCGCCGAACACGGCCTCGTCGCCGGTGGCCGCGTGGTCCGGGCCGCGGCTGAGGTCCTCGGTGACCTCGATGAAAAGGTCGGTGTCCGCGAGGCGTACCCGGTCGCCGACGGTCGGGCCGAACAGGGTCGCGTACCGGGACCGCGGCAGCTCGGTCATCCTCGCCCCTCTCCAGGCTCGGTTTCACGCGTACCGGTTGGGTGCCGGTCGGCGAGCGGGCCGGCCCATTCCTGGCGTAGCCCCGGCACGACCCGCGCGCCGACCAGCTCGACCAGCTCGACCTCGCGCTCGGCGCCCGGTTCGAAGCGCACCGCGGTACCGGCGGGGACGGCGAGCCGGAAACCCCAGGCCGCCTCCCGGTCGAAGTCGAGTGCCGGGTTCGCGGCCGCGAAGTGGTAGTGCGATCCGACCTGGACCGGCCGGTCGCCGGTGTTGCGCACGACGAGGGTGCGGGTCGGCCGGCCCGGGTTGAGCCGCACCGGGTCGGCGGCGGTGACGATCTCGCCGGGGATCAAGGGATCGGCTCGTGGACTGTGACGAGCTTCGTCCCGTCCGGGAACGTCGCCTCGACCTGGACCTCGGCCAGCATCTCCGGGACGCCTTCCATCACGTCCTCCCGGGTGAGCACGGTCCTCCCGGCGGCCATGAGGTCGGCGACGGTGCGCCCGTCCCGAGCGCCCTCCAGGAGATAGGAGGTGATCAGCGCGGTCGCCTCCGGGTAGTTCAGCCGCAGCCCGCGCGCGCGGCGCTCGCGGGCCAGGCCGGCGGCCACATGGATGAGCAGACGTTCCTGTTCATGCGGGCTCAGCAGCACGATCGCGGAGCCTACACGCACCGCACACCGCCACCACAGTGCCACCATCGGCACCGGTGTGCCGTGCGCCGATACCGGCACGCCACTGATGGTGAACCTGGCCGCAACGAGATCAGACGCGCTGTGTCGATCGCATGGGCGCGAGCCATGTATTCATTTCGGATCGGTTTCGAACGGTTGCCGTTCTGGTGACATCGCCGACCTCTTGATCGGTTTTCTCCGGCTCGGTCGGTGATTTCCGGACGGGTAGGGTATCTCCCGTCCTCATGGTGGTTACTGGCAATTCACGTGACCGCGATAACTCGGATACGCGTGCTTTCTAGCCTCCGTGGGACCGCCCGGGCCGGCCGGATGGGAACGGTGCGGCGGGGGGCCGTGGGCGCGTTCGATCGGGGGCTTTCGATGGGGGCTAGTGTGGCAACAGGTAGCACCAGAGGTCTGGATCGGCGCGGTTTCCTGCGCTCGGGTCTGGGGGCGTCGGCCGGGGCCGCGCTGCTCGCGCTCGGCGGCGGGAGCCTGCTGGCCGCCTGCGGTGATGACGACAGCGAGGGTGCGGCTGCGGGGGGCGGCGGCTTCGGCACGCTCGACATGCGCCTCTCGTGGATCAAGAACGTCGAGTTCGCCGGCGCCTACATCGCTGACCAGCGCGGTTACTACCGGGAGGCCGGCTTCTCCAAGGTCAACCTGATGGCCGGTGGTCCGTCGGCGACGCCGCAGGACACCGACGTGGCGACCGGGAAGGCCTTCATCGGGATCTCCGCGCCGGATATCACCGGTAACGCCATCCTCAACGGCGCGCCCATCAAGATCATAGGTGCGCAGTATCAGAAGAACCCGTTCGCGATCGTCTCCATGGCCGACAAGCCCCTCTCCGGCCCCGAGGACATGATCGGGAAGAAGATCGGCGTTCAGGCGACCAATGAGAGTGTTTGGTCGTCCTTCCTCAAGGCCAACTCGATCGACCCGTCATCCATCGAGAAGGTGCCGGTCGAGTTCGACCCGCTGCCGCTCACCACCGGCACGGTGGACGGCTGGTTCTCGTTCGTCACGAACGAGCCGAACCTGCTGCGGGTGAAGGGTTTCGAGGTCACCTCGTTCCTGCTCGCCGACCACAACTACCCGCTGGTCTCCGAGACCTACATGGTCCGTACGGAATCGATTGAGAAGGAGCGCGACAAGATCAAGGCGGTGCTGACCGCCGATATTCGTGGCTGGAAGGACTCGTTGGCAGATCCGACGCTCGGGGCGCACCTGGCGGCGACTGTCTACGGTAAGGACCTCGGCCTGGACGAGGACGAGCAGGTCCTGGAGAGCAAGGACCAGAACAAGCTGGTCCTCACAGATGACACCAAGGCCAACGGCCTGTTCACGATCACCGACGAACTGGTCGAGGAGAACATCCGGACCCTCGGGATCGCTGGCGTGGCCATCACCGCGGAGGAGCTGTTCGACTTGTCGATCATCAAGGAGATCTACGCAGCGAAGCCGGACCTGGTCTGATGACCCCGGCCATGCCTGCAACGGCTCCCGGCCTGGCCCCGGACCCGGCGGGCGCATCCGACGGATCCGGGGTGAGCGTGGCCGGGCTCCGCAAGGAGTTCCGTATGGGCCGCGGCCAGGTCGTCGCGCTCGAGAACGTCAACCTGTCGACCGCGGCGGGCTCCTTCCTGACCCTCATCGGGCCTTCGGGCTGCGGCAAGTCGACCGTGCTGCGCATCCTCGCGGACCTGGAGGCGCCCACCGAGGGCCAGGTTCTCGTGCACGGCGAGGCACCCGCGGTGGCACGCCGGGCACACCACCTGGGCATCGCGTTCCAGGACTCGGCCCTGCTGCCATGGCGGTCGGTCGAGGCGAACATCCGGCTCCCGCTGGAGGTCAGCGGGATGAAGGCCGACCGAAAGGTCATCAGTGACCTGATCTCGCTCGTCGGCCTGACCGGGTTCGAGCGGGCCCGGCCGGCCCAGCTGTCCGGCGGTATGCGCCAGCGGGTCGCGATCGCACGGGCCCTCGTCGTCGAGCCCAAGGTGCTGCTGCTCGACGAGCCGTTCGGCGCCCTGGACGACATGACCCGCCAGCGCCTCAACTTCGAGCTGCTGCGGATCTGGAGCGAGCGCGCGACGACCACGGTGCTGGTGACGCACTCCATCCCGGAGGCGGTCATCCTCTCCGACACCGTCGCCGTGATGAGCGCCCGGCCCGGACGGATCGCCGCCCGGGTCAGCATCGACCTGCCGCGCCCGCGGACACCGGAGATGCTGCGTACGGCGCGTTTCCACGAGTTGCACGACCTGCTCTCCACCGTCCTGTTCGCCGGGGCGAGTCCCGGTGAGCCCGCGCAGGCCTCTGGATGAGCGATCCGAGCGCGCCGCCCGAGGTTCCCGACCTGGTTCTGAGCGCGTCGTCGGCCTCCTCACCGGCCTCCTGGGTCTCGGTCTCGGTGCCGACCACCGACTCGGACCCGCGCGAGGGCGACACCGGGCCGGACGCGGCGGCCGGCACGACAGGTGCGGTCGGCCAGACGTCCGGACGCACAGGCGACCGGGTGGCCGGACGGGCGGACGGCCCCGCGGCAGCCAGGCGAGCGGGTGGCCCTTCAGCGGCTCGGCCGGCGGCGCCGGGGTGGATCGGCGGCGCGATCGGCGTCGCCGGTCTGATCGCACTGTGGTGGCTGCTCGCGGTCACCGTCCTTGATCGTGGCGGTGTCGTTCCGACGCCGTGGGAGGTCGCCCGCGCGCTGTGGGAGGACCGGCAGCTGCTCTGGCGGTCGGCCACCGCGACGGTGTCGATCGCCGCGCAGGGGTGGCTGGTCGGCAACGGCCTGGCGATCGGGCTGGCGATCCTGTTCTTCGGTGTTCCCGTGGTCGAGCGGGTGCTGCTCCAGATCGGTGTCGCCTCCTACTGCCTGCCGATCATCGCGATCGGCCCGATCCTGACCACCGTGTTCGACGGCAGCACCCCGCAGAAGGCGCTCGCCGGGATCTCGGTCTTCTTCACCACGCTGGTCGGTGCGCTGCTCGGCCTGCGGGCCCCGGACCAGGCCAGCCTGGACGTCATCCGCGCGAGCGGCGGCAGGGTCATCGACCAGATGCGCTTCGTCCGCCTGCGCGCCGCGTTGCCGAGCACGTTCGCGGCGCTGCAGATCGCGGCCCCGGCCGCGATCCTGGGCGCGATCATCGGCGAGTTCCTCGGTGCCGACCGTGGCCTGGGCATCGCGATGGTCCACTCGCAGCAGGCCCTGGAGGTTCCCCGCACCTGGGCGCTGGCAATGGTGGCGTCCGCCATCGCCGGCCTCGGCTACGCGGTGACGGCCCTGCTGGCCCGGCTGCTCATGCCGTGGGCTCCCCGCGGCAATCCCGGAGGTGCCCGATGAGCACGGCCACAGTCGACGCGGGCGCACCGTCACCGCCACCGCCACCGACGCCGTCGCCGGCAGCAGGGGCCGCGGCCGTGGCCCGCGGTCGGCGGGGGCACTCGGTCGCGGGCACGATCGCCACCCGGATCGGGCGGACGCTGCTGTCCGTGGTCGCCTCCACCGGGGTGATCATCGGTCTGTGGTACGCGTTCATCGAGGTCTTCGACCTCAACCCGCTGGTCGCCAAGGACCCGCAGGCGGTCTGGCAGTACCTGTTCACCGCGCCGGACGCCACCGAGAACCGCGACGTCATCCTGGATGGCCTGTGGCACACCCTGGGTGACGCGGCGGTCGGGTACGCGGTGGGAACAGTGGCCGCCCTCGGCATCGCGATCGCGTTCGTGCTCAGCCGTTCGGTCGAACAGGCCCTGATGCCGGTGGCGATGATGCTGCGGTCGGTGCCGCTGGTCGCGATGACGCCGCTGCTCACCCTGATCTTCGGCCGCGGCCTGTTGGCGGTCTCCGTGATCGCGGGAATCGTCGTGTTCTTCCCGTCCCTGGTCAACCTGGTCTTCGGGCTGCGGTCGGCGTCCAGCGCGGCGGCCGATCTCGTGCTGGCCTATGGCGGCGGCCCGTTCACCGTGCTGCGCAAGGTGTCGCTGCCCAGCGCGCTGCCCGCGCTGTTCGTCTCGGCCCGGATCTCCGTGCCGTCCGCGGTCATCGGCGCGCTGCTCGCGGAGTGGCTGGCCACCGGCAAGGGGCTCGGCTACCTCATGCAGCGTTCGCAGCAGACGTTCGACTACGGCGGGGTGTGGGCGGCGACCGTGCTGATCACCGTGGCGAGCGTGGCGATCTACGCGCTGGTCGGGTTCGTGGAGGCCGTCGTCCTCGCCCGCTACGGCCCGGCGCCCTCCCGGCGCGCCTGAGCCGTCCCGGATGGGGCTGGGACGTCCGACGGGATGGGTCGCCACGGTTACGCAGGATGGTCACCACGGTTACGTAGCCGCCACTGGTTACCCTTGGCGACCGTCCACGCCTGTTTTTGGTCACCCACTGTGATGTGGCGCATATTGCACTGCTTGCTTTGGGCCACCTGACCACGCGAAGTCCCCGTCTCGTACGAGAATGCGGGTGTAGAGCAGTGCGTCGGAACGTGCCTGGGTGGTCGCGTGATGGCGTGGTCAGTGAGCCTTTTCCATCTCACGCCTGTCGGGCGCTGTCGCGCCAGGCCGGAGCCGAGGATGGAAAAGGCTCATCGTCGACCCGTCCCAACGAAGTCTCAGCGCGTGCATTCGTTACCGGGTAGCCGGCGGGGCCGGCCGGTGAGCTCCGGAGGGCGTCATGGCCGCTGAGCGGGACGTCGACCCCGTGGTCGACGCCTTCTACCCCTGCGCGCCTCCCGGCGGTGCGCAGGCGGCCGCGGCCGTGCCGGTGGCCACCCCGGTCGCCGCGTCCATCTCCCCTCCGCCGGTGTCAGGCGCGCCGGGAGCCGGGCCTGATCGCCCTGTTGTCGGCCCGCTCCCCGGCCTTCCCCCGCTTGCGATGCCGCTGGCGGCACCGGGCGCACGGCGAGGGCCGGCCCGCCGCCGTCCCGCACCGCGCGACGGCGGGACCGCCGGCCACGTCAGCGCGACCGGCCACGTCAGCGCGACCGGCCACGTCAGCGCGACCGGCGGCGCGCTGCTCGCGCCGCGCCCACACCTGACCTCGGCAGCCGCGCGGGCCGGCGAGTCCCTCGGGCCGTCCCCGGCCGAGATCGAACGTCTGCGGGCCATCGCGCTGGGGCAGGCCGAGGCCGACTTCGCCATCCGCGGCGGTGTCGTGCTGGTCGTCCAGACCGGTGACCTGGTGCGGCGTGACGTGATCATCGCGGGCCGCTACATCGCCGCGATCACCCGCCCCGGCGCGTTGGGGGCACGCCGAAGCCTCGACGCGGCGGGCCGTTTCGTCCTGCCTGCCTACGTCGACGCCCGGACGTCGGTCGAGCGCACCCTGCTCTCTCCCGGGGAGCTCGCCAGGCTTGTCGTGCCCCGCGGCACGGTGACCGTGCTGACCGATCCCGCGCAGATCGAGCAGATGTACGGCACGCCGGGCCGTGCGCTGGTCCTGGGCACCGGAACACCGATGCGGGTGCTGCCCCGCGGGCCGGTCGAGGCGTGGGGCGCTGATCCCGCCGAGCCCTGGACCGGTTCGGCCACGGAGTCCGGTGCCGGTGTCGCCGCTGCTGCTGGTGCCGGCATCGCTGGTTCGGGTGCCGCTGGTTCGGGTGTCGCTGGACCCGGGGTCAGCGTCGGTGTCGGGCCCGGTGTGGACAGCGGGTTCATCTCCCAGGCCGTGCCCCGGCAGGTGAACCCCCTCGAAGGCCTGGCCGGTGGGCTTCCGGCCCCCCCGCAACGGCCCGTTCCGCTCACCGCGCCCGTGCCGCACCTGGTCACCGCCTTCCCGGGCCTGGAGATGCCGGCACCTCCGCTGGCCGGCGCGTCCGCGTTCCCCCACCTCGACGACCAGGTCCGGGCCCAGATCCGGGCGGGCGGCGGTGTCGGCACCGCGGTCCTGGCAGCCACCCTCGATCCGGCCCGCGCCTTCGGCCTCGATCACGTGCTCGGCCTGATCGCCCCGGCCCGGCTCGCCGACCTGCAGATCGTGCGGGACCTGACCGCCGGTGTCCCGCCTGACGTGGTCATCGCCGGCGGCCGGATCGCGGCCGAACGCGGTCGCGCGCTGTTCGACAACCTCGATGTCGCGCCGGACTGGGCCCAGTCGTCCGTACGGCTGCCGGCGGGGCTGTACACCGGATCCTTCACCTCGCCCTGCATGCACTGGGGCGGGCGCCGGGACACCAGCCTCGGTGTCGTCGACGTGAGCGTGCCCGGTGACGGCGGCATGACGTCCGCCGCGCTGCTGGCGCCGGTGCCATCCCCGGTGGTCATCGACGCGTCCGGGGGGCAGGGGGACCGGCCGCGGGTGAGCGTCGTCCGGATCGAACCGACCCTGCGCGACGGTGTCGTCGTCGCCGATCCGTCCCGGGACCTGCTCAAGATCGCGGTTCTGGATCGGACGGGGCGCGCCGACCGGGTACGGGTCGGCATGGTGCGCGGTATCGGGCTCACCCGGGGGGCGCTGGGGGCGTCCGCGGCTTCGGCCCCCGGTGACCTGGTGATCGTCGGGGCCGGCGACGCGGACATGCTGACCGCGGCCCGGGCGCTCGAGGGGATGGGCGGCGGGTTCGTCGTCGTGGACCGTGGCTGGGTGCTGGCCGCCTGCCCGCTGCCGGTGGCGGGCCTGATGAGCGACGCCCCCTGGGAGGCGGTGCTCGGTCAGCTCGCGGCGGTCGACAGCAAGGCCCGCGAGCTCGGCTGCCGCCTCGCCTCACCGCTGCGCACGATCGCCCGCCTCGGCCGGGAGCTGTACATCCGCCCCTGAGCCGGACAGGCGCTCAGATTCCGGGGGCCGCCTGTGCCCCGGAAGCCGCTCGCGCCCCGGAGGCCGGGCTGGGCTCGGAGGTCGTGCGGGGCTCGGAGGAGGCGCGCGACCCGGTAGCCGTGCGCGGCCCGGGGGCCGGGCGGGGCCGCAGCTGGGACGCCGCCTCACGCAGCGCGCGCCGCACGTCGGGGGACGGCGCCCAGACCCGGGTGCCACGGTCGCCGTCGATGGCCAGCAGGCCGCGGCCGACCATGCCGGTCAGCTGCCGGCGGGCCTGTTCCTTGCCGGTGCCGAGCAGCTCGGCGGCGTCGGCGGTGCGCAGCGGCCCGTCGCGCAGGGCGGTGGTGAGGACGAGCAGGTCGGGCAGCTCCAGGGGGCTCCCGGCAGACGAACGGCCGAGCGCGAAGTGCGCGAAGGCGAGATCCGCCTCCTGGGCCGGCAGGACGGCGATCACACAGTCCGCCGTCGAGCGGTGGAAGTCCGGCCCGGCGAGCCCGCCGGCCAGCTGCGCCGCGTAGGCGCGGCGGATGCCCCGCCCGGACCGCTCGGTGATGCCGGCCCGGCGGAACGCGTCCGCCAGCAGCGGGCTGCGCGGCCGGGGCGGCCGTACGGACAGCGCGGACGTGTGCGGCGCACGGCCGGCGTCCACGAAGCCACCGGGACTGGTGATCTCGATTCCCTCGCTGGTCCACTGCGTGTGGACGGCGCCGACGGCCCGGTAGTCACGGTGCACGAAGGCGTTGGCGAGCAGCTCACGGAACGCCTGTTCGGCGTAGGCGGGCACGCTGGTGCGAACCAGCTCGTAGCGAATCTCCCGGCCGGGATTACGGGCCCGGAAACGGGCGAGCAGCTCCTCGGTGAGGCGAAGCAGCGGCCAGCGGAAGAAGTCGTTCATCCGGGCGCCGGGCTCACCGGCCGCACCAGGCTCACCGGTCTCCGGGCCGATGACCTGGATGGCCGCCTCGTGCTGGGGAACGTGGCGGTGTACGGCCTCCGGCCGCCCGAACAGCAGCACGGCGCCGGCGAGGACCTGCGGGTGGCCGCCCTCGGTGACGACCACTCCCAGCGAGCGGGCGATCTGCTCGTCGGACATCGTCGCGAGCGCCCCGTCGCCCTGGCCACCGGCGGCCCCGACGAGCCGGCGCAGCCGGTCGAACTCCCGCGGGTCGAGATCCTGCCAGCCCGCGGACGTGCGGCGGGCGGCGAAGTCGGGATTCGGCGGCGGGCCCGGCGTGGCCCGCGCGTTCTGCACGGCCGGAACCGGCGGGTTGGAGAACACACAGGTGAAGCCAGGACCGGGCCGCCCGCCCGGCAGGTCGTGGCGGGGAAGGGTTTCGTCGGGGTCGCTCATCGACTCGCCTGACGAATCGGTGCTGTTCTGCACCAGGCACCACCTTCCGCCACCGGCCCGCCCCCGAGCGCCCGGGTGACCACTGGTCGCCCGGTGTCGCGGCCTGATCACATCGTAGTCGGGGGACCCGGCCGACCGGGGCGGTTCCGGTGTCGGATATCCGCGGCATCGCCTCGGTA
Source organism: Frankia sp. CcI49 (assembly GCF_001983215.1). NCBI lineage: Bacteria > Bacillati > Actinomycetota > Actinomycetes > Frankiales > Frankiaceae > Frankia > Frankia sp. CcI49. The sequence goes on from NZ_MOWP01000029.1 coordinate 12,856, forward strand.
CCGGGGGCCGACCTGCCGTCCGCCGGACACCTCCGTACTGAGTCTTCTCCGATGGCAGAAAAGGCCTACTGCGCAGCGCAACATTTTCGCCGGTCGGTGACAGACCCTGCACGAATTGGCGTGCCGCTATGTTTTCAGCCCTGAACCAAGGGATTCTCAGTGCTGATCTTTTCCGTCGCCGTAACGTGGCGGCACTATCGTCGGCCACATGACGACGCCTGGGGGTCCGCCGACCGTCATGCACAGGCCGCGAACCGTCGGCGAGGCTGTCGGGGCGCTCACCGCCGAGGCGGGCGCGGGCCGGCGCGTGTGGCTGTTGGCCGGTGGCACCGATCTGGTCCCCGCACTGCGTGCCGGCAGCCGGGAGCCCGCGGTGATCGTCGCGCTGCGCCGGGTGCTGGAGCTGCGGGCGCGCGGCGCCGGTGCGGACACGCTCACGGTCGGCGCCGGTGTCACCTACGCCGAGCTGGCGGGCTGGTCGCTCGCGCCCGGGCTGGCCGCGACGTCCCGGGTGGTCGGGTCGGTCCAGATCCGCAACTGCGCGACTGTCGGCGGTGCGCTCGGCTCCGCCAACCCGCGCGGTGACCTGCTGACGTTTCTCACCGCCGCGGAGGCCGAGATCCTGCTCGCCTCGGCGCGCGGGCCCCGTGCGACCGGCATCGCGGCTTTGCTGCGCGACGGCCTGGAGCCCGGCGAACTGGTCACCGCGGTGCGGATCGCCCGCCCGAGCGGCCCGCAGACCTACCTCAAGATCGGCGGGCGGCAGGCGGCGTTTCCCGCGCTCGTGTCCTGCGCGTTCCTGGTGGACAGAGTGCGTCAACGGGTGTGCTGTGCGGTGAGTGGCGTGGCGGCCGGGCCCTGGCGGGTGACCGAGGCGGAGCGCCTCGCCGGCGAGGAGGTCGACTGGTCGACCGGAACCGCCTCCCCCGCGGTTGCCCGCCGTTTCGGTGAGCTGGCGGCCGAGGTGCTGCGCGCGGCACCGCCGTTGCCCGAGGACCCGCGCCACCCGGCCGACTACCGGTCGCACGCGGGCGGTGTGCTCGCGGCCCGGGCGTTCGCCCGGTGCCTCGGGCCGGCACGGCATGAGGAGGCCGCGTGAGCACGGGTGGCGTGGGCCCTGACAGCGCCGGCGTGGGCGCGGGTGGGGGCGGCGTGAGCGCGGGTGGGGGTGCGGATGCGGATGCGGTGAGCGCGGGTGTGCTCTCGCTCTCCTACCGCCTCAACATCGACGGTGTGCGGCGTGTCGTCGCCGACGCCCGGATCGAGGAGTCGCTGCTCACCGTCCTGCGGGAGCGGCTCGGCGTCACCGCGGTGAAGGACGCCTGCGAGCAGGGCAGGTGCGGTTCCTGCTCCGTCCTGCTCGACGATCGGCTTGTGCTCGCGTGCACCGTGCTCGCCGCGGACGCCGTGGACGCGCGTGTGGTCACCGTCGCCGGTCTCGGTGCCGGCGGGCCCGCGGCCGACATCCAGGCGGCGTTTCTGGCGCATGGCGCCGTCCAGTGCGGGTTCTGCACCCCGGGCATGGTCGTGGCGGTCACGGACCTGCTCGGTCGCCGACCGGGTGCCGACGAGGACGAGATCCGCGACGCGCTCGCCGGGAACGTCTGCCGGTGCACGGGCTACGGCCGCATCATCGCGGCGGTGCGGGACGTCCAGGCCAGCCGGGCGCAGGCCGCCGCCACCACGGGGACCGTGAGATGGACGAACGGCGCATGACAGGCGAGGCGGGCATGGCCGGGCGGATCGGTGTGGCCGGCGGCCACCGGGGCGTCGGGCGCTCGGAGCCGCGGCCCGACGGGGTCGGCAAGGTCGAGGGGCGCTTCAGCTACGTCGGTGATCTGAGCGTGCCCGGCATGCTGCATGCCCGCACCCTGCGCTCACCGCACCCCCGGGCGCGGATCAGAAGGCTCGGCACCGCCGCCGCGGCGGCTCTGCCCGGGGTGGCCGCCGTCGTGACCGCGGCCGACGTCCCCGGGCTGGCGACGTACGGGCTCATCGTCAGTGACCAGCCGGTCTTCGCGGCGGCCGAGACCCGCTATGCCGGCGAGCCGGTGGCGGCGGTGGCGGCGGTGGACGCGGCGACCGCCCGGCGAGCCCTGGCCGCCATCGAGGTCGAGTACGAGCCGCTGCCGCCGCTCGTCGACCCCGAACGCGCCCTCGAACCGGGTGCGGAGCTCGTCCACCCGGACGGCAACGTCTTCCGGGAGATCACGCTGAGGCACGGCGATCCCGCAGTCGTTGGGAGCGTGGTCGTCGAGGACAGCTATGTCGTCGGAATGCAGGACCAGGCCTTCCTGGCCCCGGAGGCGGCGCTCGTCGTCCCGGCCGCCGACGGCGGGATCGACCTGTGGGTCGCCACCCAGTGGCTGCATTCCGACCGCGAGCAGATCGCCGCCTGCCTCGGGCTGCCCGAGGCGCTGGTCCGGCTGGAGCTGGCCGGGATCGGCGGCGCGTTCGGGGGGCGCGAGGACGTGACCCTGCAGATCCACGGCGCCCTGCTGGCGCTCGCCACCGGTGCGCCGGTGCGGATCGCCTATGACCGGGTCGAGTCGTTCCTGGGACATCCGCATCGCCACCCCGCGCGGATGTGGTTCCGCCACACCGCCACCCCGTCCGGTGACCTGGTCAGCGTCCAGGCCCGGGTCGTGATGGACGGTGGGGCCTACGCCTCCTCGTCGCCCGCCGTGCTCGCCAACGCCGTCACGCACGCGGCCGGCCCGTATCGGGTGCCGCACGCGCGGCTGGACGGCCTCGTCGTCCGGACGAACAACCCGCCGTGCGGTGCGATGCGTGGTTTCGGCGTGCCGCAGGTCGCTTTCGGGCATGAAGCCCAGATGGACCGACTTGCCGACCGGCTGGGCATGGACCCGGTCGCGCTACGGGTCCGCAACGCGCTCGTGCCCGGTGATGTGCTGCCGACCGGGCAGGTCGTCGGGCCGCCACTGCCCGCGCGCGAGGCCATCGAGGCGGTCGCGGCCCGCCCGCTGCCGCCCCGCCTGACCGAGGACACCCCCCGGACGGCCCGTCCCGGCGGTCGCGCCGCCGGGGCGCGGATCAGCCGGATCCGCCGCGGGGTCGGCTACGCGCTCGGCTACAAGAACCTGCTGTTCTCCGAGGGGATGGACGATTCGTCCACGGCGCGGATCAGGCTCGCCCTCGACGACGCCGGGCAGCCGTTCGCCACCGTCCACAGCGCGTGTTCCGAGGTCGGGCAGGGGTTCGTCACGATCGCCGGGCAGATCGCGCGCACCGAGCTTGGGGTGGAACGGATCGAGCTGCTGCCCGCCGACACGCGGGTCGGCAGCGCCGGGTCGACGAGTGCGTCCCGCCAGACCTGGATGAGCGGCGGTGCGGTGCGCGGCGCCTGCGTGGCCGTGGTCGACCGGCTGCTGGCCCGGGTCGCGCGGGCGCTGGGCCTGCCGGCGGAGGTCGTCGAGTCGCCGCGACGGGCGCTGGTGATCGACGGGGGAGAGATCATCGGCGCGGAGACGGGGACCAGGCTCGCCCTGACCGAGGCGCTCGCGGCCGGTCCGGTCGAGGCCGAGTACACCTTCCACCACCGGCGCACGACCGCGCTGGACGAGCATGGCCAGGGTGATCCGCACGTGGCCTTCGCCGCGGCCGCGCACCGCGCGGTGGTCGACGTCGACCCTGACCTCGGCCTGGTGCGGGTCGTCGCGCTGGCTCTGGCACAGGACTGCGGCACGGTGATCAACCCGCTGTCGCTGCGCGGCCAGGTGGAGGGCGGCACCGCCCAGGGGCTGGGGCTGGCGGTCATGGAGGAACTGGTCACCGTGGGCGGTGTGGTGACCAACCCGACCCTGCACGACTACCTGCTCCCGACCGCCGCGGACGTGCCGGCGCTGGACTTCGTCGCACTGACCTACCCCCAGCCCGACTCGCCGTACGGAGCGAAGGGCGTGGGGGAGACCCCGACCTGCACGGCCACCGCCGCGATCGTGGCGGCGATCCGGGATGCGGTCGGCCGCGACCTGCGCCGCGTGCCGGTGCGCCCGGTCGACCTGGTGGACCTGGCAGGCCGGGACGACCTGGCAGGCCGGGACGACCTGGCAGACCCGGACGACCCGGTGGGCGCGGCGCCGGCGGCCTCCGCGGATCGGCCCGACGCCGCGCACAGGGCCACGGCCACGGATGGGCCGGACGCCGTGGGCTGGCCCGAGGCCGTGGTGAGGGAGGGACACCGATGAGCGGTATGCCGGGGCCCGGTCGGGCGGTGCTGCCCGAGGCGGTCGAGGTGATCCGGTCGAGCCGGGTCGTGCTGCCGGGCGGCGAACGCCCCGCGGCCGTGCACGTCACCGACGGCCGGATCACCGCCGTCACCGCGCCGGCGGACGTCCCCGCCGACGCGGCGGTCACCGACGTCGGGGACCTGGTGCTCATGCCCGGGGTCGTGGACACGCATGTGCACGTCAACGAGCCGGGCCGCACCGAGTGGGAGGGCTTCGCCACCGCCACCCGGGCCGCGGCGGCGGGCGGCGTGACGACGATCATCGACATGCCGCTGAACTCCATCCCACCCACCACGTCGCTGGAGGCCCTGACGGTCAAGCGCGCCGCCGCGGCCGGGCAGATCGCGGTCGACGTCGGGTTCTGGGGTGGCGTCATCGGCGCCGACGCGCGCCGGCTGCACGACCTCGCCGAGCTGCACGACGCCGGCGTCTTCGGCTTCAAGGCGTTCCTGGCCCCGTCCGGGGTCGAGGAGTTTCCGCACGTGAGCATGGACGTGCTGGCCGCGGCCTCCCGGCACACCGCCCGGATGGGCGCCCTCACGGTCGTCCACGCGGAGTCGCCGGCGGTCCTGGCCAGTGCGCCCGCCGCGGCGGGCCGGGCCTTCAGCAGCTGGCTGCGGTCCCGTCCGCCGGCCGCGGAGAAGGCCGCGGTGGCCTCCCTGGCCGCCCTCGCCGCGTCGACCGAGGCCCGGCTGCACGTGCTCCACCTGGCCGCCGCCGAGGCGCTCGACGACGTCGTCGCCGCCCGCGAGGCCGGCCTGCCCCTGACGGTGGAGACCTGCCCGCACTATCTGACCTTCGTCGCCGAGGAGGTCCCCGATGGTGCCACCATCTTCAAGTGCGCCCCGCCCATTCGTGAGCGCCCGAACCTGGATCGGCTGTGGGACGGCCTCGCGGCCGGTCTGTTCGCCGGGGTGGTCACCGACCACTCGCCGGCGGCCCCCGCGCTGAAGTCGGTCGAGACCGGGGACTTCGGGACCGCCTGGGGCGGCATCGCCTCCATCCAGCTCGGCCTGCCCGCGGTGTGGACCCAGGCCCGCCGGCGCGGCCACAGCCTGGTCGACGTCGCCCGCTGGATGTGCTCGGGCCCGGCCGACCTCGTGGGCCTGGGCACTCCCGGCCCAGGCGAGGACGGCGGCGGCGGAGGCGGCGGAGGCGGCGGCAGCGCTCCGGCCGGTTCCAAGGGCCGCATCGCGGTGGGCGCGGACGCCGATCTGGTCGTCCTCGACCCCGACGCGAGCTTCGTTGTCGACCCGCAGCTGCTGAGCCACCGCCATCCGTTGACGCCATACGCTGGACGAACGCTCGAAGGAGCGGTGCTCGCGACCTATCTGCGGGGGCATCGCGCCGACGGCGACCGGCCGGTCCGAGGCCGGCTGCTCGCACGGTGAGACACGGTCAAGATCGGTGAAGCTCGGTGAAGCAGGGAAGCATGTCGAAGGAGTTCTCGAATGTCTGATGCGCCCGACCTGACGAACCTCGTCGACCTGGCCGCGGCCCGTTTCGGGGGCTCGGTCGTGGCGGTGAACGACGAGTTCTTCGCGCACGCGGAACGCATGCTCCTCCCGGAGGCCCCGGTGGTCCGTCCCGGGGTGTTCACCGAGCGGGGCCAGTGGACCGACGGCTGGGAGACCCGGCGCCGCCGTGACCTGCCCGGTTCGGACTGGGCGATTGTCCGGCTGGGCGCGCCGGGCATCGTGCACGCCGTGACCGTCGACACGACCCACTTCACCGGCAACGCTCCGGAGGCGGTCGAGCTGCACGGCGCGACGCTGGCCGGCTATCCGTCCGCCGAGGAGGTCGCGGAGGACTCGGTCACCTGGGTGCCGCTAGTGGGCCGTACGCCGGTGTCGGCCGACGCGGTCAACGTCCTGGCCGTGCCCGAGGAGGCACGGTTCCGGATCAGTCACCTGCGGCTGACCATCCACCCGGACGGTGGGGTGGCCCGCCTGCGGGTGCACGGCGTGGTCGTTCCCGACCCGCGGCTGCTCGACCGGGTGACCTCGGATCTCGCCGCCGCCTACCTGGGCGGTGTCGTGGTCGCCGCCAGTGACATGCACTACGGCGACCGCCACAACCTGAACGCCTCCGGCGAGGCCCGGGTCATGGGCGAGGGGTGGGAGACCCGGCGCCGGCGCGGCGAGGGGCACGACTGGGCGGTGGTGCGGCTGGCCACCGAGGGCACCGTGGTGCGGGCCGAGGTCGACACCCGGCACTTCCGCGGCAACGCGCCCCGCGCGGTCGCCCTGTGGGCGGCGAACGCCCCGGAGGCGGGGGACGGCGAGGTGGCCGCGGCGGGCCTCGCGGCGGTCCCCGAGTGGCGCCCGCTGATGCCCCGGACCAGGGTCCAGCCGAACACCCGGCACCTTTTCGACCTGGAGGTACCGGCCGAGGCCACCCACATCCGGGTCGACGCGATCCCGGACGGCGGGCTGGCCCGGCTGCGGCTGCTCGGCAACCCGACGGCGGCCGGTCGTGAGGGGCTGGCCATGCGCTGGTTCGACTCGCTGGCCACCGCGGCCGCCCGGGAGGAGCTCCTGGCCTGCTGCGGCTCCGAGGACTGGGCGGACGCCGTGGTGGCCCGCCGGCCCTTCGGCACCCTCGCGGCGCTGTTGCCCGCCGCCGAGCAGGAGTGGTGGGCGCTGCCAGACTCGGCCTGGCTCGAGGCGTTCACCGCGCATCCCCGGATCGGGGAGCGCCCGGCCCCCGCGCCGACGCCGCCCACGTCGTCCCGGGCCACCATCGTCACCATCGACGCCCCCAGGCGTGAGCAGGCCGCGCTCGACCAGGCGAGTGCCGAGGTCCGCCGCGCGCTCGCGGAGGGCAACGCCGCCTACGAGGATCGGTTCGGGTTCGTCTTCCTGGTTCGGGCCGCCGGGCGTGGCGCCGAGGAGATGCTGGACCTGCTTCGCGAGAGGATGGCCAACGAGCCCGACGCCGAGCTTCGCGTGGCGGCCGGTCAGCAGGCCGAGATCACGGCGCTGCGCCTGCGCCACCTGATCACCGGCGAGTGACCGCCGTCGCCCGGCCCCGGGCGACGTGACGGCGACGTGACGAGGCCGCGGCGCAGCTCCGGCTTCGCGGCGGCCGGAGAAGGCGGTGCCTGTGAGCTTGTCGACCCATGTGCTGGACACCGGCGTCGGGAAACCGGCCGTCGGGGTTCCGGTCCGTCTCGAACGGGCTGTGCTGACCCTCGACGGTGAGGTGAAGGGCTGGCGCCCGGTCGCGCAGGCCGTCACGGACGGCGACGGGCGGGTGGCGCAGCTGCCGGCGGACGGCGCCGGCACCTGGCGGCTGCTGTTCGACACCGCCGGGCACTCGGCCTTCCATCCCGAGGTCGCGGTCGCGTTCGTCATCGAGGACGCGGCCGAGCACGTCCATGTCCCGCTGCTGCTCGCGCCCTTCGGATACACCACCTACCGCGGCAGCTGACCGCGCACCCGGACAGCGACGGCGACCGGCGACCGGATTGCTGGCTGACAAGATCTGACGATTTTGGCTGTCGCTGTCAGAGCGTGGTGGCGGAACCCGGCGGAGCGGCGGAGTCCGCTCGCGACCGCGCCTGGTGGTTGCTACCGGACAAGATCAAGGGATTTTGGTCGTCCTGACGACCAAAATCCCTTGATCTTCCCATTCTTCAGCGCCCCCGACTCCTCACGGTCGCCGGGTAACAGCGGGTGGTGTCCGCATCCCGTCACAATCCCCAGGTCGGGTCAGCCCGGTCGGGCCTCGGGCGGCCGCCCACCCAGCCGGGAGACCGTCGCGCGGTCCAGACCGGCGGTGCGCAGCCGCGTGTCGTCCAACAGATGCGCGTCGAGCGCGCGCAGCACGTGGCCGGCCAGGGCCCGTGCCGTCGCGGGTTCGTCGGCGACGGAGCCCGAGGCGCGTGCGGCGGTGTAGTCCGCGAGCCGGCGCAGCGCGTCGGGGAGCCCGCGCAGCAGGCAGCCCGCGACCGCGGCGTGCCGGCTGACGAGCTGCGCCGGGTGCAGGTCCCAGCCCTGGTAGAGACCTCGTGACCAGGCCCGGCGGACCAGCTCGCCGTGACGGCGCCAGCCGGCGTGGACGTCCGCCGCCGCCCCGACGGGCAGCAGGTTGGAGGAGCCGTCGGCGACCCGGACGCCGGTGCCCGCCGCCGCGAGCTGCATCAGCGCGGTGGCCAGCTCCACGGCCGGATGATCGCTGGCCTGGTCGGCCGCGGAGATGCCGAGCGCCGCGGAGTAGTCGTAGGTGCCCACGTGCAGCCCGGTGAGCCGGCCGGGCGCGGCGGCGACCAGCGCGGGCAGGCCCATCACCGCGGCCGGCGTCTCGACCTGGATCTCCAGCGCGACGGGCCCGATACCGAGCTGGTGCTCAAGGGACGTCAGGACGTCACAGAAGACCACCACCTGCTCCGGCGCACTGACCTTGGGCAACGTCACCACCAGGCCGGGTGGCGGTCCGTCGTCTCCGGCCAGGGTGGTGAGGAAGAGGTCGAGGCTGCGCAGCCCCCGAGCCCGCACGGCCGCGTCGAGCGATTTGGGGCGCAGGCCGTAGCAGGCGGGCAGCGTGCCGGCGGCGGCCGCGGACCGCATCGCCCTGGCCGCGGCTACGGCGTCCGCGTCCTCGGCGCTGTCGGCGCGGATGCCGTAGCCGTCCTCCAGGTCGACTCTGAGGTCCTGGACCGGTTCCGCTGCCAGGGTGCGGCTGACATGCGTGTACACGTCCGCGGCGAGGGCCGCGGCCGACCCGCCCAGGGTGACCAGCGCGAGCGTGTCGGGATCCGGTGCGTGCCGGGTGAGCGCTTCGCGGGCCGCGCGGCCCCATTCACCGACGATGTCCGGGTGAACCCGGTCGGCCGGGACGTAGCAGGTGTGCACCGGCTGACGGGTGCCGGGATCGCCCGGGTGGCGGGCCGCCAGTTCGGCGTCGAGACGGCCCAGCGTCGCGGTGAGCGCCGCGGTGGTGTCGGCTGACAGCGTCGGCACGACCGCACCGTCGGGTCGGATCTGGGGACGTGCCTGCACCGTGGGGAACCTCGTTCGCTTGTCGCGTTCGCTTGTCGATGGCTGCCGGCTGCCGGCCGCGTGGAGTGGCGCGCGGCGAGGCAGGAGTGCCGCGTCGGCCGAAGTCTGGCGTGCCGAGGTGACCTGGTGTGGCGCCGAGCGGCCGGAGTGCGCCGCCGAGCGGCCGGAGCGCGCGGCCGGAGTGCCGAGCGGCCGGAGCGCGCGGCGTGAATGACGCCGCCGCCGGCGCGTTCGGCGCCGATCGGGGGATTCGGCGGGTGGCGCCGACGGCGGCTGCCTGGAACGCGATTCGTGCCGCGGCCGAGGGTCATGACGGCATTGATGCCCTAACAGTCAGGCCGAGCGCCGAACGCGAGCTGTTGGTCCGGAACTGCAAGCTCCCTGCCAGGATACTGCGCCGAAGCGGGTGCAACCAGCCATGTTCAGGGGCCGGATCGGTGCGCCGATGGGCCGTGTACGGAGTAACGGCTACCCTGCATTCTCGAACGCCGCCTGAATGCCCGCTGCGATGCGGCGGTGACGGCTGAGCATCTCGGGCAGGTCGGAGTCGACTGGCAGGCCGTTCTCGACCACCGTGCGCCCGGCCACGACCGTGTGGCGGGCAGCCGTGGGCCCGCAGCGCAGCCAGGCGTCGATCGGATCGGAAAGGGCTCCGGCGTAGGCGATTCCGTCCAGTGGCCAGACGACCAGATCGCCCACCGAGCCGACCGCGAGGACGCCGATCTCCCCGGCGCGCCCGAGGCAGGCCGCCCCGCCCCGGGTCGCCATCTCCAGGGCGTCGCGGGCGGACATCGCGCCGGCTCCCTGGCGCAGCCGGCCGAGCAGCATCGCGGTGCGCGCCTCGAGCCAGAGCGAGGCCGAGTCGGCCGACGACGAACCGTCACAGCCCAGCCCGACGGGGACGCCGGCGGCGCGCATCTCGGCGATCGGGGCGAGCCCGCCGCCGAGGATCATGTTGCTGCTCGGGCAGTGGGCCACCCCGGTGCCCCAGGTCCCGAGGCGCTCGATCTCCTCGGGGTTCGGGCAGATGCAGTGGGCGACCCAGGCTCGGTCACTGCCCCAGCCGACCTCGGCGAACTGGTCGATCGGCCGCCGTCCGAAGACGGCCAGGCAGTAGTCGTCCTCCTCGGGATCCTCGGCCAGATGGGTGTGCAGGCGGACGTCGAGCTCCTCGGCCAGCTCCGCGGTCGCCGTCATCAGCTCCGGGCTCACCGAGAAGGGAGAGCACGGTGCGAGCGCGATCCGCACCATCGCCCCGTGCGACGGGTCGTGGTGCTTGGCGACGAGCCGGGCGGAGTCGTCCAGGATCTCGTCGGGCTCCTGGACGACCGAGTCCGGTGGAAGCCCGCCGTCCTTCACCGACAGCGACATCGACCCACGGGTCGGGTGGAAGCGCATTCCCAGCTGCTGCGCGGCCGCGATCTCGGCCGTGATGAGGTCGCCGCCGCCGCGCGGGTGGACGTACAGGTGGTCGGTCGTCGTCGTGCAGCCGCCCAGCGCGAGCTCGGTCAGCCCCACGTACGCCGACGTGTGGACGGCCTCCTCATCCAGCCGGGACCACAGCGGATAGAGCGTCTTCAACCAGTTGAACAAAGTGCCGCCGAGCGCCGGCGCAAAGGAGCGGGTGAGGTTCTGGTAGATGTGGTGATGTGTGTTCACCAGGCCTGGCGTCACCAGGCAGCCATCGGCCCGCAGCGTCCGGGCCGCGGCGGGCGGTGTCTGCTCGGGTCCGCCGATCGCGCTGACGAGCCCGTCGGTGATCGCCACCCAGCCGCCGCGGATCTCGCGCCGCTCGGCGTCCACCGTCGCGACCAGCTCCGCGCCGATCACCAGAAGGTCGGCCATGGGTCGTTCCCCGGGCACGGCGCTGGTGTCGGAGGGGCTGGTGTCGGCGGTGCCGGGTGTGCTCATGGGCGGTGATTCTGCAGGTCGTGGGTTTCGTGGATATGACAGTCGGGCGGTGCCGGGGTGGATGAGGACGGCTTGACGGCCGAGGGTGACGGGCCGGTCGTCGTCATCGACGACCCGGCCGACCCGCGCGTCTCGGACTACGTGGCGCTGACCGACGTCGCGCTGCGCCGGCGCCGGGAACCCGAGCAGGGGCTGTTCATCGCCGAGGGCGAGCGGGTGATCGAACGGGCGCTGCGCGCGGGCTACCAGCCGCGCTCGGTACTGGTGTCGCCGGCGCGGCGTCACGGCGTCCCGGCCGGCTTCTGGGCCCGGCCGTCGCCCGGCCAGCCCGCCGCGCCGGTGTATGTGGCCGGCCCGGCGGTGCTGGCGGCGATCACCGGGTTCGAGGTCCACCGCGGGGCCCTGGCGTCGATGTGCCGCCGGGAGCCGCTCGACGCCGCGCGGCTGCTCGCCACGGCGCGCCGGGTGCTCGTCTGCGAGGACCTGGTCAGCCACACCAACCTCGGCGCGATCTTCAGGTCGGCCGCCGGCCTGGGCATGGATGCCGTCCTGCTGAGCCCGCGGTGCGCCGATCCGCTGTACCGGCGGTCGGTGCGGGTGTCGATGGGCGAGGTCTTCGCCGTGCCCTATGCCCGCCTCGAACCGTGGCCCGCGGCGTTGTCCCTGCTGCGCATGTCTGGTTTCGAGGTGGTGGCGCTGACGCCGGCCGCCGACGCGCAGGAGCTGACGGCGGCCTGGGCGGCACCGGATGACCGGGTCGCGGTGCTGCTGGGGACGGAGGGCAGCGGCCTGACCGACGAGGTGCTGGCCACGGCGACCCGCCGGGCGCGGATTCCGATGGCCCACGGTGTCGACTCCCTCAACGTCGCCGCGACGGCCGCGATCGCCTGTTACGTGCTCGGGCTCCGCCCGCCCGCACCGTCCGTGCCCTCCGCACCCTCCGCGCTGGCCGGGCCTGCCCGGTGACCGATCGCCGCGTGCCGTGGCGGGTGAAGGCGCAGACTGGTGTTGGGTGATGCTCTGACGGCTGACAGTGGCGGGGAGTGGGGCGGTACTCATGGCGCAGGGCCCGGAACCGTCGCCGGTGCCGCCCTATGCGGGTGCGACGGGCGCGAGTGCGTCGGCGGATGACCCCGGGCCGGACGCGCCGGGGTACGCCGGTCTCGCCACCTTCGCGGACCGGCCCTGGATGCCCGGCCTCGACGAGCTGCGGGCGCGCCGTCCCGACGTCRCGGTCGTCGGCGCGCCGTTCGACATCGCCACGACGCACCGGCCCGGTGCCCGGTTCGGGCCGCGGGCGCTGCGCGCACAGGCCTACAACCCGGGCACCTACCATCTCGACCTCGGGATCGAGATCTTCGACTGGCTCGACGTCGTCGACGCCGGTGACGCGCACTGCCCGCACGGCCTGACCGAGGCCTCACACCGCAACATCCGGGCCAAGGTCGGTGACATCGCCCGGCTCGGTATCCGTCCGGTGATCATCGGTGGTGACCATTCGATCACCTGGCCCGCCGCGAGCGGGGTGGCCGAGGCCGTCGGCTGGGGCGAGGTCGGGCTGCTGCACTTCGACGCGCACGCCGACACCGCGGACATCATCGACGGGAACCTGGCCTCGCACGGGACGCCGATGCGGCGGCTGATCGAGTCCGGTGCGGTGCGCGGGCGCAACTTCGTCCAGGTCGGGCTGCGCGGGTACTGGCCACCCCCGGACGTCTTCGCCTGGATGCGCGAGCAGGGGATGCGCTGGCATCTGATGCACGAGATCTGGGAACGCGGCAGTCGTGAGGTCATCGCCGAGGCGATCGCGCAGGCGGTCGACGGCTGCCGCGCGCTCTACCTCTCCGTCGACATCGACGTGCTCGACCCGGGATTCGCGCCCGGCACCGGAACCCCCGAACCGGGCGGCATGACCCCGGCCGATCTGCTGCGTGCCGTGCGGCAGATCACGCTCGACGCCCCGGTCGTCGCGGCGGACATCGTCGAGGTCTCGCCGCCGTACGACCACGCGGACACGACGGTGAACAGCGCGCACCGGGTCGCGCTGGAGATCTTCGCCGCGCTCGCGCACCGGCGGAGGTCCGAGGCCGGTGGAACGGTGGACCTGCCCGGCCGGCCGCCGCACAGCTGATCCGCCGTACGGCCTGTCCGCGGCCGGTCAGGCTGTCTGCCCGTACGGCCTGTCTGCCCGTACGGCCTGTCCGCGGCCGGTCAGGCCGCCGTGGGCTCCGCCTGCACCTCGGGTGCCGTGCCGACCCGCACGATCCGTCCGTCGCGTAGTACGGCGACCCGGTCGGCGAGGGCCAGTGCCTCGTCACGGTCGACGGTGGTGTGCACGACGGTCAGCCCGACCTGACGCTGCACGGCCCGCAGGTCCTCCCGGAGCACTGGCCGCAACCGTTCGTCCATGGCCCGGAGGGGATCGTCGAGCAGCAGGATCCGTGGCCGGACCACCAGCGCGCGGGCCAGCGCCACCCGCTGCTGCTGCTCCCCGGATAGCTGCGGCGGGCGTCGCCGCGCGTACTCCGACATCTGGACGGCCGCGAGCGCGGAGCGCACCCGCGCTGACGTCTCGGCGCGGCCGGGGCCGGCCGGGCCGTGGGCGTGCCGCAGCCCGAACGCGACGTTCGCGGCGACATCCAGGAAAGGGAACAGCGTGTAGCCGCCGAAGATCGCACTGACGGCGCGTCGGTAGCTGGGTCTGCAGGCCGGGTCCTCGCCGTCGAGCAGGACCCGGCCGGCCGACGGCTGTTCCGCCCCGGAGACCAGTCGCAGCACGGATGTCTTGCCGCTGCCGGGCGGCCCCTGCAGACAGAAGTACTCACCGGCGTTGATCGTCAGGCTGATGTCGTCAAGCGCGGTCCTGCCCCCGAAACGCAGGCTCAGCCCGATCAGATCAACCTGGCCGGTGCGACGGCCGCCCTCCGCCATGCCCACCCCCCAGCCGCCCGGCCCAGCCTGGTGCGTACCGGGTGAAAACGACAGTCTCACCCCGGTCGTAGCCGGGTTCGGCCGGCCCTTCGGCCGCGCCGCGCGGGTCGGCTGCGGATGGATTCCCGTTGGGCGGGCGGTTATGAACGGGCCGGGCCTGGAACGCGGGGCCGGGCCGGGAACGCTGGCCGCGCCGGAAACACTCAGGAACGGTCAGGAACGCGGGTCGAGGTGAAGTGCTTCCTCTTCGGCGGTACGCCGCCACGCCTCGTCATCGGCTGGTCGGTGGCGGCGGTGGGCACCGTCACTGCTCTCGACAACCTGGTCCGAGTTCGTGTCGTCGAACGCCGCGATGTTCGACGAACCTTCGGCGAAGAAATCGCTGTCGTCCGCGCCGGCATCGCCACTTTCCGACTCGGCGTATGGATCAGGGTCAGGGACCTCGGCGGCAAGCTGACGATCAAAGGACGACGAACGCTCTTCCCTCGGCGTGATCGGATTGCGAACCAGTCCGCTCGGCGTGTCCGGCGGATCCCAGCTGTCGTCGAGCGGGTCGAGACCCGCGTCGGTCGACCCGAGGTCGTCGCTGTCGGTGATCTCGGCGCGTTCCAGCGGTGAGTTGCTGTCCAGGTCAAGGACGTCGAGGTCCGGCTGGATGTCCGAGGCGGGCCATGTCATCGCTGCCTCCTGTTCCGGTGCGAACGGCCGAGCTGATGCGGCGTGAACGCTTGCGGACGGCCAGACCGCTGGTGCTTCGGACCCGGGGTGCGCTGGCCGGTCTCGACCTTGGGCGTTCCCGGGACCGACCGGGCTAACCGGGCCACCCACGCAGTACCGCTGGTCTTACGCACCCCCGATGCGGGAAGGAGCGGGGATAACGTATAGCGTCCCCAAATGTGGCTACTGTTGCTGACCGGATTCTCGAGCAGCTCGCGCTGATTCCCGACGGACTGGATGACGGCTCGCTGGCCGCGGCGATCAGCGCGAATCGTGCAACGGTGAACCAGGCATGCCGGCGTCTCGCTGCGCAGGGCAAGTTGGACCGGGGCCCCGGTCCCGGCGGCCTGATCCTCAACCGGCTGCTGGTGACGCCGACCGCGGAGCCGGACGTCGCGGTGGCCGAGCCGGACGTCGCATCGGCCGAGCCGGGCGCGGTGGCTGAGCCGGACGTAGCTTTGGCCGAGCCGGACGTGGTGGCCGTGAGCGCGCCCGTGCCGGTGGGCGCGGCGCAGACAGCGGTGTCGGCGGAGCCCTTCGAGGCGCTACCGGTAGCAGCGCAGGCCAGTGACCTGCCCGTGGCTCAACCCGAGCCGGCGACTGGTGCGGAGCCGGCCTCGTCCCAGGTCGCTGTGCCGAGCGCGCGTGTGTCCGAGGAGTCCCTCGCCGACGAGGCGGCAGCGGAGCCCGTCGAGGTGCTCGAGCCGGTCGAGGACGTGGTGCTGGTCGAGGACGTGGTGTTGGTCGAGGAGGCCGTGTCCGTCGAGGACGTGGTCCCGGTCGACGAGGTGCCGTCCGCGGATGTCGCGCCCGTCGAGAGCGTGGTGCTGGTCGAGAGCGTGGTGTTGGTCGAGGAGGCCGTGTCCGTCGAGGACGTGGTCCCGGTCGACGAGGTGCCGTCCGCGGATGTCGCGCCCGTCGAGAGCGTCGTGCCCGTCGAGGACTCGGCCCCGGTCGATCAGGTGCCGGTTGACGAGGTGCCGGTCAGTGAGGCCGCGGCGGCCTCGAACGCGCTCGTCGCCGCAGTCGAGGCCGCCGTGGCCCCCTCCATCGAGGCGGTCTCCCAGGCGGCGCTCGTACGGGATGGGGCCGCCGGCGGGGAGACACCGCAGGGTGTGGACGCGGTTCTGGCGCTCGGGCAGGTGATCGCGGCGATCGACGAGACGGTGGCGGCGATCACGGCCACCACCACGGCCGCGGGCCGCGGCGCCCCCGTCCCGGAGGACGCCCCCGTGTCGGTTCCGCCGCCCGCGCCGACCGAACCCGCCGGTGACGTGCTGTCATCGGGCCGGGCCGCTGATGCCGACGGTGACACGGGGAACGGCGACGCCGTAGACGGTGAGCTGGCCCTGGGCGCGAGTGCGGGTGGCGATCGGGCACCGTTGGCGGAATCCGCGGTCGTGGTCGCGGAGCCCCCGATCAGTGATGAGGATCTCACCGCTGGCGTGAGTGCGGAGGATGCCGGTGGCCCGGCTGCTCCGCCGGTTCGTCGTACGTGGTGGCGTCGGTTGTTCGTGCGGGGCGCTGGACGAGCCTGACGGCAGGTAGCGGTCCTGTTGCCGACAGCGTCGTCGCTGTCGGTAGCCTGACCGGCGAGGCCCGCGCAGAGCTGGTGGCGTGTGAGCGCCGCCGACCTATCAGAGGAGTGCAATTCATGCGAGCGAGAGCGCTCGTCGCCGGGGTCGTGCTGTCCTCCCTGGCGCTCGTCGCCTGCGGCAGCCGTGCGGGTGACTCGGCTCCGTCCGGCGAAGGTACGCAGACCGGTGCTGCTTCGGCCAACACCGCGTCCGACACCGGTGTGACGCCCACCGAGATCAAGATCGGCAACATCACCGGCATGAGCGGTGGCCTGGGGCCGGAGACGTTCTCGGCGTCCCTCTACGGCGCACGCGCCTATTTCGAGGCGCTCAACGCCAAGGGTGGCGTCAACGGGCGCAAGGTGACCCTGGTGTCGTGCGATGACAAGAGCACCGGCGACGACAACGTCGCCTGCGCGCACAAGCTGGTCGACGACGAGAAGGTGTTCGCCCTCGCCGGTGTGACGGCCTTCGACTACGCCGGCGGCCAGTACATCAACTCCGAGGGCGTGCCGGACATCGGCGGCCAGCCGGTGGGTGTCCAGTACGACCAGTACCCGCACCTGTACTCGATCTACGGCAGCGACTACCCGCGGGACGGCCGCCGGCCAGGCTTCGACGGCAACCTGTACGGCGGCACCGAGGAGTACCGCTGGTACAAGGAGAAGCTCGGCGCGACCACGGCGGCGGTGGTCTACTACAGCATCGCCCAGTCCGAGCGGTACGCGACGAAGATCGCCAACGGCCTGCGGGCCGAGGGTTACAAGGTGGTCGAGGAGCCGATCAACCTCG
The DNA here is from genome assembly GCF_001983215.1 of Frankia sp. CcI49. Taxonomy (NCBI): domain Bacteria; kingdom Bacillati; phylum Actinomycetota; class Actinomycetes; order Frankiales; family Frankiaceae; genus Frankia; species Frankia sp. CcI49. The sequence continues at coordinate 30,037 of NZ_MOWP01000029.1, forward strand.
CCGCACCCAACTGGGACTCGGTCGCGCAGCACATGAAGCAGCAGGGCGTCCAGATTGTGTTCGACGCGATGGAGGACACCGGCAACGCCAAGCTCTGCGAGTCGATGGAGCGCCAGGGCGTCCCGCTGAAGGCGAAGGTGACCACCGCGCAGGGCATGTCGAGCTCGGTCGGCACGCTCTACGCCAACTCGCCGCAGTGCCGCAACCTCGTCTACGCGACGACCCAGTCGGCGACCTTCTCGGACGCCTCGATCCCGGCGGTCAAGGCGTTCCAGGACGCAGTCGCGACGTACGAGCCGGAAAGCGTCGCGAAGATGAACCAGTGGATGCTCGAGGGCTATGCCTCCGCGCAGTGGCTGACCGACGCGATGGCGTCGTGCGGGGCGAACCTGACCCGCGAGTGCGTCGAGACGTACATGAACCGCAACGAGCCGTACACCGGCAACGGGCTGCTCACGGCTCGTGACTTCGTCAAGGACCAGCAGCCGCCGGCCGAGTCGAAGAACTGCCTCAATGTGGCTCGTTGGCAGGACACCGCCAACGGTGGCAAGGGCGGTTGGTTGACGCAAAGTGGCGACATGAACACCAACTGCTACACGGTCAAGAATCTGCCCTACCCGGCAGCCTGAACCTGACGCGGCGTGTGCCGGAGCCCGATCCGGGCCCGGCACACGCCGCTACGGCGCCGGCCCCACCGGGCTGCTGTTGCTGAAGCGCAGGAGTTGAGGATCGTGGTTGTCGGAACGACCAGAATGCCCAACTCTTCGGGGCGCGGCTCCGAGACGCGGTCGGGCATGTTGTCGCTGCCGGGCAAGATCTGAGGATTTTTGTCGTGAGCACGACCAGGATCCTCAGATCTTGTCAGAGGCCAGGCCTGCAGCCTGAGGCCTGAGCCTCAGGCTGAGTGACTGCTGGCGCCCTTCGGCCCTAGGGAGCGCTGGCGGCCAGCAGCTCGCTGGCGCCGAGCTCCGCCGGCGTACCGGCGAAGGTGATCTCGCCGCGATGCAGGACGTACACCATGTCGGCCAGGGCGAGCGCCTCCTCGGTGTACTGGTCGGCGAGGATCACGGTCGTACCCGCGTCGGCGACCGTCCCGAGCCAGGCGAACAGCTCGCTCGCGACCTTCGGGGAAAGACCCAGCGACAGCTCGTCCACCATGAGCACCGACGGGCGGGCGAGCAGCGCGCGGGCGAGGGCCAGCATGCGCCGCTCACCGCCGGACATGGAGCCGGCCCGCTGGCTCAGGCGCTCCTGTAGCCGGGGGAACGCCTCCAGCGCGGGGGTGATGTCGGGGTGACCGCTGGCCTCGGYGATGATCTGCAGGTTGTCGCGGACGGACAGGGTCGCGAACACGGCCCGCTCGTCCGGGACGAGCATCAGCCCACGCTTCGCCCGGTTCGTCGTGGTCATCTTCGTGATCTGCTCACCGCGCCAGGTCAGCGAGCCGCCGCGCAGGGGGATGAGCCCGGCGATGGTGCGCAGCGTCGTGCTCTTGCCGGCACCGTTCGCGCCGAGCAGCGCGGTCACCGCCCCCGAGGGGATGGCCATGTCGATGCCGTGCAGGACCTCGATGGTCCGGTAGCCGGCCCGGGCGTTCTCCAGCCGCAGCTCGACGGCGGGCAGGCCCGCTTCGGCCGTGGGCGCGCCGTTCGGGTCGACGGCCGTGTGGGTGTCGCCGATCGCGGCGGGGTTGGCGGTCAACGAAGCTCTCCAGACGACACGGCCACGGCGGGCGGACCGCCGGTCGGCGGGCTGTCCGCGGGCGGTCCGCCCCCTGACGGCCCGCCCGACGGCGAGGCACCCGTGTTCTTCGAGGTCAGCGGACCCTGCGCCAGGTACACCGACTGCACGGTCGGGTCCGCGCGCACGGCCGCGGGTGCGCCTTCCGCCACGACCCGGCCGCCGACCATGGCATACACCCGGTCGACGACCTTGAAGACGAGGTCGACGTCGTGGTCGACGAGCAGGATCGCCACTCCGTCGTCGGCGATCCGGCGGACCAGCGCCGAGAACCGTTCGGTCTCGGCCGCGTCCAGCCCGCTGGCGGGCTCGTCGAGGAGCAGCACGTCGGGGCGTGCGCACAGGGCGCGGGCGAACTCGACGAGCCGCAGCGCACCGGTTGGCAGGGTGCCGGCGATGCTCTCCCGGACGTCTTCCAGCTGCAGGGAGGTCAGGACGTCGTCGACGATCTGCAGCGCGCCGCTGCGCCCGCGTGCCCTGAACCCGAGCAGGTCGCCGGCGTAGTCGCGGCGCCGGTTCTCGGCGGCGACGAGCAGGTTGTCCGCCACGGTGAGGCTGGGGAACAGCGACGGCACCTGGAAGGTCTGCACCAGCCCGCGTCGGGACCGGGCGTCCGGGCTCATCCTGGTGATGTTGCGCTGGCCGAGGAGGACCTTGCCCTCGTCGGGCTGCTCCACCCCGGTGAGCAGGCTGAACAGGGTGGACTTGCCGGCGCCGTTCGGTCCGATGAGGCCGGTGATCTGGCCGCTGGGGACGTCCATGTCGACGTCCTCGACGGCGGTGAGGCCGCCGTAGCGGCGGACGAGGCCACGCGCCGACAGGTCGTTGCGGCTCATCAGGCACCCCTCTCAACCGGAACTGCGGGCAGGTGTGGCCGCGGCCCGGAGAGGCCCTGGCGTTCGACGGAGTCCGCCTCGCCCGCCCGCGCGCTGGGGAGCATGTCGAGGGTCAGCCCGCTGCGGGCCRTGTGGTTCGCGACCGCGATGAGCAGCGTCTCGCCGAGCGGGGTGGGCCTGGGCGCACCGGCGGGCAGCACGATCCGAATGCTGTCGCCGGACCCGCCGGACCCGCCGGACCCGCCGGACGCGCTGGATCCGGCGGCCCCGTGCCGGGTGGCGCCGGCCGCGCCGGCTATGCCCGGCACGGCCCCGCCGGCCCGGGTCAGCCGGTTGGCCGCGGCGTGGGTGGTGTGCGCCGAGGGCACGAACTCGTCCGCCAGCACCCGGGCGACCCACGCGATGCCGCCCCGGACCGCGGAGGCGAGCCCGCCTGGCAGCCAGCCGAGCGAGAGTGCGAGGATGCCGACCGCGAGGATCGACGAGCCGGCCGGGGCGAGCACGTCGATGGCGACGATGAAGCCGGCCGCGATGATGGCGCCGGCGGCGCTGTCCGCGCCGAAGACGACCACCGCCGTGAACCACAGCAGGCTCTGCATCGGGGCGAAGTCGTCGGTGGAGAACGACGACGCGCTGAAGGTGAGCAGCGCGCCGCCGAGGCCGGCCACCGCCGAGGAGATGGTGAAGGCGAGCAGCTTGAGGCTGCGGACGTCCACACCGACGGCCGCGGCACCTTCGGAGTGGTCACGTACCGCCAGCAGCGCCCGGCCGATCCGGCCATGGTGCAGGCTGCGGACGACCAGCAGGCCGAGGCCGAGGCAGAACAGCTCGAAGAGGTAGAAGGCCTTGTCGCCCAGCTCGGCGCCGAAGAGCTCCAGCGGGTCCACGTACAGGCCGGAGGCGAAGTCCGGCTGCTCGAAGACGAAGCGGCTCACGACCGCGCCGACGGCGAAGGTCGTCAGCGCCAGGACCAGGCCGCGCCGGCGGATGGCCGGCCAGCCGGTGATCAGTCCGATCGGTGCGACCATGATCGCGCCGAGGAACATGGCCCAGATGCCGGGGACGGCCGGCAGGCCGAACAGGTCACCGTTGGCGAGCTTCAGGGTGAACAGGGAGCCCAGCCCCGCGTAGCCGGCGACGCCGAGGGAGAGCTGGCCGCTGTACCCGGTGAGGATCACCAGCGACAGGAAGATCAGTGCCAGCGCCGGGACCATGAACGCCGAGCGCAGGTCGGCCGGGGCGAAGGTCATCGGCGCCATCAGCAGCGCGGCGCCGCCGAGCTTGCCGAGGACGTCGCGGCGGGCCTCATCCCGGCTCACCGGGCCCGACGGCGGCGCGCCCCGGCTGGAGAAGCTCCCGGTGGAGCCCGAGTCGCCGTTGCCGAGCTCGCGCAGCCTGGGCACGACGAGGAGCAGGACCAGCAGCATGACGATGAACAGGTTCGACTGCAGGACGGTGAGGACCGTTCCCGCGTCGCCGTCCAGGGTGACCTGCTTGAGCTCGCTCTGCGCGACGGCGATCCCGAGTGCGGTGAGCACCGCCACCGGCAGGCTCGCCAGCCGGGCGGCCACCACGACCGCGAACGTCTCCAGGACCAGCAGGGTCAGACCGTAGGGGGTGAGCCGGAACTGCGGCGCCAGCAGGATGCCGGTGAGCCCGGCCATCGTGGTGCCCAGCGCCCAGCCGGCCGCCGCCACCTTGTCCGCGGGCACCCCGGAGAGCTCGGCGAGCTGCCGGTCGTCGACGACGGCCCGCACCTGGCGGCCGAACTTCGTCTTCGCGCCGAGGATGCCGAGGACGACGCAGAACACGACGACCATCGCCAGCTCGGCGAGGGCGTCCACGCCGACCCGGGTGTCACCGATCTTGACGGTGTCCGCAGGGAAGATGCTCGGTGCGTCGCCGCGGGAGCCGAGGCCCCAGATGCCCGCGGTCATACCGAGGGTGAGCACGAGGACGCCGAGGCTGGCGACCAGCGACTCCGCGGCCGAGGCACGGCGGCGGGCCAGCGGGCGGAAGACGAGCCGTTCCAGCAGCAGGCCGATGCCGGGGGAGAGCACCGCGAGCGCGAGGACCGCGGCCAGCCAGATCGGCAGGCCCCACTCGACGACCATCTCGCGGAACACATAGGCGACCAGGGTGGCGATGCCGCCCTGGGCGAAGTTGAGAACGCCGTTGGTCCGGTAGGTGACCAGCACGCCGATACCGGACAGGGCCGCGATCGCCCCGAGCGAGATGGCGGTGAGCGCGAGATCGATACTGGTCATCCGCTCACTCCGCGGGAGGTGCCGGGGACGGGCCGGTCAGCGGCCCCGCGCCCGGGTCGACGGTGCCCATGGTGTCGTCCGGGGCCGGCTCAGAACCGCTGGCCGGAGACGGCCGCGGAGGCGGAGCTCGTCTGGGCCACGAACGGCTGGCCCGGTGCGCCGTGGCCCGGGACGTCGTGCCCCTGGGCGGCGGGCGCGGGTACGTCGGCGGCCTCGGAGTCGGCCGCTCCGCTGGCCGCGGCGGCGATGATCAGGGTGTGCAGGTCGTCGACCTGGCCGGCGAGCCGGTTCTGCGTGGCCTGGTTGGCGTCCACCCGGTCGGCGACCAGCAGGGCGCTGCCCACGAGGACCAGCGCCAGGCCGCCGAAGCCGCCTGACACCACATACGGGAGCTGGTACGCGACGTCCGTCTCCTTGGAGACGCCCAGGTAGCAGCCGAGGAGAAGAACGCCGCCGGCTGCGGCGACCACCCATCCCCGCAGCGCTCGCACGACATCGACGACGAGGCGCGACGTCGGTCGCGCTCCGCCGGCGGCAGCGGTCTGCTCGTCCACTTTCGTCTCCCCCAAGGAGCGTCTCGGCTGTGCCCGTCGGCCCCCGATTCACTGCGAGGCACGTCGAACGTGCCTCGCAGTGCGGTGAATCCCCGACGACAGCCGCCAGATTAGTGTGCTCAGCTCACCAGGTGGAGTGTCAGGTTGCGCGAGGGCAGTTCCCGGCCAGGCAGGACCGGGCACGAGGCAGCCGTGATGGATGCCTCCCTGGAAGGATATGACCTGCTTTATAACGTCTTGTCATGCCCTGCCGGGCCACGCTTTGGTCGGCAATCTGTCACGTTGCGTTGGAAAAAATTCTCCTGGCGGAGGGCAGTCCGTGTGCCACCCATGGTGAGGGTGGCCGGAAAGTGGTGGCCCGAGATCGTCTGGTGGCCCGAGATCGTCACCGCTCGATGCGGGCGGCGTCGGTGCGAGCGGTGTGCGCGCCCTCCGCGAGGACTCCGTCCGCGACGAAACCGTCCGCGTACTCGGTCGACTGCCGGGGGTGCGGCGGCGCGAAGACCGGAGCCCGCACCGCGGCACAGCGCCCCGCGGCGAGCAGGTCCGTCTCGGCGTCGATGTGAGCCTCGGACTGGACCTGGGCATGGGTGCCGGTGCTGGCCGGGGCGCCCGGGTTCGATGCGCCGGCCCCCACCGGCTCGCAGCGGTCCGCCCACACCCTGCGCCGGCTGGAGGTGGACCGGTCCTCCACCTCCAGCGGAGTCGGCACGCCGTTCAGGACGGCCTGCAGGTGGGCCCACTCGTGGGCGCGTTCCCAGCTCGGGAACGCCCCCAGATGCTCGCCCTCGTAGTCATAGACGTGGAAGGGACGACCCACCGCTGCCCTCTCCTTCGGTCGGCTCGACTTCGTCGGCTCGGCTTTGGTCGGCTCATCGTTTCACGCCGGCCCGGGCCGATCGGGCATACCGACGAAACCCGCGCCGGGCAATCGGACGGGTCGGACGTTCAGGTGCTCAGGTGCTCGGCTGCTGAGGTGCTCAGGTGCCGATCGGGACGTCCGCCCGGCCGACCGGGACCGATTCGAGCACGGCGGTGGAGCGCCAGGCGTCCGCGACGATCCGCTCGATGGTCGAGGAGGGTGAGTTCCACCCGAGCTCGGCGCGGATCCGCGTGCTGTCGGCGATGAGCGCCCGCGGTTCGGGCACCGCGGGCAGGGTCACCCGCGGGACGTCCCGCCCCGTCACGCTCTCCACCGTCGCCAGCACGTCGGACACGCTCACCCCGACGCCGGAGCCGACGTTGTACACCGTGCACTGGCCGGGCACGACCGCGCGCAGTGCCGTCAGATAGGCCCGGGCCATGTCGACCACGTGCACGTACTCACGGATCGACGCGCCGTCGCCGTTCACCCGGAAGGCGTCCCGCCGCCCGGAGGCCACCCCGAGCGCGGCCGGGATGATCCGGCTGCTGTCGCGGTCGGAGTGCGAACCGACCGCACCGGCCACGTTGAACGAGCGCAGCACGATCGCGCCGAGCCGCCCGGTCGCGGCCTGATAGGCCACGGCCTGCTCGGCCGCCAGTTTTGAAGCTCCGTAGGGACTGGTCGGCGCGGCGGCGCGGGTCTCCGGGATCGGTGAGGTTCCACCGTCCCCGTAGACGGCGCAGCTGGAGCCGAACACGAACCGGGGGGCCACGCCGGTCGCCCGAGTGCCCGCATCGAGGGCCGCGAGCAGGTTGATCGTTCCGGTGACGTTCGCGGCGAAGTACCGCAGCGGCGTCTCGCGGGATTCCCGCACCCGGGTCAACGCGGCCAGATGGCACACCCCGTCGAACCCGCGGCTGACGCCGGCCGCGGCTAGCTGACGCGGTTCGAGGAGGTCCGCCTGGACCACCTCGACCATCCGCGACAGCCGCGACCGCGCTGTCGCGTCCCGAACGAGGGCGGTGACCTGGTGGCCGGCGGCGCAGAGCAGGTCGGCGGTCACACCGCCGACGAACCCCGAGGCGCCGGTGACGAGGATGCGCACAGCGGCCTGATCAGACCGCTGCCCGCGAGCGCAGGCCTGGCAGCAGGGTCTCCCGGTGCCGCCAGGCGAGCTCCAGGCAGGCCGCGGCGGACGGAGCGAGCGGCTCGGTGTCCACCAGCCGGCGCAGCGAGGCCTGGGTGAAGGGGATTCCCTCATGCGCCTGGCGGCCCGGTCCGGTCGACACGACCGATCCCTCGGCGTTGGTGCGGACCATGTCCGCGAACAGCGAGTCGAACGTGTCGGCCTCCACGACGAGGACGGTGAGGATCTCACCGAACAGCGTCAGGGCGTCCAGGCCCATCCCGAAGCAGAAGACCCGCAGGCCACCGGCCCGGCGCGCCTGTTCGAAGGAGCGGAACGGCTCGTCGTTGTCGTAGTCGATCGGCCGGGACGAGCTGCCGTCGTGCTCGGCGTTGCCGAGCAGCTCCTCGCTGAGCTCGCGCATGACGTTGCGCCACAGGTCGAAGTCGGCGTCGTGGTGGAACGGCGTGATGCCGGACGGCTGGAACACCCCGGCGGGCAGCACGTGGTAGACCCCGCCCGCGGTCGCCACCGAGCCGGCGCTGCGGCGGTGCAGCACGAAGCTGGCGCTGCCCCGGTCGAGGCGGATGGTCAGGGTGTTGATGGACGGCAGCGCGACGCGGCCGGCCAGGTCGAACGGGTCGCCGATGCGGCGGCGGAACGGCAGCGCGGGCCAGGCCAGCTCGCCGCCCATCATGGCCGCGGCGGTCTCGTGCGCCACGGTCTCGCAGACGTCGACCGCGTCGAAGTACGTGGTGTGCCCGAACGTGAGGGTCGGGGCGGCGCCGGCGGTCTCCGCGACGTCCAGCAGGCGGAAGCTCAGCCGGTTCTCGAAGAGGGTCGGCCGGTCGAGGTCGCGCATCGCCCGGGTGTAGCGCTGGTAGCGGGACTGCGCGCCACCGTCGCCGACCAGCGGGCGGGTCGCGTCGGCCTCGGGCTCGGCACCGGTGAGCGCCGGCTCACCGGCCGCCTCCTCCCAGCGCAGGCCGATGTCGTTGATGTCGACCGGGGTGTCCCACACCCAGCCGGGGCGGGCGAGCAGGCCGTTGCCGAGGCGGTAGGTCTCCGGGTACAGCCGCGCGGCGGCGCGCGCCAGGCTGATCCGGTGGTGGTTCAGGTGGTCGCGGGTGAGCCGCCAGGCACGCTGGCTGCCGGCCACCTTCTCTACTGTCGAGCCGCGCGGTGGCTCACGACGCCGGTCGGCCAGACCGCCGGGGGCGAGTCCGACGTCCTCGGGTGACAGTCCGAGGTTGCGGGCGATGTGGCGCAGCGTGGAGATGTCGTGGATCGCCCGCCGACCGCTCTCGACCTTCGACACATAGGACTGGTCGAAGCCGAGAAGGTCGGCGAGTTGCTGCTGGGTCAGGCCATGGGCCTGCCGGTACGCCCGTAGCAGCGACCCGATTCCAACACTTGTTGGAGTCGGCCGCGGTGGGGTCCACAGCCAGGTTTGTCCAGTCACCCGCTGTCCTCTCGTCCGGCGTCGGAGTAACGCGAAGTGAGCATAACGAGTCAGGCATGTAGGGGCGTGAACACATAAATCGAACTGTGCGCATTATCCATCATTTATAGCGCACTGCGACGCCGCCGATACCTGCTGTTATTGGGGTGGGGACGGGGTGAACTCGCAGTGCGACGTTCCGGCGCGGGACCGGGTGATCGTGGTGGAAACCCCGGGGTGCCACGTCTTGGCCATTGGGCGCACTTCTGGAGTCTTTCGGCCCCTCGGCTGGTGATCACCGATTGGCGGCCCCGTCCGCCAGATCAAGGAAAACCACCACGATGATCAGTACAAACACCCAGCGCAGCAGGCCCATTCGCCCCCAGACCTCACGGACGAGGCTCCCTCCCGCGCGACGCCCGGCGACCAGCAGGGCGAGCAGCGCACCGCCGACAACCACGAGGAAAACCCCGGCATAGCTTCGGTCCACGCGCACGACGATCTCACGGACCGGGGGTTCTTGGGACAGTAACTAAGTGGGTACCGGCCAGATCGCGCGTAACAGGCCGATCCCAGGCCCTGGTTGCGCTTCGGGGCGCCTTGATGGGGCGATCCTGGTTACGCTCCGTTAACGAGACCTGTGTCGTGAATCACATAGCCTGAGGAGTGTTTCGAGCCGCTCTCAGGCATACCCGGCCGTGTTGCTGGGTATGCCAGGGCGCGCACTCCAGGTGCCGCCTCCGGTGCCGCGGTCGGCGGCCTGGCCGGCGCCCGGCGCGGCGGCTCGCGGCCCGGTCGAGATGTGGTGCGCCAGGCGGCTCTCGTCCCTAACCTGGTCCGGATGTCCACGGTCCCGACCCCCACGGCCCCGACGTCCTCGGCTCCGCAGTCCACGGCCCCGGCGCCGACAGGCCCCGCGTCCACGGTCCCGATGCCCGCGGTCCCGACGTCTGCCACGTCTGCGGTTCCGACGCCCACGGTTCCGACGTCCACGGCGTTGCTGACCGACCACTACGAGCTGACCATGCTGCAGGCGGCCCTGCGCTCGGGTATGGCCGGCCGCCGGGCGGTCTTCGAGGTCTTCACCCGCTCCCTGCCGGCCGGCCGCCGCTTCGGCGTCCTCGCCGGGACGGGCCGCCTGCTCGCCGCCATCGAACAGTTCCGGTTCGGTCCGCAGGAGACAGAGCACCTGCGGTCCACCGGCGTCGTCGACGACCGGACCGTCGACTGGCTGGCCGGCTACCGGTTCGGCGGCGACATCCACGGATTCGCGGAGGGGGAGCCCTTCCTGCCGGGAACCCCTGTCCTGGTGGTGGAGGGCACGTTCGCCGAGTGCGTTCTGCTGGAGACGCTCGTGCTGTCCGTGCTCAACCACGACAGCGCGGTCGCGGCGGCCGGCGCCCGCATGGTCGCCGCCGCGGGAGACCGGCCCTGCCTGGAGATGGGTGGCCGGCGCACCCACGAGCAGGCCGCGGTGGCAGCGGCCCGCGCGGCCTACATCGTCGGGTTCGCCGGGACGTCCAACCTGGAGGCGGCGCGCGGCTACGGCGTGCCCAGCGCCGGGACCAGCGCGCATGCCTTCACCCTGGTCCACGACGACGAGGCGGCCGCCTTCGCCGCCCAGGTGGCCGCGCTCGGCGCCGGCACCACGCTGCTGGTGGACACCTACGACATCACCACCGGCATCGCGAACGCGGTGGCTGCCGCGGGCACCGGCCTCGGCGCGATCCGGATCGACAGCGGTGACCTGGCCGCCGGCGCCCGCGCCGCCCGGGCCCAGCTCGACGCGCTCGGTGCGGTGGCGACCCGCATCGTCGTCACCGGCGATCTGGACGAGCACGCGATCGCCCGCCTGGCCGCGGCGCCGGTCGACAGCTACGGGGTGGGCACTCACCTGGTGACCGGCTCGGGCGCGCCCACCGCCGGCTTCGTCTACAAGCTGGTCGAGGCCGATGGCCGCCCGGTGGCCAAGACCTCGATCGGCAAAGGCACCCGTGGCGGGCGCAAGGAGATCGTGCGCCGTTTCGGCCCGGACGGATCGGCGGTCGCCGACGTCATCATCCCGGGCGGCGAATGGCCGGGAGCGGCCCGGGCCCGCGGCGGGGCTCCCGCGGATGCCGTGGATCCCGCGGCCCGAGCAGCCCCCGCGGACCGGCCGCTGCTCGTGCCGCTGATGCGGGCCGGCGCGGTGGTGGCCGAGACCCTGGTCGGCGCGGCCGGTGTCACCGGCGCCCGGGAGCATCACCGGGCGGCACTGGCGTCACTGCCGGCCTCGGCCAGGGACGTCCGCTACGGGCAGCCATGCCTGCCGGTAGTCGTCGCGGGCGATGGAACCCGACCCGTTTCCTGACGGACAGCAAGAGTCGAGGATCTTCGTACCTCACGGGCAGCAAGAGTTGAGGATTCGGGTCATTGCGGCGACCATGATCCTCGGATCTTGCCCGGCAGCAACGCCGGTTGCGTTGGCAGCTTGGGCCCAGCACGCAGTCGGAGGGTCGCCGGGGTGGCACGCCACCGCTGCGGCCAGACTTGCCCGGTGGCCACGAACCCGCCGTCGAACGCCGCGATTCCGGCTCCCGCCGCGATTCCGGCTGTCGCCGTGAGCGTCGACGTCGTGCTGCTGACCCTGCGGTCGGGGCGGCTGTGCGTCCTCGTCAGCCAGCGGGCCACCGAGCCCTTCTGCGGATCCTGGGCGCTGCCGGGCGGGTTCGTGGCAGCCGACGAGGATCTCGACTCCTCGGCGCGGCGCCAGCTCGCCGAGGAGACCGGGGTGACGACCACCGGCCACCTCGAACAGCTGCGCACCTACGGCTGCCCGCACCGGGACCCGCGCACCAGGGTGGTCAGCGTCGCCTACCTCGCACTGCTGCCGAACCTTCCGCAGCCCACCACCGGGCGGGACGGGCAGCACGCCCGGTGGTGGCCGGTCGAGGACCTCGGCTCCGCGGACGGGCCGACCCTGGCCTTCGACCATCCGCAGATCGTGGCGGACGGGGTGGAACGGGCCCGCGGGAAGCTGGAGTACACGCCGCTGGCGGCGGCGTTCTGCGAGGAGCCGTTCACCCTGGCCGACCTGCGCCGGGTGTACGAGGCAGCCTGGGGCGTAGTGCTCGATCCACCCAACTTCCGGCGCAAGGTGCTCTCCACCCCGGGTTTCGTCGTGGCGGTCGGGCAACGGTCCTCCCCGCGGGGCGGCGGCCGCCCGGCCGAGCTGTACCGGCTCGGTTCGGCGACGGCCCTGCACCCGCCACTGCTGCGCCGCTCGGTCTGACCGCCGTTCCGCCCGGTCTGACCGCCGTTCCGCCCGGTTCTGACGTCCGAACCGGTCGGCCGGGCGATGTTCCGTACTGTTTGTAGTTCTTCGGGTGCGCGGGACGGGAGGGCGCGGCAGTGCGCCTGCGGTCGTGAGCCCGCGGGCGGGAGGGGTAACAATAGACCTCGTGTCCGTCACCGCCGTGTCGCCGGTCGAAGTCGAGGACGTTGAAGACCTCCCCGAGGACGAACGTCTTTGGGTCACCATCGTCTGGAACGATCCGATCAACCTCATGTCGTACGTGACGTACGTCTTCCGCAAGCTTTTCGGCTACAGCGAGCGGAAGGCGACGAAGCTCATGCTGGACGTCCATCACAAGGGCCGGGCGACGGTCACGTCCGGTACCCGCGAGGAGATGGAGGCGGCCGCCGAGCGGCTGCACACCTACGGCCTGTGGGCCACCATCGCGCAGGACTGAGCGTGGCTGCGGGGTTGCTGTCACGTGGGTTCGCGCCCGGATTCGCGGTGCCGGCCCGGGCGGCGGGTGCGGTCCGGGTGGCGGTCGGTGCGGTGGGTGTGGCCGGTGCGGTCGGTGTGACAGCCCGGTGGCTGTGGGCCGTAGGCTGGCGACGGCCGGTGCCGTCGGCCCGGCCTGCGGGTGACCGCGTTCCCCGGCTGGCGGCCATCCGAGCGACGACCCAGGGGTGGATGCGTGTGAACGGTTTCCGGCGGACGAGTGCCGGGATCGAGCTGCGGCTTCCCCGGCTCGAGTCGACGCTGCTCACCGAGCTGCTGGAGCAGGTCGACGGGCTGCTGCAGCCGCCGCCGGTCGACGATCCGCTGGAGGCGCTCGTCGGCCTGCGTGACACCGCGCCCCCACCGCCGGAGGACCCGGCGGTGGCACGGCTGTTGCCCGACCCCTACCCGGACGACCCGATGGCCTCCGGCGACTTCCGCCGCCGCCGGACGGACGAGGCGCTGGCTCACAAACGCGACGCCGCCGCCCGGGTGCTGGCCGCGGTGCCGGCCCCCGGCGACGTCCTGCTGCTCGACGAGGCCGCGGCCCAGGACTGGCTGACGGTGCTCAACGACCTGCGGCTGGTGCTCGGCACCCGGCTCGGGCTCACCGACGACGAGTCGACCGAGGAGCTCGACCGGCTCAGTCCGGACGATCCGCGGCTTCCGATGGCCGCCGTCTACAGCTTCCTGACCGAGCTGCTCGACGAGCTGACGCGGACCCTGCTCTGACCCTGTTCCCGACCTTGCTCTGACCTCGCTCTGACCTCGCTCCGGCTCTGGTTCCGGCCCGGCGCCGGCCCTGTTCCGGCCTGCGCTCGTGCGGCGACCGGACCGGAAGTGGGGCGCAGCTCACGCGGCGCCACCTGCTGCAGGCGGGCCGAGGTCAGGTGTGTGTTCGCATGGACGCCCGATCCGGCCCATCCGCGTCGTACGGTTGTCGCGTGCTGCGCATCGACCGAACCCACTACGAGGCGATCGTCGCCCACGCCCGCCGTGACCATCCAGACGAGGCGTGCGGGCTCATCGCCGGTCCCATCGGCTCGGACCGGCCGGAGCGGTTCGTCCCGATGCTCAACGCCGAGCGTTCGCCCACCTACTACCGTTTCGACGACGCGGAGAAGCTCCGGGTCTTCCTGGAGATGGATGATCGCGACGAGGAACCCGTGGTGATCTACCACTCGCACACCGCCACCGAGGCCTACCCGTCGCGGACGGACATCTCACAGGCGAGCATCCCGGATGCGCACTACGTGCTGGCGTCGACGCGGGATCCGGAGACGGCCGAGTTCCGATCCTTCCGGATCGTGGACGGCGAGGTCACTGAGGAGCAGGTGGAAATCCTCTGACCCCGCTGTGACGTTCTCCCAGAGGACGCGACGGCTCGGGCATCCGGTCCGGGGGCCTGCGAGCATGGGCACCCGGCCGAGTCGGATTCCGACGTGTCCGCAAGCAGCTGTCCGGAAGCGGGCAGCAGACGTGTCACGCCGCCCACGGTGGGCGGCTCGCCGCGCGGCGGATCCGCCAGCGGTAACCGAGGAAGGAGCACCATGGCAGTCCAGGTCCGTGTGCCGACGATCCTGCGCAACTACACAGGAGGCGCCAAGCTGGTCGAGGGCACGGGCGACACGCTCGCGGCGCTCTTCCTGGATCTCGAGTCCCGCCACCCGGGCCTGCGCGGCCGGCTGATCGCCAGCGAGGGCGAGGGCGATGGCGAGGCCCAGCTGCACCGCTTCGTGAACATCTACGTCAACGACGAGGACGTCCGCTTCCTCGGCAGCCTCGACGCCAAGATCAGCGACGGCGACAATGTGACCATTCTCCCCGCCGTGGCCGGTGGCTCTGGTGCCTCTGTCGCCTCCGTCGCCTCCGTCGTGGTCTGTGGCTCCACCGGCACCGCCGTGGGCATGCGGCTTCTCTGATCAGGGCGGGCAGGTCCCCACTCATGCGTTACGAATCCCTGGTGGACTCGGTCGGCCGCACCCCCCTGGTCGGCCTTCCGCGGTTGTCACCCTCCGCCGAGGTCCGACTCTGGGCGAAGCTGGAGCAGGACAACCCCACCGGATCGATCAAGGACAGGGCGGCCCTGTGGATGATCGCGGACGGGGAGAAGCGCGGCCTGCTCTCCCCGGGCGCGACGATCCTGGAGCCGACGTCCGGGAACACCGGTATCTCACTGGCGATGGTGTGCAGCCAGAAGGGGTACCGGCTGATCTGCGTGATGCCGGAGAACACCTCCGTGGAGCGCCGCCAGCTGCTCCAGATGTGGGGCGCCGAGATCGTCTACTCGCCGGCCGCCGGCGGCTCGAACGAGGCGGTGGCGGTGGCGAAGCGCCTCGCCGCGGAGAACCCGGACTGGGTCATGCTCTACCAGTACGGCAATCCGGCGAACGCGCAGGCTCACTACGAGACGACCGGTCCGGAGATCCTGGCGGATCTGCCGAACATCACCCACTTCGTCGCCGGGCTCGGAACCACCGGCACGCTGATGGGAACCGGTCGGTACCTGCGGGAGAACGTCCCCGACATCTCGATCGTGGCGGCCGAGCCGCGGTACGGCGAGCTGGTCTACGGCCTGCGCAACATCGACGAGGGGTTCGTCCCCGAGCTCTACGACGCGTCCGTGCTGACCTCCCGCTACTCGGTCGGCCCGCGCGACGCCCTGCGCCGCACCAGGGAGCTGGTGCAGCAGGAGGGCATCTTCGCGGGCATCTCGACCGGTGCGATCCTGCACGCTGCCCTCGGGCAGGCCGAGCGGGCGGTTCGTGAGGGGCGGCGGGCGGACATCGCGTTCATCGTCTGCGACGGCGGGTGGAAGTACCTGTCGACGGGTGCCTACGCGGGCACCCTCGCCGAGGCGGAGGCCGCGCTGGAAGGCCAGCTCTGGGCCTGAACAGCTCTCCGGGCCTGAACAAGCTCTCCGGGCCCGAACAGCTCCGGGCCCGAACAGCTCCGGGCCCGAACAGCTCTGGTCCTTCCGGGCCTGGCCTCAGGCCCGGCCCGCGCCTGGTTCCCGGTCGCATCCCGCCTGTCCGGGTCAGGCCGGTCGGTGTTGGCACGACCGGCCTGACCTCAGGCCGGTCGTCGGCCGCCCAGCTGGTCGGCGATGACGGTCGCCAGCTCGCGTAGCGCCTTGCCCCGATGGCTGATCAGGTCCTTCTCGTCCGCGGTGAGCTCGGCGTTCGTCCTGGTCTCGCCGTCCGCGACGAACAGCGGGTCGTAGCCGAAACCGCCTTCGCCGCGTCCCGCGGTCAGCAGCCGACCGCGTAGCGAGCCGTGGACGACGTGCTCCGCGCCGTCGGGGGTGACCAGCGCGGCGGCGCACACGAAGGCCGCCCCGCGGCGCTCGGCCTCGACATCGTCGAGCTGCGCCAGCAGCAGCGCGTTGTTCGCGGCATCCCGGTCCGTGCGGGTGCCGGCGCGGACACCGGCCCAGCGGGCCGAGCGCACCCCGGGCATCCCGGCCAGCTCGTCCACGGTGAGCCCCGAGTCGTCCGCGATCGCGGCGAGTCCGGTGGTGGCGACCGCGTCCCGTGCCTTGATCAGCGCGTTCTCGGCGAACGTCGAACCGGTCTCCGCCACCTCGGGGCCGGGTGGCAGCGCCACCACCTCGATCGCCAGGCCCGTGCCGGCGAGGATCCGGTCCAGCTCGCGAAGCTTCCCGTCGTTACGGCTGGCCAGGACGACCCGCCACGGGCCCGTGTCGGTCGCGGTCACCGCGAACCAGCCGACTTCGCCGCGGGGAGGGCGCGTTCCGGGCGTGGCGGGCCGGCGGGGGCCGGCTGGGCCAGGGCCGCGTTCTGGATCTCGGTGAGCCGGCTGCAGCCCACGGTCGCGAGGTCCAGCAGCTCGTCCAGGGCGGCCCGGTCGAACGGGGTGCCCTCGGCGGTGCCCTGGACCTCGACGAAGCCGCCGGCGCCGGTGCAGACGACGTTCATGTCCGTGTCCGCCGTGGAGTCCTCGGTGTAGGCGAGGTCGAGCATCGGAACGCCCTTGACGATGCCGACACTGACCGCACAGACGCTGGTGACGATCGCGGACGGGCGTCCGAGCCACCGGCAGGCGTCCGCGAGCGCCACGTAGGCGCCGGTGATCGCCGCCGTGCGGGTGCCGCCGTCCGCGAGCAGGACGTCGCAGTCGATGGCGATGGTGTTCTCGCCGAGCGCCTTCAGGTCGATCGCCGCGCGCAGGCTGCGCCCGATCAGCCGGGAGATCTCATGGGTGCGCCCGCCGATCCGCCCCCGCACCGACTCCCGGTCGTTTCGGGTGTGGGTCGCCCGCGGCAGCATCGAGTACTCGGCGGTCACCCAGCCGAGGCCGCTGCCCTTGCGCCATCGTGGGACGCCCTCGGTGACGGATGCGGCGCACAGCACCCTGGTGAGCCCAGCGGAGATCAGCGCCGATCCCTCCGCGTGCTCCTGCCAGCCCCGCACGATCGTGATGTCGCGGAGCTGGTCGGTCTTCCTGCCATCGACTCGGATCACGGGAGGAGACCCTATCCGCGAGCGCGGCCGGGCCTGCGAGGCGCTGCTCAGAGCTCGTAGACCGCCCCGGTGCTGGCCAGGCTCAGGTCCCCGTCGAACGCGTCCTGGGCCTCGCCATGGGTGCGTTCCACGTTTCCCCAGGGCACCAGGTGCGTCAGCACGAGCCGGCCGACGTCGGCCCGGGTCGCGTGCTCGCCGGCGTCCTTGCCGGTCAGGTGCAGATCCGGCGGGTTGTCCTCGCCGTCGAGGAAGGACGCCTCGCACAGGAACAGATCGCTGCCCTGGGCCAGCCGCACGAGCCGGTCGCACGCCCCGGTGTCACCGGAATAGGTCAGGGTCCTCCCGCCGGCGTTGATCCGCACGCCGTAGGCCTCGATGGGATGCGCGACCCGGGCCAGGTCGATCCCGAAGGGCCCGATGTGCAGGCGGCCGGGCCCGATCGTGCGGAAGTCGTAGATGTCGGCGAGGGAGTCRTCCGGCCAGCGCTCGAACGCCCCGCACAGGCGTTCCTGGGTGTTGATCGGCCCGTAGACCGGGAGCTTGGGCGGCATCCCCTCGGGGTGGTAGCGCCGCGCGTAGGAGGTGGCGACCAGATCCAGGCAGTGGTCCCCGTGCAGATGGCTCAGCAGGACGGCGTCGACGTCGCGGATGTCGCAGTGGTTCTGCAGCTCGCCGACGGAGCCGTTGCCGGCGTCCAGAACGAGGCGGAAGCCGTCCTGCTCGATCAGGTAGGACGAACAGGCGGAGGTGGGTCCCGGGTAGGTGCCCGAACAGCCGAGGATCGTGAGCTTCATCGGGCGACCACCTGGCGGGCCTGACAGGTCTGGCGGATCGAGCGGGTCCGGCGGGTCTGGCGGGTCGGCCGGGTCTGGCGAGGCTGGCGGGTCCGGGACGCGGCCGGGGCGCCGGGAGCCGGGAGCCGATGGGCCGGTGGTGGTAGATCGGGGTCGCGGAAGCGGCCGTCGCGGGCCGGTACCCGGCGGGCCAGTACCCGGTCAGTGGCCTCTGCCGTCCCCTGCGCACTGCGCACGGGTGTGACCCCCTCTCCCGGAACAAGCCCGATCACACCGGTCAGCAGTGGAAAGTGGGTGCAACCAAGAATCACTGTGTCCACATCGGCTTCCTGCAGCGGCGCGCGATACGCCTCGGTCAGTCCCAGCAGCTCTCGCCCGGACGTGATGCCCTCCACGACGAAGGCGCCGAAAGCCGGGCACGCCACACTTACCAGTTCTGTCCCGGAGGCCGCGGAAAAAGCGTCCTCATAGGCCCGACTGGTGTTGGTGGCGACCGTTCCGACGACTCCCACCCGACCACTCCGTGTTGCTGCTACGGCACGGCAGGTCGTGGGCACAATGACCTCGACGACCGGTACGTCATAACGTTCCCGGGCATCGCGCAGGCATGCCGCGCCCGCGGAGTTGCCGGCGATGACGAGAAGCTTCACGCCCGCGGCGGCAGGCTGGTCCAGCACCGTCGGTGCAGGTGGGCGGACCTCGGCGCCGGGTCGCGGGCCRTACGGCGCGTTCACGGTTTCGCCGAGGTGGAGCGGGGGCCGCGCTGGGAGTTGCGCCCCGATCGCGCGCGCAACGGTGCGACCACCGACTCCGCTGTCGAACACTCCGATGGGCGCGCCACTCATGAGCGATGAGACTAAGCCGGAAACCTGTCAGCCACCCTGTGGCTGTCGTCACGGGGGCGGTGTCTGATCCCGGACAGTCCGTGCGTCATGGACATGCTCCGCGTTGCGGGGCGGGATGCGCATTCCCGTCAGTGACGAACCCGTCCAGCTCGTGCCGTGTCGGGTCAGGGCGGCGCCATGGCGTGTGGCGGCCTGACCCCGCCCGCAAGGGGGAGTGGGCCGCCGGCCGCCTCGCTCCAGTGATGGATCTCTCTCCCTGCGCAGCATCCTTTCCCTGGGGCATTGGTGGGTACTGCTGCATGTGTCCGTCTCGTTACTTCATAGGGGGACAGGGCGAGCAAACTGGGTGTACGCTAGAACTACCTGTAGTCGATCAGTGACTAAAAGCTATCGACCAGGTAGGTTGAGGACGCGACTGAGGTGTCCGGGTCGTTCCAATCCGTCCCCGACCCGTGACACCCCAGTCGCATCCTCGATCATGCGCCCGTGCATCGTCCGAAGCGCCCGCAACCCCCGCCATATGTCGAGGTCACGTGTTTGCGGACCGTGGTGCTCAGTCCTGCTCGGATGGCGGTGGCGGGCCCGCCGGAGGTGGTCCGTGTTGCCGCTGACCTGCGGTGCTGCGCCCTTACGGCACTGTCGGGTTGGCGTCGATCGACCCCAGCAGGCCGGTCTGAGGCGTAGGAAGGCAACCGTGGCTCGGTTCATCACGGTGGCGGTCGACGCTCCGGCTTCAGGGGTCGGGGCACTGATCGCACATGCCGCGCCGCTGTCGCCGGCATCGGTGTTGCTGGTCGCAATGATCATCATCGTCGTCCTGGGGGTCAACATCTCTGCCTGGCTTGTGGTCCCGAAGGTCATCGAGTCCGCCTGCGCATCGCTGCGCCCCACCGGTGCGGGGTGGGAGCAGCCAGGCCGTGGCAGGTCCGGCCGTGGCCGTGACCCCGACGGCGAGTGGGCCTCCTCCACCGAATGGCAGTCGGAGGCGTGGTCGTCGAGCTGGGACTACGCCGGCAGCGACACCACGGACGGCGCCGACGACGACTGGAACGTCTCCGACTCCCGGGACCGGCGTCACCGTGAATCCGGCACTGGAGCGAAGGACGAGCACACCGCGGTGCCTTTTGGATTCTCCTGGGGCGGCGACCATCCGTCCGCGGAGCGCGACAGCGCCGCCACGATCCCGCCGGACTCGTCCGACGGCTTCTCCGCGGCCTCGGGCCGCTCGTCAGCCTCGGGCCGCTCGTCGTCGAGCGGCCCCCACCGGGCCGAGGACCGCCCCGCGAAGCCGTAGAGGTCCGGGAGCGGCGGCGGCCCTGGCAATCCGCGGCGGTCAGGCCAGCAGTTCGTCCCGGTGCTGCCAGGCCAGCGCGATCAGCGCCGCCCCCGCGGCCTGTACCCGTTCCTGCCCGACCAGCCGCTCGACACCGGCCGCGGTGAACGGAACGCCGGCGAGCACGGTGCCCTCGGAGTTCAGCGTCACCAGCCTGGCGAACAGCGTGTCGAAGACCGGCGCCTCGAACACCGCGACGACCAGCAGATCGGTGGCGAAGGTCAACGGATCGACGCCCAGGCCCAGCACCGACACGCGCACGTCGCCGGATCGTGCCGCCCGCGTCAGCTCGGCGGCGAACGGCCAGGCATCGTAGGCGATGGGGCGCTGGTCGCTGCCGTACTCCTCCGCGGTGCCCAACAGCTCCTCGGAATACTCCCGAGTGATGCACCGCCAGAGATCGAAGTCGTTGCGCACATTCCAGTCCGCCGGGCCAGACGGCTGGAAGATCCCCGCCGGGACGACCTGCAGCAGCCCGCCGGCATGACCGACCTTCGCCGGATCCCGCCGGTGCAGCAGGATGCTGCTACTGGTGCTGCTGCTACTGGTACTGCTGCCGGGAGTGCGGTCGGCGGAGCGGTCGAGGCGGATCGTGAGCGTGCTGATCGCCAGGTTCGCCGGCCGGCGCAGAAGGTCCCACGGCTCGCCCACCGCGCGTCGTAGCGGCAGCTCGTCCGCGGTCGCAGCGGGCGACCCGCCGGTGTCGGGCCGGGCGCCCAGCTCCCGGGCGGCGAACTCGTGCGCGCAGGCCTCGCCGACGTCGATCGCGTCGAAGTAGCTACCGAGGCCGAAGGTCAGCCGCCCGCTCCGTCCCGGTAACGACAGGTCGGCCTCGCGCAGCCGGTAGGTGGGCAGATCCGCGAACACGGCGGGACGGTCGAGCTCGGCCATCACCGCGGTGTAGGCCTCGTACCGTCGCCCATCGGCACGCAGCGGTCGGACACCCTCGCCACTGGGCCCCCGGCCCGTCACCGGCCCAGGACGAGATCCGGTCGGCGCCGTGGTGCCGGGGTCCAGGTCGATCGCGACGTCGGCCAGGTGCAGCGGCCGAGGCGGGATCCAGCGCGGTGCCGCCAACAAGGGCGTCCCGGCCACCCGCGAGGCCGCCGGGTACTCCTGGGCCGCCGTCAGCGCGAGCTCGAACCGCCGGCGCCTGAGCTCGCCTCGGACTCGAGCCCACTCCCTCTCGCCGGCGGTCCTGGCCTCTCGCGAGGCTCCACCTCGCGGGGCCTCACCGACCTGGGCCTTGCCGACCTGGGCCTCGTTGACCGGGGTCCCGCTGGCCGCGGCGTCGCCGGGGGAGTCGCTGCCGGTCAAGGCGCCACCCGTCATCGGGCTGGTGGCGTGGAGATCCCGCCGTTGACGGCGGGGAGCAGACGCCGTCCCATCGTGGTGATCATGTGAGTTCCCGTTTCGTGGATGGGTGGGTCTCTCGGTATCGGCTTCGCCCGACAGCGAAGTGGGCGGTGGCGACCGCCCACTTCGGTGCCGTTGGTGATACTACGGAAACATTAGGACGTTACTGGCGTTCAGGCTGAAACCGAACCAGGGCGGGCAGCCGGACGGCGTCGAAAGCGGCGGCCCGCCGGTGCCGGATACCGGTATCAGGTTAGTGACAGCGCTCCGGTGGCATGGGAGTCGAACTTTTCGCCCTTGGTCGGTTTTCGGGGGAAAATCCCGGGCACAATGGGAAAGGCCTGGGACGCCTCGCGCGCGGGCGTCCCCGCCCATCCCGCCAACCACACCATCCGGCCACACTCCATCCGGCGGGCAGCGACACGAGCCGTGAATGGCATGCCCGAGTGCCGGAGATCGTGCACCAGGCGTGTTGTGGCAGGCTCGGAGCGTGTCCGCGCCTGACGATCGATGCTGAGACGACGACCGGCGTAGCGCCCTGCCGGTCGGGTGGGGCGCTGCCGGTGCTGTGAAGAGCTGGAACCTGATGTGTACCTGCTCGACGTGCGCCGGAATAGGTGAAATCGCCGATACGGGAAAGGACGATGAGACCACGTTCCGTCGTGGCACGGCGTCAGGGGTGCTGTCACTGTGAGGAATACTCGGCCGTCACCGGCGACTGTCGAGTCTCGTAGCTCGTAGGGCCGCGGTTATTCTTGGCGGTACGACGTTGGAGGTGACGTCATGATTTTTCAGTCTCTTCTGCTTGATCGGGTGGGTGCCCGTGTCCGCCGGCGGCCGTCCGCGGCGCGTCGGTCAGCCGCGAGGCCGAGGCCTGGCAGCGCGCCCATCGCGACCACCTCGGTCGGCGCCGTGCCCTGCACCCACCAGCCCGAGGCGCTCACCTGCCGCCCGGCCGGCAGTCTCAGTCGTACCTGGATCCAGACCTGCGAGTGCGGGGCGGAATGGATCGTCCAACCCTGAAAGCCGACGAGCCGGGTGCTTCCGGCTCAGATGGTTCCGGCTCAGATGGTTCCGGTGGCCCGCAGCTGAGCTAGCTCCTCGTCGCTGACCCCGGCCGCGCGAAGGATGTCGTCGGTGTCCTCGCCCAGCGTGGGCAGGCCGGTCGGCGGTGCTGGCTGCCGTTCACCGGCGGCGCCGAGCCGGAACGGTGCCGCCGGAACCAAGGTGCCCGCGATGTCCACGAGCGTGCCGCGGGCCGAGACGTGCGGGTCGTCCACCAGTTGCACGCCGTCGTTCACCGGGCCGATCGTCGCCGCGGAGCCCACCGCGACCCAGTCCGCGGCGGGCCTGGTGGCGAACACCTTCTCGAAGCGTTCGGCCATCGTCACCTGCTCATCCTCGTCAGCCCACAGCCGATCGACCAGATCGTCGGCGTCGAGCACCCGGCACAGCGCGTGCCATGTCCGTGCTTCGGCGGCGGCGACCGTCACCCACCGGTCATCGGCACACCGGTACAGCCGTCGGCCGGCCGCCCAGCCCGCGTCGGAGTCGATACCCGCGAAACGCCCCGGGCTGGCAGCCAGCAACCACGTCGCGGCATCGTCGATCGACACGTCGAGCAGACAGCCGCTGCCGGTGCGCGCCGCCGCGGTGAGGGCGGCGGACAGGGCGGCCGACGCGACCGCGCCTGCCAGCGGCGCGGCGATGGGTGTCTGCGGCACCCAGGGGAGCTGCCCCGCGATCGCGGTCAGGGCGCCGGAATGACCGAGGAAAGTGATCTCATGCCCGGCACGGCCGGCGTACGGGCCGTCGAGGCCGAAGGCGGACAGGCCCACCCAGACCAGCCGGGGGTTCAGCTCCGCCGCCTGCGGGTAGCCGAAGCCGGCCGCGGCCCGGGTGGCTGGCGGGGCGCTGTCGACGACGGCGTCGGCGGTGACCACCAGCCGGCGCAGCACCTCGATCCCGGAACTGCTGCGGGTGTCGAGCGTGACGGACCGCTTGCCACGGTTGAGGCCCACGTGCGCCGGTGTGGAACCGGTCGGGCCCCGCAGCATGTCGCCGACTCCGGGCGCCTCAACCCTGATCACCTCGGCGCCGAGGTCGCTGAGCAACCGTGTGCACCACGCGCCGGGGAACGTCCGGGACAGATCGAGGACACGGACACCCTGCAGAGGAAGCAGCACTCATCGAACCTAGCCATCGGGCAATTCGGATGGAGGGTTTGCTGCGGTGGGGGCCAGCCGTGAGGGTGTCGCCGGATGGCAGACTGTCCTGCAGGTACGCGCGTTCCGTCGGGCACCGGCCCCGCGGGGAAGGACGAGCCTCGCCATGCCGCAGCTCGACGACCATCGGTGGATGACCCGGGCGATCGAACTGGCCCACCGCTGCCCACCCGCCACCGGCGCCTACTCCGTCGGTGCCGTCATCGTCGACGAGAACAACGAGGAGATCGCCTTCGGCTACTCCCGCGAGGTCGACGACGCGGTGCACGCCGAGGAATCCGCCCTCGCGAAGATCGATCCCGACGACCCGCGGCTCGCCACCGCGACGATCTACAGCACTCTCGAGCCCTGCTCGCAGCGCAGGTCCCGGCCCCGCACCTGCACCCAGCTCATCCTGGCTGCGGGAATCCCGCGGGTGGTCATCGCCTGGCGCGAGCCCAGCCTCTTCGTCGCCGACTGCCAGGGCTGCGAACTGCTCACCGCCGCCGGTGTCACCGTCGTGGAACTGCCCGAACTCGCCGAGCAGGCCCGCGCCGTGAACGCCCACCTGTCGCTCTGACCGCCCCGTCGCCCCGTCGCGTCGGCCCGTCGCCCGCGCCATCCTGAACGCCCGGTGGCCGTCCAGGCCATCGGCCCGTGGCCTCCGCGGCCTGCCATCCCAAGGCCAGGGCGACAGGCGGAAACGCGGCCCCATTATGCGTGCGGTGCCGGGTACACCCACCCACGGTCAGCGTCGGGCCCGCCCTGACCCGCCCGCCATGTCCACGGACGCAGGGGCCCCATCGGAGGATCTTGAATGCCGAAGGGCTCGTCAACCCGGGCGGGGAGACATCGTCATTGGTCATTGTGGCATGCGGTCCATCTCCACGAAAAGCGCATACAGCAGCGTGCCTCTTTGGGGGAATCACATGCAGTTCGACATCGCTCCAGCCAGCCTGACACCTGATGTTCCTGGACCATTCGTGGTCTGGGCTGGCGACGATGGCTACGACAGTCAGGCGGGATACTTCTCCCTGCTCGCCTCCAACGGGATCAAGGGAACCTTCTTCCTGTCGGTCGACTGGGTGGACCAGGCTGGAACATCCCCTGTATACGGAGACGCTTACATCACGACGTCTCAGGTCGAAGCCATCGTCGCCGCCGGCCACGAGATCGCCACACACGGCAAGAACCATGAAGATCTTGCGAGTTACTACGCGACCCATGGTCCGGTGGCGCTCGACCTCCTGCTTGGCGCCGCCATCGGCGAGATTCAAACGAGATTCGGCTTCTCGGTCAAGACGGGCTCCTATCCGGGTGGGTCGGCGAACGACCGGGTAAAAGAAATTGTCAGTCGTCGGCACGATTACTTCCGGTGCAGCCGGGGTGTCGTCAGTCGAAACGCGCCGGATCCGTTCAACGTCCCGGGGATAGACATCCTCGCTCCGTCCGAGGCGGATATCAAGGCGTACATCGACGAGGCTGTGGCGAACCGCAGCGTCGTCGTCCTCTTCCACCACGGCGCCATTGATTCGGCGCAGCTGACCAAGGTGTCCAACCTGATTTCCTACGCGAGTGGCGTGGGATGTGACCAGGGAACGTTCTACCGGGCGATGAGCCAGCGGACCAAATGGCTGTCGACGCGAGCGTTGATCGATGCCCAGGGTAACACATTCAATCMGACCGTCCACGCCAACGAGGTGATCGTAGACCGCGACGACGAAATTGGCGGAAACTACTCGTTGGGCCTGGACGAGTTGACGAACGCGCCGTTCGTGGACGCGACGAGTGGAACGCCATTTGAGTTCAGAAAGGACCTCCTGGCGCTCGCCGGGTTCTCTGTGGGGCGCCGCCAGGTGTTCGCTGATTTTACGACGACCAACGGCTCGACGACCGTCCTGTCGGGGAGCGCGGGGTTCCGTGCCGACGACGTGGGTCTCTCCATCAGCGGTACCGGCATCCCGGTCGCCACGACGATCGCGGCTGTCGTGTCGCCCATTCAGGCCACCATGTCGGCCGCTGCCACGGCCAGCGCGACGAATGTGACGGTCACGCTCGGCCGGCCTGCGTCCGGCGGCGTCACGTCCGCCGGAGAAATGCGCCTGTACAACGGGCTTTCCCTGTTCGGGACCTCGTCGCAGGTGGTGTACTTCGCGCGCCTCGAGTCGACGTTGGAAGGGGCCATCAGCGCGAACCAGTGGCTCAACAACGGCACGGGCGGTGCCGGTGGTGAGATGACCATCGACTCGGGCAGCGGCGGGTCCTACGTGAACATCAAGGGATTCGCGACCAGGATCCGAAGTGAGGACGGCACCGAACGTCTGCGATTGGGGGCCGCCAAGGACGGCATCGATTTCGGCGCGGCCGAGGACGTGACACTCCAGCGGGACGGGAGCGGAAACCTCGCCGCCAATGTGACCTTCCGGACGGATGGCGATCTGATCGTAAGTACTGCCGGAAACGGGCTCCTGGTCAAGGAAGGGACCAACGCGTGCCTCGGTGCCGCCACGTTGTCCAGCGGCTCGGCCACGGTCTCCACGAGTGCTGTCACCGCGAACAGCAGGATCTACCTGACGCCCCAGAACCTGTCCGGGGTCGGCACACCCCAACCGATARCTGTCTCCGCGAGAACGGCGGGAACGAGCTTCACGATCACGTCGGCTTCCTCGTCCGACGCGTCGACCATCGCCTGGATGATCGTGGAGCCTGCCTGACACTCCGTGGACCGCTCCGGTCCCACCCGTGATCACGCCGCATCGTCGACCGTTCGTAGGGAGGCCGTATCCCGGGTTCCGGTCGTCCGGACTCGCCTGGGCGACAACGTAATGGCACAACACGGGCACGCTTGGTCAAGATATCCGGCCGGATCGACACTCTGTGTACTAAAAATAGTGCACAGAGTGGCTGCAGGGGGGATGTGGCCCGTCCTTCAGGCAGAAAGAGGCAGGCATGTCTCAGCGACAATGGCGAACAGGGATGTGCTCGGCGGTGCTGGCCGTCGTCGGGGTGATCGTCCAGCCCACGGGCGCGACAGCGACCGGGCCTGGGCCTGGCACGGTACTGGCCTGGGGTGCCAACGGCCAGGGCCAGCTCGGCGACGGCACCACCACGGGCCGCCTGACGCCGGTTCAGGTCTTGGGCATAGACGAAATCACCGCCGTCGCGGCCGGCGAGAGCACCGGGTATGCGATGGCTTGGGGCGCCGTCCAGGCCTGGGGTGACAACTCACACAACGAGCTCGGTGACGGCACCACCACCGACCGCCTGACGCCGGTGCAGGTCAGCGACCTGGTCGACGTGGTCGCTGTCGGGGCCGGCGCCCACAACGGGTATGCGGTGCGCAGCGACGGGACCGCCTGGGCCTGGGGGGAGAACAGTGACGGTGCCGTCGGCGACGGCACCACCATCAATCGCTCGACCCCGGTCCAGGTCTCCGACCTGACCGACGTGATCGCTGTCGCCGGCGGTATGCACACCGGGTATGCGGTGCGCAGCGACGGGACCGCCTGGGCCTGGGGGTTCAACAACTCCGGGCAGCTTGGTGACGGCACCACCACCGATAGCTCGACTCCGGTGCAGGTCAGCAACCTGACCCAGGTGAGAGCCATCGCTGGCGGTGTCTACCGGGGATATGCGCTGCGCGATGACGGCACCGTCTGGGCCTGGGGCTCCAACAGCTTCGGCGCGCTTGGTGACGGCACCACGACAGACAGCCTGACCCCGGTGCCGGTCTCCGGCCTGACCCAGATCATCGCCATCGCGGCCGGCAGCAACAGCGGGTATGCGCTGCGCAGCGACGGCACCGTCTGGGCCTGGGGATACAACTACGTAGGCCAGCTCGGTGACGGCACCACGACGAACAGCTCGACCCCGGTCCAGGTCTCCGGCCTGACCCGGGTCGCCGCCATCGCGGCCGGCGCCTACACCGGGTATGCGCTGCGCCGTGACGGCACGGTCCGGGCCTGGGGATCCAACGCCGGCGGCGCGCTCGGCGACGGCACCAACACCAACCGCCCGACCCCGGCCCAGGTCACAGGCCTGAGCGGCGTCAGTGAGATCGCTGGCGGCGGCCTCAGCGGGTACGCGGTGCACTGAGACGGGCCTCGTGCTCATCCGGCCGTCCTACCCGCTGGCCGGATGAGCACGGCGCACCCGCCCGTAACCGGCCTGTCATCTGGGTGGCGGGAATCCGGGAATCTGGGAATCCGCCCCCTGGGGCAAGCACGGTACTTGATCAGGCCCCGGCTGGCGGCGTCTCCGATTGCCAGTGCGCTGGACGCACCTGACCAACTGGCAACTGCGTCTGCCTGTTCCCGAAAGCGGCGTCCACCTGCTCCTGCACAAGGTCCTGTGCATCGACGAGGTTCGCCGCAAAGAGGCCGGCACGAGTGAGGTCGGCGCCGACCAGTCGGGCACCGGTGAGATTGGCCCCGAACAGTCGTGCCTCGGTGAGGTTCGCCGCGATCAGGCCGGTGCGAGTGAGGTCGGCGCCGACCAGTCGGGCACCGGTGAGATTGGCCCCGCGCAGATTGGCATCGGTGAGGTTCGCTCTGCCCAGATGCGCATAGCTGAGGTTGGACCTGTCCAACTTCGCGCCGGTGAGGACCACGCCGTCCAGACGCGCGCTGGTGAGGTTCGCCCAGTTCAGCCGAGCGCCAGTGAGGTTCGCTCCGGATAGGTCGGCGCGGGGAACGCCGGCGCGGATGGGCAACCGACCCAGAACGGTGAGCGCGGCCTGCACGTCGGTGCCCAGTTGGTGAGGCCTGGCGGGCGGACGATCCGCCCAGCGCCGTCCTGGCGGCGACCGGCGCCCCGGCGAAGCTGGCGTGGTCTGGAAGCGGGTGTGCTCGCGCACGAAGGCGGAAAGTACCTCTACGACGGTGCGCTGGTCGTCCGCACTGTCACGCGCAATGCGTTCGAGCGCGTAGATCCCCCCGAGCCGGACGTCGGGGCTGTCGGCGCCGAGCTGGCCAATCGCTGTGGCGTACAGCTCCCGCACATGCGTGTTCGCGTTCGCCTGGCGTGTCTCGTCCAAGGCGATCAGAGCACCGGCTACCGCGGTGAGAGCAGCGGCGGCCGTGAGTAGGCCGCCCTGCAGCGCCGCACGAGCCTCTGCCCCACCGTCGGTGCCCGGCGGGTACATGCGGCCCGGTAGGTGCCAGATCCCCACCACCGCGGCCACCGCGCCCACCGCGGCGACGGCGGCCACGATCCACAGCCACCGCCGGCCGGCTCGTCGACGTGCGCCCCCGTTGTCAGCCATAGGCAGGGTTGTACGCCCTCGTGACAGGTGGGTCACGGACAGGCCCCGGCCCACGATTACAGTGCGGGCCAAGGGCAGCCCGGCGGTGGCGA
Organism: Frankia sp. CcI49; assembly: GCF_001983215.1. Classification (NCBI taxonomy): domain Bacteria; kingdom Bacillati; phylum Actinomycetota; class Actinomycetes; order Frankiales; family Frankiaceae; genus Frankia; species Frankia sp. CcI49. The sequence continues at coordinate 59,006 of NZ_MOWP01000029.1, forward strand.
CAAGCCGCGTCTACCGGTCCGGCCGGCCTGCCGAGACGCCGGCCTACGGACATGATCGCCCCGGCTTCGTACGGCCCCCCAACCACCCTGCGACGCCGGCCAGGCCACCACGCCGACGAGCACGGCCGAGCCGCGCAAGATCCGGGGCGGGGCGGTCGCGCTGCTCTCTGTACCCGGAGTGCATCGATGGGGACGTCGACACTAGCTGCGGAGGATCGAGACAGCGCCTGGTCCTGTCCAGAAGAAAGATCCTGGCGGCAGGGGAGTCGAGCCCGGACCGCGAATGGACCGCGACCCGCCGGACGCCACCGGACATGGCAAGCCACCGCCGGACGCCTGAGAGCGGTCGGCCAGTGATCCACAGGAGGCCTGACCGTTGCGAACAAAGGGAAACGGTTGCCCGGCCCGGGTGGTGCGGGAGGGGGGACTTGAACCCCCACGCCCTAGGGCGGCAGATCCTAAGTCTGCTGCGTCTGCCATTCCGCCACTCCCGCGTGGGTCCAGATTAGCGATCCGGGTGCGGATCGCGGGACAGGGGCCGGCCGGGGGAGCGGCACCGCCGCCGTGCGGGCCGCGTCCGCTGGGCAGGCGGGAGAAATCCTCCGGTGCGGGCCCGGGGTCTCGGGCAGGTGTCGCGGAACCAACAGGTGGACAGCCGGTGGTGTCGCGGACGCGACGGCGGGGAGGACCCGTTCGGGTGCAGGGTGTACCTGCGTCGGTGGGCGCATGATGCCTCTGGGGGAAAGATCGATGACCTTCGTTGCGGAGCCCGCGCGGAACCAGCCTGAGCAGGTGTCCGCCTCCGTTCAGGAGGAACGCGACCGGGCTCGCCGGTTGATCGACAACGGCAGGGCCGCGATGGCGGTGATCAGCGCTGTGAACGACACGGGCGTCCGGGTTCTCGGGGGGACCGTGGCGGAGGTGCGCCTGCTGGTGGAGTGCCCCGGGGAGCAGCCGTACCCGGTGATCCGCCGCGCGGTCGTACCCGAGGCCGAGCCGGCCGCGGCGGTGCCGGCCGGACTCCGGCGTGGCGGGGTTCGCGTCCCGAGCCAGCTTCGCCGGAGGGTTCCCGTGCTGGTGGATCCCGCCCAGCCGGACAACGTGCTGCTCCAGTGGGACCTGCGCGTCGCCAGCTGACCAGGACCGGGCCTGGCCGGTGCCGACCGAGCTGTGGATGGCGCCGGCCAAGCGCGGTGCCGATCCAGCGCGGTGCCGATCCAGCGCGGTGCCGGGTCAGCGCGGCACCGGGCCGGTCGGGCGGCGCCGGTCAGGCAGACGGCGCCGGACCGACGGTGCCGTCTGGCCGTCTGCGCCGCGCCGGGTCGGCCGGGTCAGTCGGCGAGGCCGATGTCCCGCAGGAGCTTCGCGACGTGGCCGGTGGCGCGCACGTTGTACTGCGCCTTCTCGATCTTTCCGTCGGCATCGATGACGAACGTCGAGCGGATGACGCCCATGGTCTTCTTGCCGTACATGGTCTTCTCGCCGAATGCTCCGTACGCGGACAGCACCGCCCGGTCGGGGTCGGAGAGCAGCGGGAAGGTGAGCTCCTCGTTGTCGCGGAACTTCACCAGCTTGGCGGGCTTGTCCGGTGAGATCCCGAGGACGTCGATACCGGAGTCGTTGAGCAGGCTGAGGTTGTCGCGGAAGTCGCAGGCCTGCTTCGTGCAGCCGGGCGTGGAAGCGGCGGGGTAGAAGTAGACGACGACCTTGCGGCCACGGAAGGACGACAGCGAAACCTCGTTGCCGTCTGCGTCGGGCAGGGTGAAGTCGGGCGCGGGGTCACCGGGGGAGAGGCGAGCGGCGCTGGCGGTCTCGGTCATGTCCGAGAAGCTAGTCGCGGCTCCGGCGGGCCGGCAAACACCCTGCCGTGATCCCCCGGTGTCCCTGTTTGCACCCTTCACCCGTGTCCGTTCAGGGGTGTGACGAGGACTCGCATGATCGCGTCTGGCTCGCTCCGGGGAGTCGAGGACGTTCGTCGTCCCGGAGCGGGCGGCAGTCCCGAGCTACGGGCTCCCCGCTGCCACCACCGTCGCCCGCCACTGCCGCTGCCGCCGAGCGAGACTGGAGGATTGTGGTCGTCGGAACGACCACAATCCTCTGATCTTCGCCGCGGCGGCTTCGGGGATCCTCTGCTAACGAGCAGGACCCGGCGCCGGTCGGCGGAGTGTCAGCCGTTCTTCTTGGCGGCTGCCACCGCGGCCTTCAGCCCGTCCGGGGTCAGCTGGTCCGCGGAGAGCTGCTTGGAGTCGACCAGCACGGTGGGCGTCGAGGTCACCCCGGCCTTCGAGGCGCTCTCGTCGACCTTTGCGACATAGCCGTCGAACTTTCCGTTCCGGACGGCGTCCACGAAAGCCGTCGAGGTGAGGCCGACCGAGGCGCCCTTCTCGATCAGGGTGTCGTTCTGGTAGCCGTCGGTGTGCTCGGTGGGCTGGTCGGCGAACAGGGCGTCGTGGAACGGCTTGAACTTGTTCTCGTCAGCCGCCGCCGACGCGGCGTTCGCGGCCCGGACCGACTCGGGCCCGAGGAACGACATCAGGTGGTAGTTGACCTTGATGTCGCCCGCGTCGATGAGGTCGCTGATCGTCGAGCCGGTGGTCTTCTCCAGCTGGCCGCAGGCCGGGCACTGGAAGTCCTCGTAGATGTCGACGGTGACGGGGGCGCTGGCCTGCCCGACCACGATGGAGTTGTCGGGCCCGGTGGCCGTCGACGGCAGCACCACCGGTTTCGATTCCTCCCGCGAGCTCTGGATCGCGAAGCCGATCACGGCGGCCAGGACGAGCAGGCCCGCGACGACGGAGCCGATGATGAGCTGGCGCCGTCGTCGCTCCCTCGCGGCCTCGGCGCGCCGCGCGGCCGCGACCCGCTCGCGGCGCTCCGCGGCGCTCACGCTCGCCGGGCGCTTCCCGGCCGGGCCGTCATTCGCCGGGCGCTTGCCGGTCGGGCCGTCGCCCGCCGGATCGCTGCCTGCCATCAGTCCTCCCGAACCTGGTCATCCTCGTCGTCGTCGAGGGGCGGATGTGACGTCCTGTCGAGGAGCCGGTCGACCGTGAGGAAGCCGTCCGGCCAGCGGGCCAGCAACAGGCTGGCCAGCAGGAGCGCGCTGTCGCGAACGATCTCCTCGGTGTATTGGGTCGGTGCCTCGGCGGTGAGGTCGCCGCCGGTGGAGAAGCAGCCACAGTCGATGCGCAGGCCACGGGCCGCCGCTGACGAGATGGCGGCGATGTAGACGGCGAACAGCGCGGCCGACACGAACGCGCCCAGCCGGACGGTGAGCCCGACGATCAGCAGCACACCCAGCGCGATCTCGACGAAGGGCACGGCGTAGGCCACCGGATGGACGAGGGACTCGGGCAGGATCCGGAAGGCACGGACCGAGCGCACCATGCCGTCGGGATCGTCGACCTTGAGGAGTCCGGCGACGAGCCAGACCGCACCGAGCCCCACCCGCAGGACCGTGGAGAACAGTCGGAGCAGCAGCCGGTTGCGTTGCTGGCTGGGGGCGGTGACGAGGCTCATCCGGTGGCCACCGGAGTCGGCCTGGCCGCTGCCGCCGGGGCCGGGGCCGGGGAGCTGGTGGCCGCCGCCGTGCCGGTGGGCGTGGAAGCGGTGGTGCCGGTGGGCCTCGACGTGGCCTTCTGGGCGTCAGTCGGGCTCGCCGGGCTTCCCGTGCTCGTGGCCGCGTCGTCGTCGGCACCGGCGGTGGTCCCGGTCTTCTCCGCGGTCAGGACGGGCAGGTCCGCGATGTAGTCGGCGACGGATGTCCCCGCCAGGTAGAGCACCCGCGCCCGGTTGTCACGGCCGAAGGCGATGACCTGGCTGCCATGCGTCACGAGGACGGATCCGTCCGCCTGGACCTCCGGTGCCTCCAGCGGGACGCCGACCGACTCCGCCACGCTCTGGACCTTCGCGAACGGCCCGCGGACGCCGATGAAGCTCGAGTCGAACCCCTTCAGCCAACGGTCGAGGACCTCGCCGGTGTCCCGCTCCGGGTCGGTGCTGACGAAGACGACGGAGACCTGGTCCCGGACGGACCGGTCGACCTCGCTCAGCGCCGCGGCGATGTCGGCCATGGTGGTCGGACAGACGTCCGGGCACATCGTGTAGCCGAAGAAAAGCAGAGTGATCTTCCCTTGCGTTCGGGTGCGAAGGTCGAACGGGCGGCCGTCGGTGTCGGTCAGGCCGAGAGCCGGCTTCGCGAAGCGTTCTGTTGGGACAACGCCGTGTAGCCCGTCGCCGGTTCCGCCGGCGTCGACGATCGTCACCCCTGTGCCGTCTCCACCGCTGGAACATGCGCCGAGTGTCGCGCCGAGACTCACAGCGAGCCCGAGGGCCAGAGCCACCCGAACCCGGCCAGGACGTCCCGTGCCGTGCCGTGACTTTCGCCGGGGGCCGGGTGAATGCCCGGTACGGGCCGCGGCTGTGGCCTCCTCGTCGGCCGTGGGGGTTGTTGCGGATGTCGTCTTGCTGGAGGTGTGCACCTGACTCCTACGAAGAGCAGTGGGCGGGAGGCGCCGTCCGCGCGGGCGCGGCGGTGCTGTGCCGGCGACGACGGCCAGGGCTGACCTGACATCGCGGGCATGACCGATCCGCGCCCGGCCGGTACGGCTGGGCGAACGCGGGCTGCCGCGCACGGCCAAGCGGTGGGGGCTACCGCGGGCAGGGCCAAGCGGTGGCGGGGCTACCGCCGGCAGGGCGAAGCCGCGGCGGGGCTACCGCGGGCAGGGCCGGGCGGCTGTGAGGGCTGTGAACCCGGCGACCGGGGGCCCGCGCGAGGCGACCGCGGCCCAGGGGCGTTCCAGGACACGCGGCCCGCGCAGTGCGGGCGCTCGGACGACCCGTCGTCTGGTCAGGGTCGGGGCGTGGGCAGCGCGCAGTGTGGGGAGCCGCGAACCGAGGATCCGGCAGGCGGCGGCGACCGCCTGGACGCCGTGACGGGCCCACCAGAAGACCACGGCGGCGGCCAGGCTGTGTGCGAGGAGAACCGCCGGCCCGAGGCTGTGCAGGTGCAGGGCCCCGAGATGCGCCGGTCCGAGGCGTGCCGCGCCGGCCGCCGCGGTCGTGGAGGTCGTGGCGACCAGGGAACCGGGCGGGCGGCCCGCGAGAGCCGTCGCGCGTAGCTGGGAGGCGTCGAACCAGGGCACGCCGCCGGCCGCGGCGGCCCGCTCGGCCCCGCACAACAGCCCGGCCAGCTGGCCGGCCGGCGCTCGCGTCGGCCTGGCCGTGAAGGCCACGTGCAGCATCACCTGCACAGCCAGCAGCCCGGCGACGGAGCCGACGGCACCGAGCACAGGCCGACCCGTCGAGGCGCGCGCCGACCACCACGTGCCGTCGAGGCCTTGCAGCTGAACGCCCTGCAGCCGAACGGCCCGCGGACGAAGGAGGTCGGCTGCGGCACGCAGAACGGCAAGCATGAGCAGGACGAGCAGCACACGGCCCGCTGCCGGCCCCGCGGAGTGGGTGGTCGGCAGGTGGGCGAGCAGCGCCAGCGCGACCGTCGGCACGGCGAAGCCCAGCCCGCGCCGCGCCGCTGCTCCGAGCCGGCCCAGCCCCGGGGACCGTGCGAGGCCGGTGTACCGCCCCTCACACCGCCCGACTCGCACCAGGTAAGCCTATTGCCGAGCCCGGTACCACTGGCCTGGGTGAGGGGGCGGTGCTGACCCGAGGACGCGGCGCGGGGCAGGCGGTGCTGACCGATGACGCCGGCGCGGTGCGGGACGGCGGCGCGGTGCGGGACGGCACGAGGCCACGCGGGCGGCAGGGGTGGCGGGGGTGGCCCCGATCGACGCGAGCCGGCCCCGATCAGGGTGGTCCGGGCCTCATCTCACACCCGATCGGTCGGGCGGCGGCCGTCGGTAGGTTGACCAGGACAAAGTGGGCGATTGTCCGCGCGTGGGGTGGATGTGCCGGCCGGGCCCCTGCCACCGGAGCGTCGTTTCGTCGAGCTGGAGAAGGGCTGGTCTGGCACGATCGAGTCGGGTCGTCAGCCCGGCCCCGTCCACCCGCACAAGAACCGAGAGGGCGACATCGGTGCCGCAGGATCCGGCCGTCATCCAGCGTCAGATCGAACAGACCCGCGCCGAGCTGGCCGAGACCGTCGACGCTATCGCGGAGATCGTCAGCCCCAGGCGGGTGGCGGAGCGCGCGAACGAACAGATCCGTGTGAAGGTCGGCGAGCTGCGCGAGCGCCTCGTTCCGGCCGGATCGTCGCCACGGCCCGCGGCACTGCCGGGCGGTCGGGCAGGGCATCAGGACGCCGAAGGCGGGCTGGCGGCTGCGGGCAGCTCCGGCATATCCGGCAAGGGCGTGCCGACTGAGGTCGTGCGCACGGTCCGTTGGGAGAGGGTCGCGCTGGCGTCGGCGGTGTTCCTGCTGGCCGTGGGAGCCCGGCGGCGGCGCCGGAGGCGGTGAACCTGCCCGGAGCGCCCGGAGCGCCCGGAGCGCCCGGGGGAGCCGGTGCGTCCGGTGTGTCTGCCGCGTCCGGTGGGCCCGGCGTCCTGACTCTGATCCGTCACGGCGAGACCGAGTGGAGCCGGTCCGGGCGCCACACCGGACGAACCGACATCGCCCTGACCGCTGAGGGGGAACGGCAGGCGACGGCGCTGCGGAGCTTCCTGTCGGGGCGGCGGTTCGTGTTGGTGGCCACCAGCCCCCGGCTGCGTGCGACCCGCACCGCGGACCTGGCGGGGCTCCTGGCCACCGAACCAACTGTCGCGGACCGCGCCGTGTGGCCGGATCTCGCCGAGTGGGACTACGGGGACCTCGAAGGCCTGACGACGCCGGCCATCCGCCGGGACCATCCGGGTTGGTCGGTGTTCACCGGCGAGGTGCCTGGGGGGGAGACCGTCGATCAGATCGGGCGGCGTGCCGATCTGGTGCTCGCCAGGGTGCGGCCCTGGCTGGAGCGCGGCGATGTCGCGTTGGTGGGGCACAGCCACATGTTCCGCGTGCTGATCGCCAGATGGCTTCGGCTGCCGCCGACCGCGGGTGCCTGTTTTGTGATCGTGCCCGCCGCTGTGTCGGAGCTCGGCTTCGAGCGAGACACGCCCGTGCTGCGCCAGCTCAACCTGTCCGCGGAGGGCTCCACCCGGATCTGACCCGCGGACCCGGATCCGACGTCGCTGACGGGCAGACGTTTGAGGATTCTGGCTGCTGGAGAGGGCGGCGTGCCTGTGGCTGCCGCCGGGCAAGGGTTGAGGATCGTGGTCGTTCTGGCGACCAGAATCCTCAACCCTTGCGGAATATCCGGCGACTCTGCCCTTTCTGCCGCTCTTGAGCGAACTGCCGGAGCTGTGTGACGGCATGGGATGGGGCTGCGGCGTTCGAGCCGCGCGGCTGCGAGGCGCCTAGATACCTAGAGGTCTCCGCGACGGCGCATCACTGCCAGCGCGGTCACGCCCGGAATGATCGGGAGCCAGTAGCTGATCAGGCGATACACCAGCACCGCGGCCACCATCGCCGGGCCGGCGCCGCCGGAGGCGGTCAGGCCGATGACCAGGGCCGGCTCGATGGCGCCGACGTTCCCCGCGGTCGGAGCCGCGCCGGCGACGGCGGAACCGACCAGGTACACGGCGGTGATCGTGGCGAGGTCCAGCTCGCCCTCGAAGGCCCAGACCGCGCTTGCCATGCCGACGACCTGGGCGAGTTTCGTCCCGGCGGTGCCGGTCACGAGCACGGCGGTTCGCCCGGGTGAGTGGGCCAGCGATCCGAGGTGCTCGCGGAAGACCCGCATGGCGGGCCGTGCGCGGCACCGTACTCGTGGATGGGCGACGGCGGAGCCCACACCCACGCCCACCACGGCGACGCCGGCCATGAAGGGGCCGGTGCCGATTCCGTTCACCGTCATCCGGACGGGAGCCGTCACCGCCTCGCCGACGCCTGAGCTGCGCAGGGTTCCGGCGACGAGCGCGAGGCCCGCCAGATGGACGAGGAAGGCGACGCCCTTGAGCGAGGCCACCGCGGCGAGGGCCGCGGGTCGATTCATCCCACGTCGCTCGAAAAAACGCAGATGGATGGCGATGGCTCCGAGCCCCGCCGGCACCACCCGGTTCGCCGCGGCGGCGGCCAGCTGGGACGCGGTGGCGATACCGAGCCCCATCCGCAGCCCGCTGGCCGCCCGCACGCTCACCCCGTGCGCCACGTAGAAGCCGGCGGTGGCGACCAGGCAGACCGCGAGCCAGTGCCAGCGCGGGGCGGGGACGGCGGTGAGGCTGCCGACGACATCCTCGCGGAATCTGGTCGCCATGATCGAGACGATCGCGAGGATCGCGGCCGCGACCAGGATCCGTACCCGGGTGCGGCGCAGGCCGAACCTGGGCCGCACCCGGCCGAGGTCGAGAGCGATCGCGGCGGCGCCGGTGGCGTCGACACCGCCGAAGACGGCGGGAACCGAAGCAGCGGGCCGCGAGGGCCCGGTGCCGGAGCCTCGGCCGGCCGGTGCGGAAAGCTCATCCTCCCGGGGCGGGTGGCCGGCCGGCGCCTGGCGGGCGCGGCCCGGTACCGGACGCTCGTCCGGTACCGCTGCGGCACGAGGCGTGCCCGTTGCACGCTCACCGGCCCGCCTGTGGCGGGGCAGCGTCGGCCCGACAACGCGCGGCGCGGCCGCCGTGTTGTCGGCGTTCATCGCGACCGGGATCTCGATGTCTACCCCCTCCGGTCCGGAAGTTCGGGTTCACGCTATGTCGCGTGCCTGAACGACGGCTGAATGCTCCTCGTGCCGACTACCTCCGCACCATCACCGACAGCGGGTTGGGGTGGGGTGGATCCGCTGTCCGCGACTCCACCCCGCTCCAGGCAGTCCTGCACCGCGACGGGGCGTTCCAAACTCACTGTGACGTGGTGGTCCGCTGGGTGTGAAGTACCCGGGAGATGACGGTTGGATGGCCGCGACTGCCCCGCCAAGCGTCTGTTACGGCGGCCCGCCTGGGTGACCGAGGACTCAGGAAGTCGCCACGGTCGGGGGCCGCGTGGACCCCCCGTCGGTGTACCACCGCGGTACGCGGTCGGCCAGCCACGAGCTGATCACGTCGCCGACGTACGCGGGACGGAACTCGACCCGGTGAAGATCGGACCGCTCGACGGTGACCAGGTCGACCTCGTTGACGCGGCTGCCGAACTCGGCGTACCGGGGCACGGCACCCGCGAAGAGGACATCGATCTCGTGGGCGGCCTCGTGGCCGGTCCCGCGACCGGTTCCGTGGCGCTCCATGCCGCCGACGAAGTCCAGGGCACGCACCTCGAATCCGGCCGTGCGCCGCAGCACCCGGTGCAGGACCTGCTCGACGCCCTCACCCGGGGCGACGTGCTCACCGAGGAGGAAGAACCACGGCTGGCCGCGGTGGTTCGCGACGACGACGCGGTTGCCGAGGGTCAGGAAGACCCGGGCACGCAGCGTCGGCTCGGGTGTCGCCCCCGGGTGGCCCTGGGTGCGGGCGGGGCGAGGCGGGTTCATTGAGCCTTTTCCATCTCACGATGCACGGTCAGGGGCGCCGCAGGCCGGAGTCGACGGTGGAGAAGGCTCATTCCTCGACCGCCTGGACGGCGAGCCGGCCTGCGCTCAGGCCCAGCACCTCTGCGGCCTCCTGGACGACCCGGCGTTCGTCCGGATCGAAGTAGCCGTCGGCGCGGCCGACGACAGCCCCGAAGTGGAGCACCGCCCACGAGCGGGTGGAATCACCGCGCACCTTGCCGATCTCGTTCAGTGCCACTCGGCGGCCTTCCGCGAGATCGAGGCGCAGTCGCGCCACATGTTGGTCGAAAATCTGTTCCAGCTCGGCGCGAGGGTAGGCGGCAAGCACAGGCTCGCTGTGGATGGACTGGATCATCGCGTCGCGCTCCGCCGGGTCCACCCGGCCGTCCGCGACCGCGACCAGTGCGCAGATGGCCACCGCGGCGTCGCGGAAGGCCTCGCCCTGCAGGACATCACTGCGGGCTGTGAGCTGAGCGCGCAGGGTGCGCACCGACTTGCGCAGCATCGTCCACCACGGCTCCGCGTCCTCGACGGCGTGGCCACGCCAGGAGGCCCACTGCTCGGACCACCAGACCAGCGCCGCGCGCACGACCGCGGTCGGCTGGACCGTCGCGAGGGTGGCCTGGGACTCGATCTCGTGCGGTCGAAGCAGGAACAGGTCCGGAAGAAGATCATCCTGGTCGCGGTAGTGCGCCGGGTCGGGAGCGACGGCGTAGAGCACCGTCAGGACCTTGCGGCGATGCTCCGGGCTGACGTGGTCGGTGTGCTCGACGCAGCCCGCGAACCGCAGGATGCCGGACACGTCCCCCGTTTCCGCCGCGTCGGCGGTGTCGGCCGGGGTGGAGAGCGGTGGTCTGGCCGCGGCTGGCCGGGCCGGGGCCTGCTCCGGCAGCATTGCACGCAACAGTCGGCCGGCGGCGGCCAGCGCCGATTCTCCCGGGCCTGGAATGCATCCCGGGAAGCGGAGCGTGCCGTCATCGGACGCACGGACCACAAGTCCGTCGTCGAGTTCGACGAGCAAAGCGATGTCCACGACGACTTGCGTCTGCAGCGGCATACCGCCCCCCATCGTGACGTCGTGTCGTCACCTGGATGCTGGTATGCGAACCATCATCTACCGCTTACGGAGAAATATGCCGCATTCTGGCTGACTCATGGCGAGGAGTTGGTAGCGCGCAGTCGCAGTTGTGAATGCCGCGATCACCATGCGAACACGCGGCGCCCGACTGGGTGATCCGACCTGCGTCGACGTTTCGCCGGGACGGCTCGGCACACCCGGGACGGTCCAGCGAGCCCGGAACGGCTCGAGACGTCCGTCGCGGCCCAGGACGGCCGGGACGGCTCAGTGCGTCTACGGGCTCAGTGCGTCTACGGCTCAGTGCACGTGACAGGCGATCGCGGCCGAGTCGCTCGCCGCCAGCTCGAACCACACCTGTTTGCCGCAACCAATCGACGGCGGGTCGTCGACGACGCCCCACCGCTCCGCGAGGGCGCTCACGAGCTGCATGCCGCGGCCGGACTCGTCGTCATCCTGGGCGGCTCTGAGCACCGGTCGGAGCGGGCTGCCGTCGCTCACGGAGACCCGGATGAGGCCGGAGCCGCACTCGACGGTGAGCCGGAGCACCTCACGGGCCCCGACGAACCGGACAGCGTTGGTGACGACCTCGCTGACCAGCAGCTTCGCGACTTCAGAGGCGGTCGAGCAACCCCACGCCGCGAGAAGATCGGCGACCAGCGCACGGGCCCGCCCAGCCGCCCGTGGATCAGCGTGCAGGTCGAAGCCTGCGGTCAGCGCTTCGGCCACACATCACCCTCCGGGCTTCGTCCATCCTCGCCTGCCAGCGGCGCCACGGCGGGGCCGGCGTCGCGTTCCTCCCACCCGGGGAGAGACCTCAAACCTCCCCCGGCATGCAGCGGCACATCCCGGACAGGCGCTGCCGTGTCCTCGGACAGGCACAGCCTGGCCTGGTCTCGGCCCGGCTGCGTGGAGGACTCGCCGTGTCCTCCTGGTACGAGGTCGCCGGTGACGAGAACCTGAACTCGTCGGTGCCCGTCCTGCTGACTCAGATCACATCGATGCCGTCCAGCACGGAGTCCTTGCGGGCGAGCCAGGCGCGCGCGACCGCCTCGAGCTCGGCGTTCGTCGGTTGAGCGCCGCCCTGGCCGCCCGGGCCCGCCGTGGCCGGCCCCGTCCGCGGCACCGGTGGCCCTCCGCCGCCGACCGTCGGTCCCGCGACGTCGGGCCCGAGGCTGGCGCCGGGCTGCCCGGCACCGCCAGGTCCGCCCGGGCCGAGGCGAGGGGCCGGATCGCGGCCCGTCCCGGCCCACGAGTCGTCAACAGAGATGGGACGGCGCTGCTCGGTGGCCTGGCTGCTCCACGGCGACCCCTGCGGGCGCGGCTGTTCCGGACCCGCGTGCCGGCCCCGTTCCGGGGCCAGCCGCCCCCCGGGTGGGCGAGCTCCCCGATCAGCACCGCGAACGTTGTCCGGGGGCCGGAGAGCCTGTGGTCCGGCCGCAGCCGCCGCCGCGGCGGCTCGGGCCATTTCGGCGGCCCGCGCGGCCGCGATGCTCGCCGCCGTCATCTCGACCGGGCCGGAGATCGGCGGTGCTGGCCGGGACGTAGGTACGGACACCCGGTCGCCGCCACCCGCTGCCGCCCTCGGATTCCTGGCGGCGGCGGGTGGCCGCTGCGGCTCGGGCGTACCTGGACGTGCCGGGGCAGGCGGCATCGCGGCCGGCGGCTGCCGGTGCTCCGGCCCGCGGGCGTCGGGCCCGGTCGGGATCTGCCCGGTATGGACCTGCCCGGTCGGGAACTGCCCGGTGGGAGCCTGGCCGGCAGGGACCGGTCCGCGGGGGATCTGCCCGGTGGGTACCGGGCCGGTGAAGGCCTGCCCGTTCGGAACCTGCCCGTTCGAGAAGTGGCCGTTGGGGACGGGGCCCGTCGGGACCTGCCCGGGCGCGAACCGCCCGGTCGGGACCTGCCCAGTGTGGACCTGCCCAGTGTGGATCTGCCCGGTCGGGATCTGGCCGTCCGCGGTCGGACCCGCCGGGTTCGGCCGGGTCGGAACGGGGCCGCTCGGACGGCCAGCGCCTGCCGCGGCGGCCGGGCGCGCGAACGGCTGACCGTTGCGGTCCGGATAGCTGTTGCGGTCCGGGTATCCGTCCCGGCCTGGCTGGCCGGGTTGACCTGTGTAGGTGGGCTGGCCGGCGTGGGTGGGCGGCCCTGCGGGCACCGGCGGCCCGACCCAGGGCGGCTGCCCGGACTGCACTGGGCGTGCGGGCTCAGGCAGCTGACCCGGGGGAACGGGCTGGCCCATCGGCCCGGCGGGCGGGCCGGCGGCGGGGCGATCGTAGGACGCCGCGGCCGGCCGCGGGAACGGCGCCGGCGGCGGCCCGCCGGGAGCCTGACGCTCACGCGGATCCCTGGCGACGTCCGACCCATGTGGAGGCATGGAGTGCTGCTGCCCGAGGCCGCCATCGGTGAACTGGGCGGCCGCGGGCTGGAAGAGCGACGGCCCGGATCGCCGCTCCGGCTCCGGGACACCCATCGGCGGGCGCCCGGGCGCGGGCTGTCCGGGCGGCTGGAGCCGGGGCTGGCCCGGCTGGGGCGCCCCGGGATGGGCCTGAGGCTGCGCCGGCTGGGGCTGGGGCTGGGGCTGCGCCGGCTGGGCCTCGCCCGCTCCCGGACGCCGGATCCCGGCCAGCGGATCGCCGAAGACAGGTCTGCGTGCCGGTCCGCCAGGGCCGCCTGGGGCCGGGGAGCCGTCTCTGGCGGCGGCGGGGGCGGGGGCCGGCATGGCACCGGTGCCTGGGCGTGGCATGGAACCGGTGTCGAAGTGCGGTATGGCGCCGGTATCGACAGGCGGGGGCGGGGTGGGCATGCGGTCCGGGGCCTGAGGCTGGCCGCCGGCCGGGCGCCCGGCCGGCGCCGTGCCTCGAACCTCGCCGGGGCCGGTACGGGATGCGGTCGGCACCGGCAGGGGACGGGGCGGTACTTCGTCCTCGGTGGTCTCGAGCTCGCCGGTGATCGCGACGACGGTGGCGCAGGGCCAGAGCCGGTCACAGCCCAGGCACAGGTCGAACTCGTTCGGTTGATGGAGGCCAATCAAGGCGATCAGCGAATTGATGTGTTCGACGATCCGCGGTCCGGCCAGTACCGGTCCGTTCGCGATCATCTCGAGTTCCGAGCGCAACTGACCGTGGTACTGCTCGACGTCGACTACGCGCGGGTCCTCCATCGAAGGCAGCATGCACCATTGCGGGCGGATACGTGCGGGCGGCACCGCCACAGCGGGTAACTGGTGACGTTGTCATCACCATCTGCGTACGAAGTCGGAAGCGATTGAATGTGCAGTGTGCTTTCGTCGCCACGCAGCGCTGACAATCGTGGAGCGAAAGTTCCATGCGCTCACCCGATGCCCTGGCGCGGAGTGCGTCCCGGTGGCACGGGTGGGCCGCCATGGGTGCCACGAGCCGCCGATTCCACCGAAATATCCCTAGTCAGGGCATATGTGGGCGGTCCGGCCCGTGCGCGGTCGGCCTCCATGCGAATGGTGCATGTGGCGCCGGTTACCCGAAGGTGCCAGGCAGGTTCGTCAGCCGGCCTGCGGTGGGCTGGGCACGCGGGTCAGCTGGGCACGCGGGCCAAGGGGCGGCTGCCGGCCATCAGGTGCGCTGCCGGCGCCGGTGCGTCCGGCGGCGCGGGGCGGCCGGTTACGCGGACCCGCCCACTGACCCCACTGCTCGGTCAGGCGTCAGGTCAGGTCCGGTCGGGGCGGACTTCACCGTCGCGGCGGACCTGACGCATCAGGCCTTCCTGGAGACGCGCGAACTCCTCGATGTACGGGCTTTCGACCCCGCCCGCGCCACCGGGCTCCTTCGCACCCTGCGAACGGTCGAACACAGGCTCGAAACCGGCGAACTGACCGTTGCTCTGGCCTGCGAGCCGATCGGTCGGGGCGTCGAAGGCCGGGTAGTGCGATCCACCGGAGGGCGGGGGCGGCGGGGGCGGCGGCGGAGGCGGTGTGCCCCGCTCCAGCTGGCTGTCGTAGCCGGGCGGTCCGTACGCGGGAAGGTTGCCTGCCGCGGAGGCGGAGCGGTCGGCCCCGTTGTCGAACGAGGGGTAGTGGTTGCCGTTGGACGATGCGGAGCGGTCGGCGGATCCGTCGTAGCCGAAACCGCCGGACGAGCCGCTGCCGGGGGCGATGGACAGCGGTGCCGCGCCGCGCAGGCCGTCACCGGGCCCGAGCTCGGGCTGCTCGCTGGACAGGAAACCGTCCGACGCCGGATAGATCCGGGCGGAAAGGCTCACCGACATCGGGTCGCTGCCGTAGGTGATGACGTCGACCTGGTCGTCCGGACCGATGCCGCCGCTTCTCGCGAGATCGACGAACCGGAAGAGGTCGGCCCAGCGCAGCCCCTCGAGGTCCACACTGATTCTCAGCGCCATTGGTTTGCCCCATCCCTTGGCTCGTGCGTGTCGATCGGCTGACCTGGCTTCCGACGCGGACGCTTCTGCTGGGTGCCGGGCATCCCCCCCGGCGCGCCTGGCGGCACCCGGCCGTGCGGGCCCGGATGACGATGGGCGGCAGCTTATACCGCGTTGAGGTGCCTTTCCTCATCCGGGCTGGTTGGTAGGTCTGTGGTGGCTGGTGGGGTGTCTGTGGTTGTTTGGGGGATCTGCTGCGGCCCTGCTGGCGGGCGCTGTCGGATCCGCCCCGGCATTTCTGGTGGGCGCGACAGTCCGGGCGCGACGGCTGGGTGCGGGGGCCCCGGTGGCATGCAGTGGGGCAATCGGCTACATCCGGTCGGCGATGCTGCCGCGGGCGGGTAGGGTCCGAGCCTGTGAGCGTAGTTTCCGGCGATGTCGACGGTGTCGGGGGTGCGGTCGGCATCGACGCGACGAGTGGATCCCTGCCGATCCGGCTGCTGCACGACCGTGTGTTGGTGCGGCCCCGGGAGGATTCCGCGGACCGGCGTTCGAAGGCGGGCATCGTCATCCCCGCGACCGCGCAGATGGGCAAGCGGCTGGCGTGGGCCGACGTGGTCGCGATCGGCACGGTCGTGCGCACGATCCAGGTCGGTGACCGGGTGCTGTACGACCCCGAGGATCGGGCCGAGGTGGAGCTGCACTCCACGACCTACATCCTGATGCGGGAACGGGACGTCCACGCGGTCGCCGCGGAACGCCTCGACGACGGATTGACCGGCCTCTACCTCTGACCCGGGGGGCTCCGGCCGGCGCGACCTTCGTCGGGCCGCTGTCCCCGGTCGCTGTCGCCGGCCGTCCGTCACCGTGATCGCCCAGTTCGCGGGTGTCGGCGTGCCGACGCGTGCTGACACATCCGAGCCGTCGACACCACCGAAGAGTGGTCCGCGCCACCTCGATGTCCTCCGCCGCGGCGGTCCGATCGACGTCCGATCATGGCGTCGAGGTGGGGCATCACGGGCCGTGGCGCAACCCATCCAGATCCGGATGTGGCGGGAGTGACACCGCGCCGAAGCGCCCCTGCTTGGTCTGGCGACTCTTTGGCCCGTATCCTTCGGGCGGCTTTGGAGATCCGCGTTCCGAACTGGTGGCCGTGGGTACCGGCTCCGGGGCATGGGGAATGCGGACATCTGCTTGGCGCCCACTTCTCTGGCCAGAGCCACTGCTTATTGTGATCAGCCGATGCCGTTCAGGTACGGTGCTTGCTCGATCCTGTGGTCCGGATCGATGCCGGTGTCGACAGGCCGCGGTCTGTGAGGACGAGGAAAGGTAAGGAGAGGCATGGCTCGTGACTTCGACGCTCGGCGGAGCGCGGATGTCGAGGAGGATGAGCTCCAGGAACAGAGCCTGGAGACGTTGAAGGCCCAGCGCGCCGGCGCGGCCGCCGACCTCGGCGACGACATGGACGCGCTGGAGGCTGAGCTGGATCTTCCGGACGCCGACGTCCGGGACGAGGAGCTCTCGCTGCGCGTGCTCCCACGGCAGGCTGACGAGTTCACCTGCACCAGCTGCTTTCTCGTGCAGCACCGCAGCCAGCTTGCCGACCCGCGACGGACGGTCTGCGCCGACTGCGCCGCCTGACACCGATCGCGGGTCCGCGACGCTGAGCGGACGGTTCCGGAGAAGAGCGCACCTRCCAGGCGCTTCTGGAACCGTCCGCGTCCGTCCGGATATCGCACGCCCCTGTGACCGCCTGGGCCCGCCGTCTCGCGGGCGACACCGCCTCACTGGTTGCTGAATGCGGAGGGTGGCTGTACCACTACCCTTGGCATGGTGAGCGGGGGTGATCACATGGTCGAGGCGTGGGAGGCGGAGGTCTGTCCGGGTGGTCCGGTGGCTGCCGGTCCCGGACGGGCCGCCATTGATGTGGACAGTGTGGACAGTGCCGCCGTCGATGCGGACGCGGCGGCGCCGAGGCCGCCGCTGACGCCTGCGGGCGGGGGACTGCCCGCGCTCGGCGCCCGCGTGTTCCCACCCCGGCCGGCTGTTCCGCTCGTGTCCAGGCCCAGGCTGCTGAAACGCCTTGACCTGGCGGTCGACGGCCCACTGACGGCCGTGTGCGCTCCCGCCGGCACCGGCAAGACGGTGCTGCTGGCGGACTGGGCCCGGTCGGGCCGCTCACCGCACCCCGTCGTGTGGCTGCGCGTCGACCCTGTCATCGGACGTCGTCGCTCCTCCATGCCCGCCGGCCGGGCACCGGTGCCGCCCGTGTCGCCCGCGTCACCCGTGTCGCTGTGGTCGCAGATCCTGCGCGGACTGCGCCGTGACGCGGCGTTGCCGTGCCCGGAGCGGCTCGAACGCCTGGAAGCCGAATCCGCCGGGACGAACCCCGAGTGGTTCCAGCGGGAGCTGGTCAACCAGCTCGCCCAGCTCCCGGTGCCGGCCGTGCTGATCCTCGACGACGCCCATCTGGTTCACGAACCGGCGGACATCGCCGGGCTCGAACTCCTGGTAGGCGAGGGCGCGGGGCACCTGCGCCTGGTTCTCGCCGGGCGACAGCCGGTCCTGCGTGTCCACCGCCTGCGGGCCGAGGGCACCGTCACCGAGATCGGCGCGGCGGACCTCGCCTTCACCAGGGACGAGACGGCGGCGTTGCTCGCCGCCCACGGCCTGCGGGTCAGCGAGCCCGCCATCGCGGCCCTGTGGAAGCGGACCGAAGGCTGGGCGGTGGGCCTGCGGCTCGCCGCGGCCCGCGCTGCCGACGCTGCTGATGCTGTGGCCGGTGAGGCTGATGCTGTTGCCGGCGAGGCCGAGGCCGCGGCCGGTTCCGCCGATACCGCGGCTGGTGTCGGCGGCGCTGTGGCTGGTGCCGGCGCGGTCGGCGCGGTCGGCGCGGTCGGCGTGACCGGCGCGGAAGACCCCGGCCAGGGCACGTTGCCATCCGGCAGGCCGCTGCTGCCGCCGGAGCTTGATCCGGCCCGCGGGCCGCGGGCCGCCATCGCCGACTACCTGCAGGCCGAGGTCCTGGCGGACTACGCGGAGCCAGTGCGTCGGTTCCTGCTCCGGACCAGCGTGTTGGAACGGCTCACCGGCCCGCTCGCCGCGGCCGTCGCCGCCATCGACGCCCGGAGCGCTCCGGCGGGTGTGCCGGAGTACCGGGAGGCGGGCGCGCCGGCACCCGGCGGTACCGCCGTCGCGGCGGCCGCCCCGACGCCGGGGCCGGCGTCGACGTGGCGGGGTGCGGTCCACCTGCTGCGCGAGTTCGCCCGTACCGGCGGATTCCTCGTACCGCTGGAGCCTGCCGCGCCGTCGCCGGTCGCCGCGGCGGAGGCGAGGTCATCCGCCGGCCTGGCCTGGGACTGGTACCGCTACAACCGGATGTTCGCGCTGATGCTGCACGGGTTGCTGCTGCGCGACCCGGACGAGGATCCGCGTGAGCTCAACCTGCGTGCGGCCCTGTGGTTCGCGGCCAACGACAGCACCTCCGACGCGGCCCGCCATGCGCTGCGCGCCGGTGACTGGTGGTACCTGGCCTGTCTGCTCGTCGACGGTTCGGCGCTGGTGGACATCCTGTTCGGGGGCGAGCCCGACCTGAGCGAGCTGGTGGCCGAGGTGCCGGCGAGGGCGTCCGGGCTGTCGCCCGAATGCGACCTGGTGCTGGCGGTCGCCCACCTGCGCTCGGGTCGGCTGGAGGCGGGTGCCGCGAGCCTGTCGTCAGCCCGCGCGGGGCTGCCGGTGAGCCCGGCGCGCCACGACGTGTCTCGCCGTAGGACGCTGGTCGAACGCATCGACGTCGTGGAGCTGTATCGGGCCGAGCTGGCCGGAGAGCCCACGGAAATGATCGTGGCCGCCCGGAGGTTGCTGCGTGCCGGCGCGTCCGGGGCTGGGGGCGGGTCGCAGACTCAGCTGACCGCGGCAGCTGCGGCAGCTGTGTCAGCTGCGCCGGCCGGCTCGGTGCCGGGAACAGTGGGCGGTCCAGGCGGTCCAGGCGGTCCAGGCGGTCCGGGTGGTCCGGGCGGTCCAGGCGGTCCGGGTGGTCCGCGGGCCGACGTGAACGGCCCGCGGGCCGAGCCGCGCAGGAGCCAGCCCCGGCCGGCCCGGCGGATGGACGAGGGTGTTCGGGCGGTTGCTCTGTGCGCCCGCGGTCGGGGTGAGCTGTGGCTCGGCCGGCTCTCGGTGGCCGCCAGTGTGCTGCACGATGGCGCCGCGACCGCCCGCCGGGCGGGACTTGCCGGGGTGGAGACGTCCTGCCTGGGGGCGTTGGCGCTGCAGTATGCGCTGCGCGGCCGGCTGCGGCAGGCCGAGAGCCAGCTACGTCTGGTGATCACTCGGGTGGAAGGCGCCGCCGCGGGCCGGGACACGCCCGCCGCCACGCCCGCCTCGGCGCAGCAGACCGTTCCCGGTCTGCCCGAGGCCCACCTCGCCGCCGCGATGGTGCATCTGCAGCGCGTCGACCTGGTCGAGGCCGAGCGCAGCCTCGCCGCGGCACGCAGGGCGATCACGCCTGCGAGCCCCGGGTTCCTCGTCGAGATCGCGACAGTGTGCGAAACCCGGCTGCGACTCCTGCACGGATCAGCCGACGAGGTGCGTGCGGCGCGGCGCATGCTCGCCGCTGCCGGCTCCGGCCCCACCCCGCCGCTGGGCGCGGCCGCGCGCCGGGCGGCGGAGGCGGACCTGCTCGTCGCGACCGGCGCCCCGGAGGCGGCCCGTCGTTCACTGCTGCGTGCCGGTGACCGCACGGCGACGGACCCGCAGGTCCTGCTCTCCCTCGCGCGTTCGGCCCTGGCCTGTGCTGACGTGCCGTCGGCGGAGGAGGTGCTCGCGCCCCTGCTGCGGGCCGACGACGGCGGCGCGGGCCTGGTGGCGGCCTGCGTGCTCGGGGCAGTCGCGGCCGCCCGCCGTGACGACCACGCCAGAGCCGGTGGGCTGCTCGCGCGGGCCATGGCGCTCGCCGTGGACGAGGGGATGGTCGCGCCGTTCGTGGAGGCCGGGGACGAGCTGTTGGGCCTGATGGCCGCTCATCCCGAGCTGGCGGACAGCCACCCCGAGTTCGTCGCGGCTCTCGACCGCAGCGCGGCGTCGAGGGGGACGCCGTCCGCTCGGCTTCCGGGCCTGCGAGCCGCCGAGCGGCGGCGCGCGCTGCGGTTGCCGGTGCCCGGGCTGCCCGCCTCGCGCATGCCAGCCGCGCGACACGCGCAGGCACGCGAGGCGGCGGGTGGTGGCACGGTGGGGCCGTCGGAACTGGAACCACCGCGCTCCGCGGCCGCCGGCTCCGTGCCGGAAGGGCCCGCAGGGGCCTCAGGGGTCGAAGGGGTCGAAGGGGCCGCGAACGGTGCGGGGCCGGGCTGGCCACGTCAGGGAACCCGAGGCGTCACGGGCCGGAGCGGCCAGGCCGGCCGGGGCACTGCGATCGGCGGTGACGGCGAGGCGGGACGGGGCGGCGAGGCAGGGTTTGGCGGCGAGACCGGCCAGTGGGGCCCGGCTGGCGTCGCGGGCCCCGTCGAGGTGGTGGTGCCCGCGCCGACCAGGCCGCTCGCGGACCCGGCCTCCCGGGGAGCCTCGGCGTACTGGGACGACGATCGTGTGTCGTCGTCGGCGGCGACAGCTGCCGCTGGCGGCCTGCGGAACCCGGCCGCCTTCCAGGGAGCCGCGGGGGTGCCCAACCGCGTCGGGTCGGTCCACGTCGGTCCCGACACCGCGGGCACCGATACCGGAGCTGGCGGGCCCGGCAGGGACCCTCGGCGGGCGGCGCGCGTTGGTTCCGCGGGTTCCGCTGATCTGCTCAGCGAGCGTGAGCTGGCGGTGCTGAGCTACCTGCCGACGATGCTCACCACCGCGGAGATCGCGGCGGAGATGTTCGTTTCGGTGAACACCGTCAAGACGCACCTCAAGAGCATCTACCGCAAGCTGGACGTCGCCCGGCGCAGGGACGCCGTCCACCGTGCCCGCGCCCTGCATCTGCTCTGACCGCCCGGCCTGCTCTGACCGCCCGGCCTGCTCCGACCATCCGGCGCGGTGTGACCGCCGGCCGGTGCGGTCAACGCTGGTGCGACCACGTGTCGGAGGTGCCACCACCTTCGGGCCAGTCGTCGGCGCCGTCCCCTGGGCAGGCGCCGGCGGCGTAGCCGGGGTGGCCGGTGTCCTCCCAGGGCCGGGGGATCCCCGGACGGGGGGTGTGCCAGGAGGACGTGCCATCGTCGGCGAGACGAAATCCGGGGCCACCGGGATCGGCGCTCCGCGCGGATTCCGCGGCGGGCCAGTTCCACTCGGCGGTGCCATCTTCCGGGGGAATCAGCGTGCCCAGGGGCAGCGTCCGCGCGACCGGGGCCGGCCTTCGACGGCGAGCCGTGCGCAGGTCCCGGATGAAGCAGACGAACAGGGTGGCGGCGCCGGTGGCCATGATGATCGATCCGAGCGCATGCAGGTCGACGCCGTTCAACCGGTAGGACAACGCGAAGCGCAGGATCGCCCCGGCGGCGAGCAGGAAGATCGAGAATCCGGTCGTCACATGCCTCACCTCGCAGCGGCGTGCTCACGGCACACGCCTGGCTGGTGACTTGATGTGAGCAGTTAGATGCTACCGGTAAGAAAACTACCCTCCGTGTCGACCGTTTACACGCCCGTGGTCGAAGGTGGAGGTGGTGGTCGGTCCGGGCCAATTCGAGGGCCGTTGCTGGCACCTTTGGGTGGCGGAGTCCTGCCGTTGTCGTTACGCGCCGTGTCGGCGCGGTCACAATTGACGATGGCTGGCGGGTAAACGGCGCATGAGCTGAGATTCAATAGTCAGATAAGCCAGTCAGGCTTATCAGGCGCCAGAAAGTAGGTGTCGCAGGCTGGCATCTGGGTAGTCGCGGCCCTAGGCTTGCCGAACATGTCCAGCTTGGCCGGAAATACGCCGGCTGATTCGCGACTACCGGCCAGTGACCTGGTGTCGGTCTGCCCCCGGAGGCATGTGTGACTGACCGAATGCTCAGCAATCCCGATGGTAGCCCCAGCGCTCGTCCGGCCACTGGCCGGCTCGCCGTGACGATGGACACATCAGCGGGGGTTGCCCGGCCGTCCGGCGTTCCCGCGCCGCACCGGGCACCCGCCACGCGGCACGCGCCGATCACCGCGACGTCTGCGGTGGGCCACCCCGCGGCGCGGACTCGTCCCGGCGCGGTCGCGGCGGGGCTTCCCGCCCGGGCGCCGGCGGTCCCCGCCCGCGGCCCCCAGGTGCCGCGTGACCTGGCCCTGGGCGCGGCGGAGCTGCGCGGCGTGCTGCGTGTCGTCGAGGACTGCGAGCGCGCCGCCTCGCTCCCGGCGTTCCGTGAGGCCGCCCTGGACGGCATGGCCCGTCACCTCGGCTACCGCCACTCCGCCTTCTTCCTGGGCTCCTCCCCGCAGGCGACCTTCCAGGACGCCCGCCCGACCGGCCGTGGCCTCGCGCTGCGGATGGCAGGGCCGTTCCTGGAGCGCTACCGCAGCCTGGAGGTCTTCAACGACCCGGAGAGCCTGCGGCTCATGTGGGAGCGCGGGCTCGTCACCCTGGACGAGATCGGCGTGCCCGACCGTCCCGAGGTGCGGCTGCGGCTCGAGCGCTTCCTGCGCGCCCACGGCATCCACGCGAAGCTGCTGATCAGGCTCGCCGGTAACAGTGGCGTCGGCGCCGTGGTCTCGCTGCTCGACCCCCGCCCCGGCGCGTTCGGCCCGCGGGACCGGGCTGTCGGCGCGGTGCTGGCCCGCCACCTGGGCAACCTGCTGCGCTTCTACATCCGCGTGAACCCCGGCCCGGCCGTGACGGCGAAGCTGTCCGCCCGTGAGCGCGATGTCGTGCGCCTGGTCGCGGAGGGCCAGTCGAACCGGCAGGTCGCCGAGGCGCTCTGCATCAGCATCGACACCGTGAAGCACCACCTGACGCATGCGCTGGTGGCGACGGGCTGCTCGAACCGCACCCAGCTCGCCCTCGCCTGGCAGCGTGAGATGGGCTCGATGYCGGCTCCGGGGCTGCCCCGGTTGTAGTCAGGGCCCTGGTCCGGTTCGCTCCGGTACCGCACCTGCGTCGGCGCTGCTCGCATGGCCGGCATCGCCTGCCCGGCCGTGCCCCGGCCGGCACGGGTTCCTGCCTGCAGCCAGCCAGCGCTGTCTGTCCGTCGGAGTCGCCCCGCCGTCCCGACCGGCAGCCGTCCCATCTGTCCTGGCCCACCGGGACATGTTCCGCCAGTACGTGTTCCAGCAGTACGTGTTCCAGCTGCACCCGTCCGCATCCAGCACCGTCCGCATCCAGCACCGTCTGCTTCGGACGTCAGCCAGACAGACGCCTGACCCGCGCCCCGGCACAGCACGGCCCGGACGACACCGTCCGGTCGCGCCCCGGATAGCTCCGCCTCGGACAGCTCCACCTCGGACAGCTCCGCACCGGCCGGTTCCGCCCGCCTGACCGGAACCGCGATACGGACCAGCCCACGGTCCGGCTTCGCCCGGTCGGCCGCGGCCGACCGTCCAGATACCTGCGTGCACGCACTCGCCGCGCCGGGCCCGTACCGCATCCGGGCCCGGCGCGGCGGCCTGCGCGGCCAGCGCCGGGGCCGTCCCGGCGCACCGGATGCGGCGCCCGGTCGGCCGCCGCCGTCGGCCAGGGAACCGGGTAGATTGGTCGTCCGTTGGGTATAGCTGTCGTCCCCCCGCGTCTGGGGTCCATCGGGCCACTCGGCATGGTCAGGTCCCAGGCGTACTTGTCCCACCGTTGGCGGGTAGCTACCGTCGCCGGCAGGGTGCGGCCGACAGCATGGTCGATTGCGACTTGAAGCGGTCTCGTGGCGGGTTGTGACCCCCTGGCCACGGTTGCCGGAGCCGGGCTGTCTGTCCGCTGTTCCGGCGGGAGATGACCGCCTCTCCCTGCTGGGTGACACCGTGGTCGCCGCTGCCCCCTGCAGCCGGGCCCGCATGCCAGGGAGCGCGGAACTCGCATCGGCCTGGGTTCTCGCTTCGTGGTGCCGCCGCCCTGACGAGTGCTCACCGCCCCGACGAGTCCCGCGGTGCCCGCCGTCAATGCCCTTGCCACGGCATCCACCGCAGCCGCCCCTGATCCGCGGGTGAGAGCTGTCCCGATCTGTCCGCCGGGCATCTCGTGAACGACGGTGTAGTTACTTCGGGTGGTCCAAACGGTGCGGTGACTAGTGTTTCGCACGCTCACGGAGAGCACGGAGCATCGCTGCTCGCGACCCGGATCCTGGTTTCGACCGCGGTGCCGCAGTGCATTGAACAGGGCATTTGTCGATCCAGTGCTGAGGTTGCCGGGTGCGTCGACGGAAAACTGCCGTGCCTGTGCTTGCGGCTGTGCCCGAAGAGTGACTAGGTTGAACGGGCCATAGCGCGGCAGGTTCGGAGGGC
The DNA here is from genome assembly GCF_001983215.1 of Frankia sp. CcI49. Taxonomy (NCBI): domain Bacteria; kingdom Bacillati; phylum Actinomycetota; class Actinomycetes; order Frankiales; family Frankiaceae; genus Frankia; species Frankia sp. CcI49. The sequence goes on from NZ_MOWP01000029.1 coordinate 83,272, forward strand.
AGAAGAGACGAGTCCGCTGTCAGCGCGCCCGTCCGTTCATGGCGGACGTCGGGCCGCTGTTCCGGCACGGACCGGAGGAACACCTGGATGAATGCCATGTCGTGGGGAAACCGTGCGGTCTGCTGTCACACGTGCGTTGCCCGACCGAAGAAAGCCAGTGCGGTTTCTCCTGCCGGGTTCGATCGCGGATCTGGCGCGCCGTACCAGAGCCAGGTTTCAACCCGTGTTAGCACCGGAAATCAGTCGCGAGTCCGTTGTAAATGGATCTGCTGTCGACACCTGGACTATGTCGCCGCGGTGAACAACGTGCCTTCGCACGATGCGTCCGTGACCGCCGTCACCGCGCCCGCGGGGGAGTGGCGGCGCGCCCGGACCGGCGGCGAACCACCGATGGCCTACACCGGACAGGCAGGTGACCGGCCGGATCACGGGATCGTTTCGTGGCGGCACCTAGGTGCGGGGAAGCAGGACGTGCGGGCTAGTATTTCGCGCACGTTCGTTGCCAGGGGCCAACTGATTGGGTTGGGGCGTCGCCGCGACCCAATCGTCGCTGACGGTATTGCGTCCGTCTCGGTTGTCGCCGTTCTACCCCACCTGGAGCCGCATCTGTTCGATACGCCGATCGCCCCGCCGGCACCAAGCCTGAAGCAGCGCGAGGCGTGCGGATCCGTGGCAGCCCGGCCATGACGACATCATCCACGGCTCTCCGCCGCCGGCCGGTTGTAGCCACCCGAATCCGGCGTCAGCATGCCGACCGCTTTCGCCCCCCGCTGACAGCAGCCGAACCCGGTAGTCGCCGCGTGCGGCGGTCCCAGGCCAGGAGGAGTCACCGATGAGCAGCGCAGCGAGTGCGCACGCCCGACCCGCGCAGGCGCGGCGCGGCGACCGAGATCTGGTCGTCGTCATCAGCCCGTTCGGTGAACCCGCGCCGCACCTGATCGCCGCGGTCGGGCACTGCGGGGCGCTGGGAGTTCTCGATCTCGGCCTTGACGCCGGCCGCGGTCGTGAGGCGCTGGCCGCGACGGCGGCGTGGTCCTCGGCGCCGTTCGGCGTGYGGGTCGCACAGGGATGCCCGTTGGTCGTCGGCGACCTCGCCGGTGACCTGGCCGCCGTGGTCGACACGGTGCTGCTCGGTGTGGACGCGCCCTGGAGTGTCGCCGAGGCCGCCCGAGGTGGGCGGCGGGTGCTGGTCGAGGTTCTCTCCGTCCAGGACGCACTGCGTGCGCTCGCCGACGGTGCTGATGGCCTGGTCGCCCGTGGTAACGAGGCCGGGGGGCGGGTCGGTGACCTCACGACGTTCACTCTGCTACAGCATCTGAACGCCGCGAACGCGACGCGGCGGGACGGGACTGTTGCCCCTGTGTGGGCCGCCGGTGGAATCGGTCCGGCGACCGCGGCCGCTGCGGTCGCCGGCGGTGCGGCCGGGGTCGTCCTCGACTCGCAGCTCGCGCTCGTGCGTGAGGTCGAGCTTCCGGCCGAGGTGGCGAAGGCTGTCCGCGCGATGGACGGCAGCGAGACGGCCCTGATCGACGGACATCGGGTGTACATCCGGCCCGACCTGCCCGTCGCCGCGCTGGTGGGCTGGGCCGGGAGCAGCCAGGACGGCTCGTCGGCAGACGAGCCAGCACTGGACTTCCGCGACACCGGCGGCGAACGGGCCTCGGACGGCGCGCTCACCGCCGGCCGGTCGGCAGCGGCCGGATCCGTCGCGTCGCGGCTCGGCGGGCGTGATCTGCGGACCCAGCTGCTGCCGATCGGCCAGGACGGCGCCTTCGCCGCCGAACTGGCCGATCGGCACGTGTCGGCGAGTGCTGTGGTCGGCGCGGTGCGGGCCTCGATCCGCTCCTCGCTGGCTGCCGCGGCCCGCCACCGCCCGCTGGCGTCGGGATCGGCCTTCGCCGCGGCCCGGGGCCTTCGCCACCCGGTCGCACAGGGGCCGATGACCCGGGTCAGCGACCGCGCGCAGTTCGCGCACTCCGTCGCGAGCGCCGGTGGGCTGCCGTTCCTGGCGCTTGCGCTGATGAGCGGGCCGGAGGCCCGCGCGCTGCTGACCGAGACGGCCGACCTGCTGGGTGACCTGCCGTGGGGCGTGGGCATCCTCGGGTTCGCCCCGCCCGAGGTCCGGGCCGCGCAGCTCGACGCGGTGCACGCGGTTCGCCCACCGTGTGCGCTGATCGCGGGTGGACGTCCGGCCCAGTCGGCGCCACTGGAGGCGGYGGGTATTGACACCTTCCTGCATGTTCCGTCGCCTGGCCTGCTGGAGCGGTTCCTGGCGGACGGCGCGCGCAAGTTCGTCTTCGAAGGGCGCGAATGTGGCGGCCATGTCGGGCCGCGGGCGAGCTTCCCGCTCTGGGAGGCGCAGATCAGCGGCCTGCTGGCGTTCGCCCGGCGTGCGCAGGACGGGCCGGAGAGCCTCGGGGACGTCCACATCCTGTTCGCCGGTGGCATCCACGACGCCACTTCGGCGGCGATGGTCGCCGCGGCGGCCGCGCCGCTGGTCGAGCGCGGTGCCCAGATCGGTGTCCTGATGGGGACCGCGTATCTGTTCACCGAGGAGGCCGTCGAGGACGGCGCGATCATGCCCGGCTTCCAGGAGGCGGCGATCGCCGCGTCCCGCACGGTCCTGCTGGAGACCTCACCGGGCCACGCCACGCGCTGTGTGGAGTCCGGTTACGTGCGTGAGTTCCTGCGCCGCCGTGACGAGCTGACCGCCGCCGGGGTGCCACGCAAGCAGATGTGGGCCGAGCTGGAGCAGCTCAACCTCGGCCGGCTGCGCATCGCGAGCCGCGGTGTCCGGCGCGAGGGCGGCGAGCTGGTCGCGGTCGGCGCGAGCGAACAGGCCGCCGAGGGCATGTTCATGATCGGTCAGGTCTCGGCGCTGCGGTCGGCCCGGACGACGATCGGCCGGCTGCACGCCGAGGTGACCGACGAGGCCATGGCCCGGCTTTCGGCTCGGGCCGGCGAGCTCGCGGTCCCCGTCGTCCCGACCCCGGCACAGCCCGCCGACGCCGAGACCGGCGGTACCGGCGCAAACGTTGCCGGTGCCGCCGCCGCTGAGGCCGCTGACGCTGCCGATGCCGGCGGACAGGCGGCGCGTGCCGCGCGTTCCGTCGCTTCCGTGCGCGAGTCCGCGCGCCCCATCGATATCGCGATCGTCGGCATGTCCGCGGTGTTCCCGAGTGCCGCCGACGAAAAGGACTACTGGGCCAATGTGGTCGACGGGGTCGACGCGATAACCGAGGTGCCGGCCGAGCGCTGGGACGTCGACCTCTACTACGACCCCGACTCCGTGGTGAAGGATGCCGGGCGGCGGACCCCGTCCAAATGGGGTGGCTTTCTGCCGCGGATTCCCTTCGACGCCCTGGCGTACGGGATTCCGCCGCGGTCACTGCGCAGCATCGACCCGGGCCAGCTGCTCGCACTGGAGGTCGCATCCCGGGCGCTGCGCGATGCCGGCTATGACGATCGGCCCTTCGACCGGCGCCGGGCGTCGGTGGTGTTCGGCGCGGAGTCCGGCTCGGATCTCTCCACCGCCTATGGGTTCCGGTCCGCGCACCGGGCCTGGGTCGGGGAGCTGCCGGCCGAGCTCGAGGAGATTCTTCCCGAGCTCGACGAGGATTCCTTTCCCGGCCTGCTGGCAAATGTCATCGCCGGCCGGGTGGCGAACCGGCTCGATCTCGGCGGTCTCAACTTCACCGTGGACGCCGCCTGCGCCTCCTCCCTGGCCGCCCTGGACGCGGCCTGCAAGGAGCTCACGGCCGGTTCGTCCGACCTGGTGCTGTGCGGCGGTGTCGACACACATTCGGCCGTGCACGACTTCCTGCTCTTCGCGTCGGTGCACGCGCTGTCCCCGGGCGGGCGGTGCCGGAGCTTCGCCGCCGGCGCCGACGGCACAAGCCTTGGTGAGGGCGTCGCCGTGGTGGTGCTCAAGCGGCTCGCGGACGCCCAGCGCGACGGCGACCGGATCCGTGCCGTCATCCGGTCGGTCGCCGGTTCCTCCGACGGGCGTGCGCTCGGCCTGACCGCTCCGCGCAAGGCCGGGCAGGTGCTCGCGCTGGAACGGGCCTACTCGTGGGCGGGCATCTCGCCGTCCGAGGTCGGGGTGCTGGAGGCGCACGCGACCGGGACCGTCGTCGGCGACCGGACGGAGCTCGCGACGCTCACCGAGGTCTTCACCGAGCACGGCGCCGAGACGGGCCAGTGCGCGGTCGGCTCGGTGAAGTCCCAGATCGGCCACACGAAGTGCGCGGCGGGCCTCGCGGGGCTGGTCAAGGTCGCGCGCGCGGTGGAGACCGGCGTCCGCCCGCCGACCTTGCACGTGGACGAGCCGAACCCCTACTGGGACCGCGACAGCAGCCCGTTCTACTTCGATGACGAGGCCCGCCCATGGGTCGCCCCACCGGCGCGGCGGCATGCCGGCCTGTCCGCCTTCGGGTTCGGCGGGACGAACTTCCATGTCGTCGTGTCGGCCTACGACAAGGCACCGGAGCCCGCGCACGGCCTTGACCGCTGGTCGGCCGAACTGTTCCTGGTGCGTGCCCGCGACCGGGCCGGCGCACTGCGGCGCCTGGACACCCTCGCGGCCCAGGTGCGGGCCAACGAGGACGCCGGCCGTCCCTTCCGGCTGCGCGACTTCGCCCGCACCGTGTGCGAGGAGGCCGGGGGAGCGGTTCAGATCGCCTTCGTCGTCGACGACCTCGATGATCTGCCGGCGGCGATCGAACGGGCTCGTGACCCGCGCTCCGCGCCCCGCTCCGGCCTGTTCGTCCGTGACGGTGATGATCACGCGACTGTGCTCGGTGGCGGTGCCGCCGGTGGCGGTGGCGGTGCGGGCGGTGCGGGGAGCCTGGCGTTCCTGTTCCCCGGGCAGGGCAGTCAGCGGCCGGGCATGCTTGCGGACCTCTTTGTGGCCTTCCCGCGGCTGCGGTCCCTGCTGGAGCTAGCCCCGGACGTGGCCGCGACGATGTTCCCACCGGCCGCCTTCTCCGACGCCGAACGAGCGGCGCAGTCCGCGGCCCTGACCGACACGCGGTCCGCCCAGCCGGCCCTCGGGCTCGCCGACCTCGCCATCTACGATCTTCTCGGTGGCCTGCGGATCCGTCCCGATCATGTTGCCGGCCACTCGTACGGAGAGCTGGCGGCGCTGTGCGCTGCCGGGGTGTTCGACCGGCGCGATCTCGTCCGGCTCAGCCGGGCCCGGGCGGAGGCGATTCTCGCGGCAGCCGGGGACGATCCCGGAACCATGGCCGCGGTCTCCGCGACAGCGGAGCAGATCCGCGCGGTGCTCGGCGCGCCCGCGGCCGACGGAACCGTCGCGGGCGTCGCGCTCGCGAACCAGAACGCTCCGCGCCAGACCGTGATCTCGGGTCCGACCGCGGCGATCGACGCCGCGGTGGAACTGTTGAAGAACGCCGGTCTGTCGTCGCGGCGAATCCCGGTCGCGTGCGCCTTCCACAGCCCGGTGGTGGCCGCTGCCGCGGACGGGCTGGCCACCGAGCTCGCCGGTACCGAAGTCGGCGCTGGCGTGATCCCGGTGTGGTCCAACATGACCGCCGGGCCCTACCCGCAGGCCCCGGCGGAGATCCGCGCGGCGCTGGCCGGCCAGCTCGCCGCCCCGGTGCGCTTCGTGGAGCAGATCGAGGCCATGTACGCGGCCGGTGTGCGTGTCTTCGTCGAGGTCGGCCCGGGCCGGGTGCTCTCCCAGCTCGCCGGCAAGATCCTCGCCGGGCGGCCGCACCGGGTCGTGGCGACCGACGCCGCCGGCGAGCCCGGCCTGCGACGGCTGCTGCTCGCGGTGGCCGAGCTCGCGGTCGCGGGCGCGGATGTCGACCCGTCCCCGCTGTTCGTCGGCCGGGACACCCGGGTGGTCGCCCCCGGCGCGATGCCGCGGCGCCCCGGCTGGCTGATCGACGGTGCCTACGTGCGGACCAGCGACGGCGGCCATCTGCCGGGCGGCCTGCTGCCCGCCCGGCGGATCAGCGCCACCGCACAGGCACCGGACGGGGAAGCCACGCCGGCCGGGCCGGCGGTGCTCAACGGGGCGGCTGTGCCCAATGGAGCGGCGGCGCTCAACGGCGCGGCAGTGGTGACCGGGGCCGGTGGCGACGTCCCGGCGCCTCGACATGATCCTGAACAGCTGGGTGCGAGGCCCGGTGACACGGTGGGAGGTTCTCCAATGAGCGATCTTCGGACGTTCGACGGGCAGCTGCCCGGCCACCCATCGGGGAGTGCTGGTGCGAACGGGGCGGGTCCCGCGTCCGCCGGTCGCCACCCCGGCCCTGACCCCGCGGCCTACCCGGCGCTGCCGGCGGGTACAGCGGTGCCGGCCGGCCCGGCTCCGGCCGCCAGCCCGGCGCCGCTGCCCGCGGCGGGCCCGGCCGACACGATCATGCTGGAGTTCCTGCGGACCGGTCGCGACCTCGTGGCCGCCCAGCGGGATGTCCTGCTGACCTACCTCGGCGCGGCCCGGCAGGCACCGACACCGGCGACCGCTGCGGTGCCGATGGCTGCGCCTGCGCTCGAGCCTGTGCCGGTGCCGGTGCCGGTGCCGAACGGCGTGACGCAGCTGTCGTCGGGGCCGAACGGGCACCACAACGGAGCGCTGACCACCTACCCGGCTGCCCCGGTGGTGCCTGCTGCGCCCGAGATGCCTGCTGCTCCTGAGGTTGCCGTGCCGGCGGTGCCGCCGCTGGTCGCGGTGCCCGCCGAGGCGACCGTTGCGGCTGCCGCGGTTCCGGCTTCGGTGGACGTCCCGGTGGTGGTGCCGGGGTTGTCGCTGGAGGTGGTGACCGAGTCGGTGGTCGGGGTGATCGCGGAGTTGACGGGTTATCCGGTGGAGATGCTGGAGCCTGATCTGGATCTTGAGGCTGATCTGTCGATTGATTCGATCAAGCGGACGGAGATTCTCGGGGAGCTTGCCGGGCGGGTGGGTCTGCCGGGTGTGGGTGCTGGTGGTGCGGGTTCCGGTTTGTCCGAGGTGGATGAGTCGGTGGTGGAGGAGTTGGCGGCGGTGAAGACGGTTCGGGGTATCGCCTCCTGGATCGTCGAGCGTGCGGCGCCCGCGGGCCCGGCTGCTGTCCCGGCGGTCCCGGTCTCGGCTGCCGCGGTTCCGGCTTCGGTGGACGTCCCGGTGGTGGTGCCGGGGTTGTCGCTGGAGGTGGTGACCGAGTCGGTGGTCGGGGTGATCGCGGAGTTGACGGGTTATCCGGTGGAGATGCTGGAGCCTGATCTGGATCTTGAGGCTGATCTGTCGATTGATTCGATCAAGCGGACGGAGATTCTCGGGGAGCTTGCCGGGCGGGTGGGTCTGCCGGGTGTGGGTGCTGGTGGTGCGGGTTCCGGTTTGTCCGAGGTGGATGAGTCGGTGGTGGAGGAGTTGGCGGCGGTGAAGACGGTTCGGGGTATCGCCTCCTGGATCGTCGAGCGCGGGGCTGCGGGTGGCTCCGAAGGCGGCGGCGCGGGCTCCGGCCCAACGCTTTCCGGCTCCGCGGGCTCCGCGGGCTCCGCCCCGACGGGATCGGGACCAGCGGGCACCGGCCCGGGGAACACCGGCCGAGCGGGAGCTGGCCGGGCGGGTGCTGTGCCCGTCTCGGCCGGCCGCACCGGCGGTTCCGCGGAGTTCGGTGGGTCGCTGGGGCTGCCCGAGCAGGGCGGCGGCGACCGGCCCGGCGGCGGGATCGCGCGGCCGGCTCCCGTCTCCGTGGGTGCCGGCGCCGGGCGGGCGTCCACGGCCGCGCCGGCCTCGGCCCTTGCCCCCGTCTCCCGCAGCGGGCGCGCGGGCGTCGCGGTCCTGGACGGAGCGCCCGTGACGTCGGCCTCGGTGCCGGTGCCGTCACCGGCGGAGCTTGCCGGCCGCACGGCGCAGGCGTCGCTGGCCCCGGAGAGCTGGGGTGTGCTGTCCGCTCCGCGGGGCGCCACTGATCCGACGTTCGCCGCCCGCGTCACCGCACCGGCCGTGCCAGTGACACCGGCCGTGCCGGCCACGCTGACCGCACCAACGGCACGGGCCGCGGGCGTGGCCCTCCCCGTGACGCGGATCCCGCTGCGGCGATTCGTGATCGACCATGTCACGCTGCCGGCTGTCCCCTCCTGGGACGCGCTCGTGGCGGCGGGCCGGGCCTCGTCGCTGGCCGGCACGCGGTTCGTCGTCGTCGAGGGTGACCTCGGCATCGGGCTGGCGTTGTCCTCCCTGCTGGAGCAGGCCGGAGCCCAGGTCCGCATCGTCTCGGCGGACAACGCGGAGGCGGTGGCACAGCTTGAGGCCGAGCCCGGTGCGGACGGCCTGTTCTGGGTCGCGTCGGCGGGTTCGCCGGCCAGCGTGGGCAGTGGCCTTCCGGAGGCGTTCGGAGCCCTGCGGGCGGCTGCGCTTGCCGGGCCGCGGCGCCTGTTCGTGGTGACGGGCCTCGGCGGGGATCTCGGCCGTGGCGGCGACGACGCCGAGCTGGCGCCGGGCGTCGGCCTGGCCGGCCTGGTCCGGACGCTCGCGCATGAGCTGCCGGACACCGAGGTCAGGCTGGTCGATGTCCATCCGAAGGCGGCGCCGCGCCGGATCGCGGAGCGGCTGCTGGCCGAGATGTTCGACCCGGCGGCGCCGGTTGTCGTCGGCTATCGGGAGAACATCCGGATCACGCCGGAGCTGCGAGCGGTGGAGCTGGCGCCCGACGGCCGCGGCACGGCGGGTCCGGCGGGGCTGGACGCCTCCGGAGTGGTGCTGCTCACCGGCGGCGCGCGCGGCATCACCGCCCGCACCGCCCTGGCGCTGGCGCGGGCCACCGGCTGCGCGGTCGAGCTGGTGGGTCGCACGCCGATCCCGGACGGACCCGAGGACCCGGCGACGGTGGCCGCCCTGGACGCCCCGGCGTTGCGCCGGGCGTTGATCGAGACCGGTGTGCGCAGGCCGGCGGAGATCGAGAAGCGGATCGGACGCATCCTGGCGGAGCGGGAGATCCGCGCGACGCTGGCGGCGCTGGGTGAGGCCGCCTCGTCCGTGCGCTATCACGCGGTGGATGTGCGCGACGGCGCGGCAGTCGCGGCGGTCGTCGCCGACGTGTACGCCCGCCACGGCCGCCTCGACGGCGTGGTGCACGGGGCCGGCGTCCTGGAGGATCGACTGCTGAGGAGCAAGGCGCCGGAGTCCTTCGACCGGGTGTTCCGCACGAAGGTCGACGGCGCGGGCGCGCTGCTGGACGCCCTGCGGCCGGATGTGGGCTTCGTGGTGCTCTTCGGCAGCGTCGCCGGGGTGTTCGGCAACCGCGGGCAGGTCGACTACGCCGCTGCCAACGACGCCCTCGACGTGCTCGCCCACCGGGCCTCGGCGCGTCTGACCGGCCGCGTCGTCAGCGTCGACTGGGGCCCGTGGGGAGTCGAGGCCGGCGCCGCGGCCGGTCGCGGCATGGTCTCCGAGGAGCTGGCGCGGGAGTACGCCCGCCGCGGCATCGGCCTGATCGATCCTGACGAGGGGGTCGCCGCGCTGCTCAGGGAACTGCGCGAGCCGGTCCCGGGCGCGCCCGTCCAGGTCGTGCAGATGTGCGGCGAAGCAGCATCCTTCACCTCCCGGCCGTCGTCCGCCGGATCGTCGTCCGCCGGATCGTCGTCCGCGGGGTCGTCGTCCCATGCCTGAGCGTTCGACGCCCAGCCGCCCGCTGCCCGATCGCGGGGGCGGCGGGCACGAGATCGCCGTGGTCGGGATGTCCGCGCTGTTCCCCGGCGCGGGCGACCTGGGCACGTACTGGAACAACATCGTCGGCGGGGTCGACGCGATCCGCGACGTCCCGCCCGGCCGCTGGGACCTCGACGAGTACTACGCGGCGGAACCCGACCGCGGTGGTCCCGGTGATCGCGGTGACCGGCGTCCCGACGGCGGCGGTTTCTACTGCCGCCGCGGCGGGTTCGTGGATGACTTCGCCACGTTCGACCCGGCGCGCTTCGGCATCGTCCCGGTCTCGGTGGACTGGGCGGAGCCCGACCAGCTGCTCGCCCTGCGGCTCGCCGCCGAGGCCATGGACGACGCCGGCGGTGTCGAGGCACTCGGGGACACCGGCCGTGTCGGCGTCGTGGTCGGCCGGGGCGGGTACGTCGGGCCCGGGGTCGCCCGCCTGGAGCAGCGGGTCCGGACGTCCCACCAGCTCGCGACGACGCTGCGCGAGGTGCTGCCGGACGTCCCGGAATCCGCCGTGGACGAGGTGGTCGACGCGTTCCTGGCCCGGCTGGGCCCGCAGCGGCCCGAGGCGTCCATCGGCCTGGTGCCCAACCTGGCGGCGTCGCGCATCGCGAACCGCCTCGACCTGCACGGCCCGGCGTACACGGTCGACGCGGCCTGCGCCTCCTCCCTGATCGCGGTCGACACCGCGATGCGGGAGCTGACGAGCGGCCGGGCCGGCGCGATGATCGTCGGCGGTGTGCACCTCGTGCACGAGGTCTCCTTCTGGAGCCTGTTCACCCTGCTGCGCGCGCTCTCGCCGACGCAGCGGATCCGTCCGTTCGACCGCCGGGCCGACGGCGTCCTGATGGGCGAGGGCGTCGGCATGATCGTCCTCAAGCGGCTCGCCGACGCCCGGGCGAACGGAGACCGGGTCTACGCGGTGCTGCGCGGCGCCGGCTCGTCCAGCGACGGACGCACCGCGAGCCTGATGGCTCCCGCGTCCTCCGGGCAGATCCTGGCGATCGAACGAGCCTGGGCGGACGCCGGCCTCGACCCGGCGCGGCCCGGTGCGGTGGGCCTGATCGAGGCACACGGCACCGCGACCCCGGCCGGGGACGGCGCGGAGCTCGCGACGCTGACGAAGGTCTTCGGCGACGACGCGGCCGGCGCCGGTCCGGTCGGCCTCGGCTCGGTGAAGTCGATGATCGGTCATGCGATGCCCGCGGCCGGTATGGCCGGGCTGATCAAGGCCGTGCTCGCGCTGCATCACCGCACCCTGCCGCCGACCCTGCACTGCGAGGAGCCCCATCCGCTGTTCGAGGGCAGCCGGTTCGCACCGGTGCCCACGGCGGTCCCGTGGGAGCCGGTGGGCGCGACGCCGCGCCGCGCCGGTGTGAACGCCTTCGGCTTCGGAGGTGTGAACGCCCACGTCGTCATCGAGGAGTGCCTGGACGACCACGTGGGCGCGGTCGACCCCGTCGGCGGCGGCGGCGGTCGCGTCGGCGCCGCGGCCGGCGCTGGGGCCGGCGCTGGGGCCCGTGCGGCCGCCGCCGCGGGTGTCGGCGCGGCCTGGACGGGCGCGGCTCTGGTCGCCGACCCGGCCGCCGAGCCGGTGCTGCTGCTCGCGGGCTCGTCGGTGGCGGAGATCGTCGAACAGCTCTCCGTGCCCGACGCCGTGCTGCTCGGCCGGGACGACGCGGCCCAGGCCCCGACCGGCGGGCCGGTCCGGCTGGCGCTGGTGGCGCCGACGCCGCGGCGCCTCGCCCTCGCTCGCACCGTGGCGGCCCGTGGAACCGCGTGGCGGGGCCGCAACGACCTCTGGTTCACCTCCGCGCCACTGCTCGCCGAGGCGGGGACAGCCACAGCCACAGCCACAGCCGCAGCTCCGGCCGCAGCCGCTCCCGGAGCCCCGGCGGCGACCGCGGCACCGGCGCCGCGGCTGGCGTTTCTCTTCTGTGGGCTGGAGGACAAGTTCACCCCGCGGATCGACGACGTCTGTGATCACTTCGGGCTGTCTCGCCCGGCGCTCGGCGACACCACGGATCTCGGGCTGCACGGCGTCGCCAGCGTGCAGGTCGGCCGGGTCCTCGACCAGGCTCTGCGCACCCTCGGCGTGCTTCCCGACCTGGTCGGTGGGCACAGCGTGGGCGAGTGGAACGCCATGATCTCCGCCGGCCTGATCCCCGAGGACTACGCCGACGACTTCATCGGTGCCTTCGACCCGGCGTCGGTGGAGGTGCCCGGGGTCGTGTTCGGCGCACTGGGCTGCGGCGCGGACGTCGCCGCCGAGGTGATCGCGGACCTGCCCGACATCGTCGTCTCCCACGACAACTGCCCGCACCAGTCGATCATCTGTGGGCGGGTCGAAAGTGTGGACACCGCGCTGGCCCGGCTGCGTGCGCGGGGCGTGCTGGGGCAGACGCTGCCCTTCCGCTCCGGCTTCCACTCGCCGTTCCTGCGTCCGCACCTCGCGCGGCTGCGTGATGGGCTGTTTGCCACCCCCCTGCGCACCCCGAATGTGCCGGTATGGTCGGCTACTACTGTGGCTCCGTATCCACCCGAACACGCAGACATCCGGGAGCTCGCTGTCCGGCATCTGCTTGAGCCGGTGCGGTTCAGAGAGCTGGCGCGGAGTCTGCACGGCGCGGGCGTCCGCGTGTTCGTCCAGGTCGGGATGGGCAGCGTCGCCGGTTTCGTGGACGACACCCTGAGCGGCCCGGGCGACGAGCATGCGTCGCTGGTGACGAACACGACCAAGCGGTCCGGTCTGGACCAGCTCCGGCGGGTCGCCGTGGCGCTGTGGGCGGAGGGCGCCGCGCCGCGCCTGGACCTGCTGCCCTGCCGGGCCAGGCCGGCGACGGGCGACCTGCCCGCGACCTCAGCTCCCGCCCGCGCACCCGCATCCGCAGCCGCGTCTGCGGATGCGTCCCCGGCCGCGGCTGCGGCTGCGGCTGACAGGGCGGGCGGCGGTCCCCGTCAGCCGGCGAGGGCGGTGTCCGCGTCGCGGTCCGCCCGCGAGGTGCGCCTGAAGCTCGGAACCCCGCTGGTCCGGCTCGGGCCGGACGCACCGGACCTGTCGGCAGCGATGGTCGCGTCGCGGGTGCGGCCGGCCGCCGCGGCGAGCCGCGTCCAGCCTGCGGGCGCGACGGGTCCGGCGGGCGCGGCGGGTCCGGCGGGCGCGGCGGGTCCGGCGGGCGCGGCGGGTCCGGCGAGCACGGCGCCCGCCGCCGGCCCCCGCCCGGTGACCACCGGGGCTCCCGCCACTGGCGGGCACCCGGTGTTGGCTGAACTGGGCGCCGCGATCGCGGACACCTCCGCAGCGCTGTCCACCGTCACGGACCGCTGGGCGGGCAGCCAGCGACCGACCCCGGCCACCCCGGCACCCGCGACCGGGCTGTCCGCCCCGGCCGCGTCGGCGGCTCCGGTGGCCGCGTCGGCTCCGGTGGCGGTCGGACCCGACGGTCGTCACACCGTGCGGCGCGAGCTCTCGCTGGCGACGATGCCCGAGGTGATCGACCACTGCTTCTACCGGCAGCCGCCGGGCTGGCCCGATCCGTCCGACCTGTTCCCGGTCGTGCCGCTGACGGGCGTGCTCGAGATGATCATCGCGGAGGCCGCCGCGCTGCGTCCGGGCCGGGTCGTGGTCGAGGTGAAGGACGTCCGCGCCACCCGTTGGCTCGCGATCGAACCGCCGGTGCAGGTGACCATCACCTGCACCCCGCTCACGCTGGACGAGATCAGGGTCGACGTGGTCGGCTACACCCGGGCGACCGTGGTCTTCGCCGCGAACCACCCGGCACCGCCCGCGACGACCGACGTCTCCACCGGGTTCGCCCCGTGCGCGGGGGCGGCGGGCGAGGTGGTGATCCCCGGCGAGGCCTCCTCGCCGCATTCCGGCCGAGCCATCTACGACGATCGGCTGCTGTTCCACGGCCCCGGCTACCAGGGCATCGAGTCCGTCGACGGGCTGGCGCCGACCGGCCTGCGGGGCCGGCTGCGGGTGACGCACGCCAGCGGCGCGTTGCTCGACAACGCCGGCCAGTTCTTCGGCTACTGGGGAATGCAGTACCTCCCGTCGGACTGGCTGCTCTTCCCCGCGTCGGTGGCGTCGATCCGCTTCTTCGGCCCGCAGCCGGGCACCGGGGCGGAGCTGACCTACCTGGGGCGGATCCGGGAGGTCACCGACCGCTCCGCGACCGCGGACATGGAGCTGCGCCACACCGACGGCCGTCTGTGGGCACACGTGCGCGGCTGGACCGACCGGCGTTTCACCGAGGACGACGTCCTGTGGTCGATGGCGATGGCGCCGGAGGCCAACACGCAGGGCCAGTCCACCGCGGACGGCTGGCTGGTCGTGACGGAGCACTGGCGGGATCCGGCCTCCCGGGAGCTGTCGCTGCGCCACTACCTCGACGCGGCCGAGCGCGAGCAGCTGGCGCGGCACAACCCGCTCGCGGCGCGCTCCTGGCTGCTGGGACGTATCGCGGTCAAGGACGCGGTGCGCCGGCACTGGTGGGAGCGCGGGGCCGGCGAGGTCTGGCCGATCGAGGTCGGCGTGTCGAACCAGGCGTCGGGCCAGCCAGTGGTGGCCGCGGTACCGGCCCGGCCCGAGCTGCCCACGTTGCACCGACCGGCGGTCAGCGCCGCGCACCGTCCGGAGATCGCGGTCGCGATCGTGGCGGACGGGGCTCCGGAGCGCGGGTCGGGCGTGGACGTCGGCGTAGATGTAGGCGTAGGCCGGAACGCGGCTGCCGGGGCAGGCCTGGGCATCGGGCTGGGCCGGGTGGAACGGCGGGACCGGGCCGCGGAGGCGGTCGTGCTCGCCGAGCCGGAGCTGCGCCTGCTCGACGAGCTGGCCGGGGACGACCCGGACACCCGGGCGGTGTGGTTCGCCCGGTTCGCGGCGGCGAAGGAGGCGGCGGCGAAGGCGACGACGGCGGACGCGGGCGCAGTCGCGGCGGCATCGGACGTGGCGACGTCGGGCGTGACGACGGCGGGCGTGACGACGGCGGGCGCGGCGGTGAAGCCGGACGGGAGCGGACCGGCCGGCGATCCCCGGCGGTTCGTCGTCGGCCGACCGGTTCAGGGCGGCCGGCCGGTGGCCGCCGGGGTGACGCACGGTCCCGGTGGGGTGGTGGTTCGTCCCGTCGGCGAGCCGGGTGAGCGGCCCGGACTTCCGGCGCCGCTGCGGATTCCGGTCCTCGCGGCTGCGTCGGCGCGGATCTCGGGCGGCCGGGGTGACGCTGACGGGCCGCGCTGGGTCGCGCTGCGCACCATGGACACCACCGGGCGGCCGCGGACGGATCTCGAGCCTGCCGACCGGCTGGTTGCTCAGGCCGGGGGCTACCTGGGCAACTATGTCGTGGCGTGGACCTCGCCACAGCTCCAGCGGACCGGACAGATCCCACCGGCCGAACAGCTCGAACGGACCGGACAGGGCGAGCAGGCCGGACAGGCGGCGAGGGCCGGAGCGGAGCGGTTCGCCGACCCGCGACCCCAACAACAGAAGGAGCAGAGACAGCGATGACCACCGACCAGCCGACCGCCACCGCGAGCGCGGACCAGACGGCCAGCGCGGAACGTGTGCTCTCCGAGGTGGCGGCGATCCTGCGGGACGTGATCGGCGAGGAGTACATCGTCGACATGTCGATCGAGATGGACACCTCGTTCAACGAGGACCTGGAGCTCGAGAGCATCGAGTTCGTCACCTTCGCCGACCGGCTGAGGGAGACCTACGGGGAGCACGTCGACTTCGTCGGCTTCCTGTCGGAGATGGACGTCGACCAGGTGATCAACATGAAGGTCGGGGAGGTCGTCGACTTCATCGTCGACAGCGCCCACGACGCCGCACCGTCAGCGGCCCGGTAGGACTCGGCGGCCCGGTACCACTCGGCAGCCCGGTAGCACTCCGCGACCCGGTGGCACCGGGCCGAAATCTCATCTCGTGTGGGTCCCGAGCGGACCGCGTAGGCAACCTCTGTGAACGAAGCTAGGGAGAAGGCGCGTGGCTGAGATCGTCGCCAACGGCGTTCGTCTGCATGTGCAGCGGTTGGGACCGAAGAGCGGGGCCGGCACGGACTCGCCGGTCGTCGTCATGGTGCACGGCATGGTAGTGGACAACATCTCCAGTTTCTACTTCGCGCTGGGCAACTGCCTGGCCGGCGCGGGGTGCGACGTGATCTGCTACGACCTGCGTGGCCACGGCCGCAGCGAACGGACGCCGACCGGCTACACCATGGCCGACTCGCTGGCGGACCTTTCGGCCCTGCTGGACGAGCTCGATGTGGATCGGCCGGTCCACATCGTCGGCAACAGCTACGGCGCGACGCTGACCCTCGCGTTCGGCCTGGCGAACCCCGACCGGGTCGCGAGCCTGACGCTCGTCGAGCCGCCATTCCTCATCGAGGGGCTCGGCGAGGAGATGGCCCGCTCGCTGACCCAGGTGCTCGCGGCGGTCACCGACGACGAGGTCGAGTACTGGCTCGCCAACACGGCCGGTCGCGCGCTCACCAGGATCGCGCGCTCCGCCCAGGCGTTGCTGAAGGAGACCTCGGTCGCCGAGGACATGCTGGCCACGCCGCCGTTCTCGCGGGAGGCGCTGGCCGCGTTGCCGATGCCCGTCCTGGCGGTCTACGGCGCGAACTCGGAGATCATCGACCAGGCCGAGGGGCTCGCCGAGCTGGTGCCCGACTGCACGCTGGTGGTGCTGGAGCAGACCACCCACATGGTGCTGCGGGAGGCCGCCGACTACATGCGGGACCTGCTGCGGTGGTGGCTGTTCCAGCGCGACGAGCCGATGCCGCGCCACCAGGTGCGGGGTGCCGGCTTCAACACCCCGGCCTGGATCCGGGAGATGATCCCGCCGCCCGATCTCAACGGTGAGCACCGGACGGCCTCGCTGTCAGCCGCGGCAGCCGCACCGGCTGTGTCAGCCTCGCCGGCTGTGTCGGCCGCGCCGACCGCCGCCGCGGGCTTGCCGGCGGACGCCTGAGCGTCTGAGCGCCTGAGCCCTGAGCGGACGCCTGCGGTGGACGCCCGATCTGACCAGGAGCACTGATGGGCCGCATTCTCTTCGTGGTGCCGCCGCTGACCGGCCACGTGAACCCGGCGGTGGGCATCGCTGGCGAACTGGCCGCACGTGGCCAGCAGGTCGCGCTGGTCGGGCATTCGGGTGTCGTCGGACCGCTCGTGCCGCCGGAGGTGTCGCTCATCGCGCTGCCCGGCGAGATCACCGCGGAGCAGCGCGGCGAGCTGGAGGCCCGCTCCCGTTCGCTGCGCGGGCCCGCGTCGCTGAAGTTCCTGTGGGAGGAGTTCATCCTGCCGCTGGGTGACTCGATGGCCCGCGACGTGACCACGATCATCGACCAGTGGCGTCCGGACGTCGTCGTCGTCGATCAGCAGGCCGTCGGTGCGGCGTTGGCCGTGCGCCGCAGCGAGGCCCGCTGGGTGACCCTCGCGACGACGTCGGCCGAGTCCGACGATCCGTATGCCGTGCTCGCGGGCATCGGGAACTGGGTGGCCCAGCAGCTGCACCAGTTCCAGGTCGCGAACGGCGTGCCCGAACCGGAGGCGACCCGCACCGATCTGCGTTTCTCCGAGGAACTGACCCTGATCTGCTCGGTGCCCTCCCTGCTGCGTCCCGGGGGCCACCCGTCGCACCATGTGTTCGTCGGGTGCGCGGCCGGTGTCCGCCGGGAGTCCCCGGACTTCCCCTGGACCTGGCTCGACTCCGACCGCCGCACCGTGCTGGTCTCGCTGGGCACGGTCACCAGGGAAGCCGGCGGGCGGTTCCTGCGCGCGGCGGCCGAAGCACTGCTGGGGATGTCCGACCGGGTGCAGGGCGTCATCGTCGCGCCGGCGGGGTCGCTGGACGACCTGGCCGAGAAGGCACCCGACGACCTGCTGGTCCGGTCGTTCGTGCCGCAGGTGGAACTCATGCCCTCGCTGGACGCGGTTGTCTGCCACGCCGGCAACAACACGGTGTGCGAGGCGCTCTCGCACGGCGTGCCGCTGGTGGTGGCACCCGTCCGGGACGATCAGCCGATCATCGCCGAGCAGGTGGTGCGGGCCGGTGCGGGGCTGCGGGTGCGCTTCGGGCGCTCGACCCCGGCGACGCTGGCGACCGCGGTCGGCGCGGTGCTGGACGAGCCGTCCTACCGGGCCGCGGCCACCCGGCTGCGGGACGAGTTCACCGCCGCGGGCGGGGTCGTGACCGCCGCCCACCAAATTGAGAAGCTGCTGCCCTAGCGTGGCCGGAGCTCGGGTGACGGCTGGAGCTGGTGTCGGGGCTGGAACTGGTGCAACGGCTCAGACCGGTGCGACGGTTGGGCGCGACGTTGCGACGGTTGGGCGTGACGTGGCGGCGGGAGGATCGGTGGCGGCATGAGAACGGTGCTGCTCCTGGTGCCGGTTCTGGTGTGTGTCGGGCTCGTGGCGAACGGCGTCCGGCTGCGTGGCCGGCTGCGCCGGCTGGACACCGCGGTGGCGTCCGGCCGGCCGGTGGACCCGGCCCACGTGTTCCTCGTCGCCGAGGGTGTGCGCCTGTCCGAGGCAGCCTGCCGGGCCGCGAGCAACCATGCCCGCCGTGAGCGGCTGCTGGCGCTCGACCTCATCCCCGGCGATCTGACGGTCGAGCGTGCGCTCGACGTGGCCCGCATGGTCGACACCCGCACCTACCGGGCCGACCGCACGGCCGCGGGCCGGGGCGCCTTCCAGGCGATCCTCGTCCACCGCGTTCTGCTGGACCGGATCGGGATCACGCCCCGGGAGGATTTCGACCCGGTCGAGCTGGTCGACATCACCGCTGCGCTCAAGCGGTACGCCCCGGACGCGACGGACCTCGTGGTCGTGCACGGCCTGCAGGCCGCGCGGGACGACGCGGCCATGCGGGTGCGGGTCCAGCAGCGTGCCTACGCGTGCACCCCGGCCAGCCTGTACATGCCGTTCGCGCCGCACATCGGGACGGCGATCGGATCCCAGGTCAGCCAGAACCTGGCGTATGTGGCGATGCTGCTCTTCTGGTTCCAGCCGTTCTTCGTGTGCGCGGGAAAGGTTCCGCTCGCCCCGCGGGACCTGATCCGCAGCCCGATCGTGCGCATCCTCGGCATCGTGCTGTTCGTCATCCACTCGGTGCGTGCCGGGCGTCGCGCCGCCGAGGCGAAGGCCGCGGGGCTGCCCGCGGACCCGGTGAAGGAGGACCGGCGCCGCCACCGGGAGGAGACGACGGCCTGGTACGTCGCCCGCGCCCGCCGCGTCGGGCGGCTGCGCGAGGCGACCGGCACCGAATGCCCGTGGTGCGGCTCCGGGCATCTGACCGTCCGGCTGCGCTCGGTGGATCTCACCATGGGCAAGCCCGGCAGCTTCCGGCTCGACGCCTGCCGGCGCTGTGGCCACATCTTCCTGAACCCGGCGCTCACCCCGGACGGCCAGGACTACTACGAGCGGGACTGGCGGGACGGTTTCGCCGTCGAGGCCGCCGAGCACTCCCGGATGCGCGAGGCGCCGGCGGACCGTGCCCGCGCCGAGCTGCTGCGACCCCATGTCACCCCGCGGGCCTGGCTGGACGTCGGCGCCGGCTTCGGGCACTTCTGCAACGTCGCGCGGCGGCACTGGCCGATGACCACCTTCGGGGCGCTCGACGTCACCGACGCGATCGACGAGGCGTGCGCGCGCGGCTGGGTGGAGGCCGCCTACCAGGGCGAGCTCGTGCAGGTGGCGGACAGCATCGCCGGGCGCTATGACGTGATCAGCATGTTCGGCTATCTGGAGCGCACCCGGTATCCGTCCGAGGAGCTGGACGGCGCGGTGAAGGCCCTGCCGCCCGGCGGCCATCTGCTGCTCGAGCTGCCGAACCCGTCCTGCCCGGCCGCCCGCTGGCTGGGGCGCTACTGGGCTGGCTGGGACGTGCCGCGCCGGCAGCACTACATCCCGGTCGACAACCTGCTCGCGGCGCTCGAGGACCGCGGGATGCGCCCCATCGTGGTCCAGTTCGGCCCGGCGCAGCGCCCCGGCGACCTCACCCGTGCCCTGCGGCTGCTCATCGCGAACCTCGCCCCGAAGCCCGAGCCGTGGGTGCACGCCAGCCGGGCCGGGATCGGCCGGCGGGTGCTGCGGGCGGTCCTGCTGCTGGCCGCGGTCGTCCCGTTCGGGCTGGCCTGGGGGCTGGACAGGCTGACCCGGCCCGTGCTGGCACGGGGGAGACGCTCCAACACCTACCGGGTGCTCGCCCGCAAGGAAGGCTGACCCGGCCTGGCACCCCAGCGGTTCGCCGCTGTGCCGCTGTGCCGCTGTGCCGTTCTGCGGCTATTCGAGCCGCCGCCGCGGGCTGCGGCAGCCGCCGCCGTTGCTGCCAGGCAAGAGTTGGGCAAGAGTTGAGGATTTTGGTCGTCAGAACGACCAAAATTCCATGATCTTTGAACGGAGGCTCGGATCCGCCTGAAACGCGAACCGGCCGCCGCCCGGACGGGGGCGACGGCCGGCTGGGTAGCCCAAGGGACCGGAAACCTCAGAGATCAGCAGCCGCAGAGATCAGCAGGCTCACGTATCAGGTCGCCTGCTGGTCGGCGAGCGGCAGGTAGATGCGGGAGCCCTGCTCGGCGAACTCCCGGGACTTCTCCGCGAGCCCGGCCTGCACGGCCTCCTCGGTCTCGAGGCCGTGCTCGGCGGCGTACTTGCGGACGTCCTGGGTGATGCGCATCGAGCAGAAGTGCGGGCCGCACATGGAGCAGAAGTGCGCGGCCTTCGCCGGCGCCGCCGGGAGTGTCTCGTCGTGGTACTCCCGAGCGGTCTCCGGGTCCAG
The DNA here is from genome assembly GCF_001983215.1 of Frankia sp. CcI49. NCBI lineage: Bacteria > Bacillati > Actinomycetota > Actinomycetes > Frankiales > Frankiaceae > Frankia > Frankia sp. CcI49. The sequence goes on from NZ_MOWP01000029.1 coordinate 103,710, forward strand.
CGAGAGGTTGAACTGGTCGTCCCAGCGGAAGTCGAACCGGGCGTCGGAGAGAGCGTCGTCCCAGGCCTGCGCGCCCGGGTGCCCCTTCGCCAGGTCCGCCGCGTGGGCGGCGATCTTGTAGGCGATTACGCCGGCCTTGACGTCCTCACGGTCCGGCAGGCCGAGGTGCTCCTTGGGGGTCACGTAGCAGAGCATCGCCGTGCCGTACCAACCGATCATCGCCGCGCCGATCGCGGAGGTGATGTGGTCGTAGCCGGGCGCGATGTCGGTGGTGAGCGGACCGAGCGTGTAGAAGGGCGCGTCATGACACAGCTCGGCCTGCAGGTCCATGTTTTCTTTGATCTTGTGCATCGGGACGTGGCCCGGGCCCTCGATCATCACCTGGACGTCGTGCTCCCACGCCACCTGGGTCAGCTCGCCCAGCGTGGCCAGCTCCGCGAGCTGCGCGGTGTCGTTCGCGTCGGCGATCGACCCGGGGCGCAGCCCGTCACCGAGGGAGAAGGTGACGTCGTAGGCGCGCAGGATCTCGCAGAGCTCGGCGAAGTTCGTGTAGAGGAAGTTCTCCTGGTGGTGGGCGAGGCACCACGCGGCCAGGATCGAGCCACCCCGCGACACGATGCCGGTCTTGCGCTTCGCGGTCATCGGCACGTACCGCAGCAGCACGCCGGCATGGACCGTCATGTAGTCCACACCCTGCTCGGCCTGCTCGATGACGGTGTCGCGGTAGACCTCCCAGGTGAGCTCCTCGGCCTTGCCGCCGACCTTCTCCAGCGCCTGGTAGATCGGGACGGTACCGATCGGGACGGGCGAGTTGCGGATGATCCACTCGCGGGTGGTGTGGATGTTCCTGCCCGTCGACAGGTCCATCACGGTGTCGGCGCCCCACCTGGTCGCCCACACCATCTTCTCGACCTCCTCCTCGATGGACGAGGCGACGGCCGAGTTGCCGATGTTCGCGTTGATCTTTACCAGGAGGTTGCGGCCGATGGCCATCGGCTCGCTCTCCGGATGGTTCACGTTCGCCGGCAGGACCGCCCGCCCGGCGGCGATCTCGTCCCGCACCAGCTCCGGCGCCAGGCCTTCCCGAAGCGCCACGAACTCCATCTCCGGGGTGATCTCGCCCCGCCGGGCGTAGGCGAGCTGCGTCACCGCCTGGCCGGCGAGTGCCCGCCGCGGCGCGCGTGCGGAACCGATGAACAGGTCGGCCTCGGGTGCGCTCGTCCTGCTGCGCCCGTCGTCGGCGGGCTGGACGGCCCGACCTGTGATCTCCTCGGTGTCTTCGCGGTCGATGATCCAGCTGGACCGCAGTGCCTGCAGGCCCCGCCGCACATCCACCCCGGCGCCCGGGTCGGTGTACGGCCCGGAGGTGTCGTAGAGGACGAGGCTGTCGCCGGTGCTCAGCGCGACCTCGCGCATGGGCACCTGAAGGTCGGGCCGGGAACCGGTCAGATAGGTCTTGCGGCTGCCGGGGAACGGCCGGGCCAGAATTCCGTCCGCCTCGGCGCCGGCCGGGCCGGGGGTGGAGGCCGGAGTGGGGGCGGGAATCGTGGCCGTTGGCTGCTGGGACGCAAGCCCCGGCCCGGAGGAAATCGGTGCATTCTCGGACGAAGTGGACTCAGCTTGCGCGGGCTGGATGGGACGCACCACCTTTGATCACTCCCTACGCCGGAATTACCCGGACAGGTTCAGGCGGTCGGCGGCACCGGCTGTTGCCCGGCCGCCCTCTCAGCCTCCCAGGGTGGAAGCTCCCGCATCTGCCTCGACGCTACGGCAGGCGCCACCCCTTCGCCACCCCCTTGGTCATCTTCGCCAAGTTCGTCACGTACCGGTTCGTGCCATTCGCCGGACGGCTCGGCGTGGTCGGTGCAGGCGTCGGGACCAGCGGCGGGACGGATCGGGGCGAGCTCCCGCAGCGCCGCCCCGACCAGGGCGGCGACCTCCTCCGGGGTCTCCCAGAGATGTTCGGCAGGCACAGTGAGGACCACTTTCGTGGCCGAAAGCACCCGGGCCGGACCGGGTCTGCCGACGCGCACAAGCACCCGCCAGGGCCGATACCAGACGTCGAGCCGGCCGGTGGGAAGGTCGGGGGAGCCGACGGCCACTGTCTGCCCGGTGGGCAGCGAGAAGGCGATCTCGATCTGCCGGTAGAGGCGGGACAGCAGTTTCGGGGTACGGCGGCTCTGATCGTCGAGCGTCTCGCCGATCAGGGTGCGCCGGGTGATCGGCCCGCGGCGCGCCAGCGCCCGCCGCATCGCCTCGACGGTGACGAAACCCTGGCCCAGGGCATCGACGACCACGGTGCGGGCCGCGCCGCGGTCGCCGGACCACTCGGCCAGGTCGACGACGGAACGGGCCGGCACGGTGCGGGGTGGCAGCCGGGCGCGGTGCACGTCCGCCGGGGTGAGCCGGGCCGTGCGGCGGAAGGCCACGCCGGGCACCGGCGCGTTACGGCGCTCGGGTGGAACCAGCACCGTGACGACCTCGTCATCGTGGTCGACCAGACCGTCCAGCTCGGCGGCGGTGGCCCCACCGAGCACCGCTCCCTGGCCGCCCGCGAGCAGGCCAGCCCAGGCTCGCTGGACCAGGGCCGGCCCGACCGCCGTGATCAGCACTCCCGGCGCGGGCTGCCGCCACATGCCGGCGGTGACCCGCGCCCGGATGTCGGCCCGGGTGAGACCGGCGCCGATCGCGTCGCGCTCGCTGATGACACCTGACTGGAGGTCGGCGATCTCCTGCCAGGGGAGTCGGCCGGGACGGGCTGTCATACCCAGACAATGGTCATTGTCGATCCGTTGTGTCCATGGCGGGTTGCCGGCCTGTGGAAAACTACTCCTGGACTGGCTCCAGGCCCCTATTCCGTAAACGCATACAACGATTCGGTCGGGCCAGGTCGGGAGCGGTTCGAGGGCGGGTGTCGCGGGCCCGTATCGTGTGCGACCGACACCTGCGCGAAATTGTGGGTGTGTTGCCGCGCGGCAGTCTGCTTGCACGTGTGATGGTGGTGTCCAGTGCGGGGCGTGGAGGTGGCCGGAGACGCGCGGCTTCGGCCCGGAGGTCGGAGGAATGTCGACACACCGAAGGTCCGGCCGGTCCTTGGGCCGCCGGAGAGGAGACGGGGGCGGCGGTCGCGTGCCCGCGCAGTCGATTGCGATCGGTTTGGCCGCGGTCAGTGCGACACTGGTGGTCGGCGCCGCCGGCGCGATACATGTGGTCGACTCCGGAGCGGATCCGGAGATTTCGGCGGCGGCCGCCCGCAGTGAGGTGCCGTCGGCCAGTCCGGCCCCGGCAGCTTACGGAGCATCCGGCCTCAAGGAAGAGGGCACGATCGGGGACATGGCAGGCGGYGCGATACCAGGTGTGGGCGATCTGATGATGTCGCGGATCCCCTCATCCACCCGGCAGGCCATCGTCGTCACCGGAGCGGACGAATCCGCGACGGTGAACCAGGTCATGCTCTGGCAGCGCACCGACGAGGATTCGCCCTGGGCGCCTGTCGGCGCCCAGATCGCGGGTCGCAACGGTGCCAACGGATGGACGCGCGATCACGTCGAGGGTGATCTGCGCAGTCCCATCGGCGTCTTCAGTCTCACCGCGGCGGGGGGGCGTTACCCGGACCCCGGCACGGCGCTGCCCTATGAGTACCGTCCGTCCTTCTACCAGGCCGGCAGTTATGACGGTGACCCGATGGGCGAGGCCTTCAACTACGTCGTGGCGATCGACTACAACCGGCTGCCGGGCCATCCGCCGTCGGATCCGACCCGCCCGCTTGGCGACTCGGCCGGGGGCGACATCTGGCTGCATGTGGACCACAACACGCCCACGCGGGGCTGCGTCAGCCTCCCGCAGGCCTCGATGGAGACCGTGCTCCACTGGTTGACGCCGAGCAGCCATCCAATGATCATCATGGGTGACCGGACGAGCGTCGAGGCCTCCGCCGACGTGCGGTGAGCGCGCCCTGCCGCCCGCGAGGGCCCCGCACCGTGTCGACAATTCACGCTGATGGGGGCGAAAGGGGCGGCAGGGTCCCTGGTGACCCGCAAGAAGTGAGGATCTCGGTTGCTGCCGCAGCCATAATCCTCACTTCTTGCTCGGCGGCACCGGCACCGGCACCAGCCGCAGCTCGGGCTAGGCCTTCTTCTCGGCGTGGCCGCCGAACTGCTTGCGCATGGCCGAGAGCAGCTTGTCCGCGAACAGCGACTCGCCCCGGGAGCTGAACCGCTCGTACAGCGACGCCGTCAGCACATGCGCCGGGACGCCCTCCTCGACGGCGGCGAGCACCGTCCAGCGGCCCTCGCCGGAGTCCGAGACCCGCCCGCTGAAGGCGGCCAGCTCCGGGTCCTCGACCAGCGCGGTGGCGGTCAGGTCCAGCAGCCAGGAGCTGACCACACTGCCGCGCCGCCACACCTCGGCGACCGCGGGGAGGTCGAAGTCGAACTGGTAGTACTCCGGATGAGCCAGCGGTGTGGTCTCCGCGTCGTGCTGGCCGGCCTGTGACCGGCCGATGCCGGCCTTCTCCAGAATGCCCATGCCTTCGGCGAAGGCCGCCATCATGCCGTACTCGATGCCGTTGTGGATCATCTTGACGAAGTGGCCTGCCCCGTTCGGGCCGCAGTGCAGATAGCCCTTTTCGGCCTGGGTGACCTCGCCTGACTGCCCGGGCGTCCGCGGCGCGGTTTCCACACCCGGCGCGATCGTCTCGAACAGCGGCTCCAGCCGGGAGAAGATCCGCGGCTCTCCGCCGATCATGAGGCAGAAGCCGCGCTCCAGGCCGAACACGCCGCCGGACGTGCCGACGTCCATGTAGTGCACGCCGCGCTCGGCGAGCTTCGCGGCCCGGTCGATGTCGTCCCGGTAGTAGGAGTTGCCGCCGTCGATGATCACGTCATCGGCCTCGAAGTGCTCGGCGAGGTCGAAAACGGTCTGGCCGGTCAGGCCGGCGGGCACCATCACCCACGCCGCCCGCGGGGTGCGCAGCGCCCCCGCGAGGTCCGCGAGTGAGTGCACACCGACGGCGCCCTCGGCGGCGAGCGCCTTCACCGCTTCCGGATTCACGTCGTAGACCACACATTCGTGCCCGTCGCGCATAAGCCGGCGAACGAGGTTCGCGCCCATCCGGCCGAGTCCGATCATTGCGAGCTGCATGTGAACTCCCGGTGGTCCTGCACGGACCGGTCGAAGGTGAGGTCCTCACCCACCATCCTGCCGTTGACCTCGAGGCACGACAGCGCGGCCTCGGTCACTGTTGGTGCATCGTGCGCCGCGTGCCGGGCCGGCGGGGCACCGGAGGGTGAGAGGGTGGGTCGCAACGGTCGCGTGCGACGGGCCGAAGGCGCCGCGGTGCTCGCAGGCCATGCCGGCTGCACGTCATGCCGGCTGCACGTCATGCCGGCGGTACAGCATGCCGGTCGCACACCATGCCGATCGCGCGCGACGAGGAGGGCGGACCGATGAGCAGAGGCGACGTGCCCGGGCCGGGAGATCCCGCCGGTGCCCCGGGCCAGCCCGACGTCGTGGTGATCGGGGGCGGTCCGGCGGGTGAGGTCGTCGCAGGGCGGTGCGCCGAGGCTGGGCTGTCGGTGGTGGTCGTCGAGCGGGAGCGGGTCGGCGGCGAGTGCTCGTACTGGGGGTGCATACCCAGCAAGACGCTCATCCGTCCGGGCGAGGTCCTCGCCGCGGCCCAGGCCGCGCCCGGTGCGGCTGGCGCAGCCGGTGTGGGTGGCGTACCCGGCCGGGTTGACGCGGCTGCGGCGTTCGCCCGCCGGGACGAGATGGTCGGGGGCTACTCCGACGAGGGCCAGCTGCCGTGGCTGCGTGACCGGGGCGTGGCGGTCGTGCGGGGGGTCGGCCGGCTGGCCGGTGAGCGCACCGTGGTGGTCCGCGCGGCCGACGGCGCCGAACGGACGCTGCGCCCCGACCGCGCGGTCGTGCTGGCGACGGGGACGAGGGCGACGATGCCGCCGATCCCGGGCCTGGCCGAGGCCGAGCCGTGGGACAACCGCACGGCGACCGGTGCGCGGGCGGTGCCCCGCCGGCTGGCCGTGCTCGGCGGTGGAGCGGTCGGCTCCGAGCTGGCACAGGCGTTCCGCCGGCTCGGCAGCGAGGAGGTGACCGTCATCGAGGGCGGCCCGCGGCTGCTGGCGCACGAGGAGCCGTTCGCGGGCGACGAGGTGCGCGCGGCCTTCGAGGCGGAGGGCATCATCGTGCACACCGGCCGCCGGGTGGTCACGGTCCGGCGGGACCGGCCCACGCAGGGGTCCGCCCGCGGGCCGGTCGTGGTGGGGCTGGACGAGGCCGGCGACCCCCGCCAGATCGTGGCGGACGAGCTGCTGGTCGCCGTCGGCCGTACGCCGGCCACGGCCGACCTCGGTCTCGAGGCGGTGGGCCTGTCCACCGCGCAGCACGGTTTCGTCGAGGTCGACGAGCAGCTGCGGGTCCGGGGTGTCGCGGGGGGCTGGCTCTACGCCACGGGTGACGTGAACGGCCGTGCGCTGCTCACCCACATGGGCAAGTACCAGGCACGGGTCGCGGCCGACGTCATCAGCGGCCGGGCCGATCCGGCGGGCCGGCCCGCCGCGGACCGGTGCGATCTCGCGGTGATCCCCCGGGTGACCTTCACCGACCCGCAGGTCAGCGCGGTCGGGCTGACCGAGCAGGCCGCGCGTGCCGCCGGCCTCGACGTGCGGGCGGTTGCCGTCCCGACCGGGTCGGTGGCTGGTTCGTCCGTGCGGGGAACGGACGCCGTCGGCACCTGCCAGCTCGTGGTGGATGTCGCCCGGCGGGTGCTGGTCGGCGCCACGTTCGTCGGCCATGACACGCAGGAGCTCGTGCACGGCGCGACCATCGCCATCGTCGGGGCCGTCACGCTGGAGGACCTGTGGCACGCGGTGCCGTCCTTCCCGACGGTGAGCGAGGTCTGGCTCCGCCTCCTGGAGGCCTACGGCCTCTGACCGGCCGGTGGCGCCGCAGCCACCGCGGTCGCCCACGCCGGAAATCAGGTGAACACCGAGACCCCGCCCGGACCGACGAGGAGACCGACCACGATAAGCGCGATTCCATAAAGGATCGTGCCCCGGAGCAGGGAGACGATGCCTCCGACGACGAGGACCACGGCGATCAGCCAAAGGATGAATTCCATGGTCGTCTTCTTCCAAAACAAAGGGCGACAAAACGCCGGGTCCTTGTCGAATCGGTCTCAGACCGGACCCGGTGCCGGACCGGGAACGGGCCAGCGCCGCGGTGAGCGTCCGGTCAGGCGGGAGCGGCGGCGCCGCGGCCCTCCCGCAGGTCGCGGCGGACGATCGGGCGTGGCTCCGGGGCGTCCAGCCGGGCGGCGTCGGCGGCCTCGTCGTCGGGCTGGCGCTGGGACGCGAGCTCGGCGGCGACCCGCGACTGGTAGAGCTCGATCTCCCGCGTCGTCGTCTCGGTGTTCCAGCCGAGCACCGGCGCGATGAGCTCCGCCACGAACGGAGCGGCTTCCAGCCCGCGGTCGGCGGTCTCGATCGAGATGCGGGTCCGCCGGGTCAGGACGTCCTCCAGGTGCAGCGCGCCCTCGTGCGACGCGGCGTAGGCGGCCTCCGCGGCGAGGTAGGACGGCGCCCCGGGCAGCGGCTGCCCGAGCTCGGTCCGGGCCGCGACCAGTTCCAGCACCTCCTCGACGAGGGTGCCGTACCGGTGCAGCAGATGCTCCACCCGGGCGACGTGCAGCCCGACCGTGCGGGCGAGCCGTTCCCGGGCGTTCCACAGCGCCGGGTAGCCGTTCGCGCCGAGTAGCGGGATCCGTTCCGTGCACGACGGTGCGACGGTGTGGTTCAGGCCCGCGACCGCCGCGTCGACGGCATCCGCGGCCATCACCCGGTAGGTCGTGTACTTTCCGCCGGCGACCATCGTCAGGCCCGGAACCGGGCTGACCACGGCGTGCTCCCGCGACAGCTGGGCGGTCTCGTCGGACTCGCCGGCGAGCAGCGGCCGTAGACCCGCGTAGACGCCGATGATGTCGTCGGTCGTCAGCGGCGTGCGCAGCACCCGGTTCACGGTGTCCAGCAGGTAGGTGATGTCCGTGCTGGTGGCCGAGGGATGGGCGAGGTCGAGGTTCCAGTCGGTGTCGGTGGTGCCGATGATCCAGTGGCTGCCCCACGGGATCACGAAGAGCACACTCTTCTCGGTGCGCAGGATGAGCCCGGTGGAGCCGTGGACGCGGTCGCGCGGCACCACGATGTGCACACCCTTGGAAGCCCGGACCGACAGCCGCCCACGGCCGCCGACCATCGCCTGGATGTCGTCCGTCCACACGCCGGTCGCGTTGATCGTCGTGGCGGCGCGCACCTCGAGGTCGACACCGTTCTCCAGGTCCCGCACCCGGACGCCGGCCACCCGGTCGCCCTCCCGGACCAGCCCGGTGACCTGGGCGCTGGTGGCGACCAGTGCGCCGTACCGGGCCGCCGTGCGGGCGACGAACATCGTGTGCCGGGCGTCGTCGACCTGGCCGTCCCAGTACTGGATGGCGCCGACCAGCGCGTCCGGCCGCAGCGAGGGGAACTCGCGCAGGGCGGCCTTGCGGGTCAGGTGCCGGTGCAGGGGAACGCCACCGCTGCGGGGGGCACCGGCGTCCCCGCCCGTTCGGGGGGCGAGGGGGGCGATGCGGCCCAGCCCCTGCCCCAGGGTGTCGTAGAGCAGGACACCGCTGCCGATGTAGGCACGTTCCCACCCGTGGTGGGTCAGCGGGAGCAGGAAGGGAATCGCCCGGACGAGGTGCGGCGCCAGGGTCTCCAGCAGCAGCGAGCGTTCCCGCAGCGCCTCGCGGACGAGCGCGCCGTTGAGCTGCTCCAGGTAGCGCAGCCCGCCGTGGATCAGCTTGCTGGACCGGCTGGACGTCCCGGCGGCGAGGTCCCTGGCCTCCAGCAGCGCGACTGACAGGCCGCGGGAGGCGGCGTCGAGCGCCACCCCGGCCCCGGTGACACCGCCACCGATCACGACGACGTCCAGCGGCTCGGCGCGCATCCGCCGCAGCGCTGCTGCCCGGTTCGCCGGGTCGAGGCGTGCGGTACCGGTCATCGTTTGTTGATCCCCCTTCGACCGTGCCTCAGGTGCCCTGGTCTGTGCTTCCTGGTGCCCTGGTTCCTGGTGTGTCCGCGGGTGTCCGGTCGGTGCGTGTCCTGCTGCCGCGTTCTCTGCTGGCGCGTGCTCTGCCGGTGCGTGCCCGGCCGGCGGGTCGGCGATGCTCACGTGCGGGAACGCGGACCGGGCGGCGGCGGGCGGGCACCCACCCATCGTGCCGGCAGTTGGTGCACACCGCTCACGCTGCGGTGAACATCAGGTGGAGATCGGGTACCTGCCCGGTTGCCGCCTGTCACGTCAGGTTGTCCGCCTCCATGATGCCCAGCGGGCCCCTGCCCGAGAGTTCCGATAAGTGATGAATATGTGAAATGTGGCCCGCCCTACAGGGCCTGCGGGGCTCACAGGACCTGCCCGGCGTGCATCCGTCCGTGCCGGGGCGCGGTGAAGCCCGTGCATCCGCGGGCCCGCCGTCCGGTCACGGCTTCGCGACCACCGGATTGGTCGTATCGCGCGGATGATCTCGCGGACGGCACRCAGGGGCCCCCGATGGGGGATGCTTGGGCGCGAATCGTTACCGATCTAGTCGTGCGCCGTCGGGGTACACCCTCTCGGGACGGCCCGATCCGAAAGGAGGCGGCGGCATGGACCTGACCTTCAGTGCCAAGGAGGAGGAGTTCCGCGCGGATCTCCGTGGCTGGCTCGCGGACAACATCCCCGCCGCGTGGAGCCGTCCCGGCTTCTGGGCGGGCGTGCCCGAGGACGAGGGCTTCGAGATGCGCCGTGACTGGGAGCAGCGCAAGTTCGACGCCGGGTTCGCCGGCATCGACTGGCCGACCGAGTACGGCGGCCGCGGCGGAACCCCCGGCATGAAGGCGATCTACGACGAGGAGACGGCGAGCGCCCGGGCACCGTCGACCGTCAACGCGCTCGGCCTCGCGTTCCTCGCGCCGACCATCATGGCGATCGGGACCGACGAGCAGAAGCGCGAGATCATCCGGCCGCTGCTGCGCAGCGAGGTCATCTGGTGCCAGGGCTTCTCCGAGCCGGACGCCGGCTCCGACCTGGCCTCGCTGCGCACGGCCGGGGTGGCCGACGGCCCCGAGATCATCGTCAACGGCCAGAAGGTCTGGACGACGAACGCGAGCCACGGCGACCGGATCTTCACCCTGGTGCGCACGGAGGCCGGAAGCCAGCGTCACCGCGGCCTGTCGATGCTGCTCATCGACATGCACCAGGAGGGCGTCGAGGTCAGGCCGCTGCGTCAGATGAGCGGAGCGACCGAGTTCGGCGAGGTGTTCTTCACCAACGCCCGAGTGCCCGCCACCGAGTGCCTGGGCGGCCTCGGCAACGGGTGGGCCACCGCGATGCTGCTGCTCTCCTTCGAACGGGGCGCGTCCGGGATTCTGCAGTACACGTCCTTCCGGCGTTCCTACGACGAGATCGTGCGGGCCGCCCGGGCGCTCGGGCGGGACTCCGACCCGGTGCTGCGCCAGGAGCTCGGCCGGCGGATGGTCGAGCTGGAGTGCCTGCGCTACCACGCCATGGACGTCCTGACGAAGGTGGAGCAGGGCGTCGATCTCGGCTCCGAGTCGTCGATGACGAAGCTGCAGTGGTCCGAGACGTACCAGGACCTGTTCGAGACCTTCGACGACCTGCTCGGTTCGGATGTGGCCATCGACGCGCCGCTGGCGGACCTCGACGTGACCGCACTGCAGGCCGAGGGGTTCTGGAGCAGGTCCGTGACGATCTGGGGCGGTTCGTCCCAGGTGCAGCGCAACATCGTCGCCGAGCGGGTGCTCGGCCTGCCCCGTTGAGCCCGTTCCGGAAGGATCACTGAAGTGTTCTTCGCGCTTACTGACGAGCAACGAGCGCTGGGCGACACCGTCCGGGACTTCCTGGCGGACCGCTTCGGCCTGACCGCCGTCCGGGCGGTCTTCGAGGACGCCGCCGGTGACGGGCACCCGCCGGAGCTGTGGAAGGCGGTCGGGGAGCAGGGATGGCTCGCCGTCTGCGTTCCCGAGAGCTTCGACGGGCTCGGGCTCGGCATCCTCGACGCCCAGGTGGTGGCCAGGGCGCTCGGCGCCGGTGTCGCGCCCGGCCCGTGGCTGCCGACGGTGCTGGCGGCGGAGGCCGTCCGGCTGGCCGGTTCGGACGGGCAACGCGCCGAGCTGCTGCCGCGCCTCGCCTCCGGCGAGCTGGTGGCGACGGTCGCCCTGCGCGGGCCGGGCCGGGGCTATGACGCCGCCGGTGTCGCGGTGACGGCCAGCGTCCCGGCAGAGGAGTCCGCGCCGTCCGCCGGCACCGGTGCCGAGGCCGGTGCCGAGGCCGGCCTGCTCACCGGCACCGCGTCGCCGGTCGAGTACCTGGCGGTGGCGGGCCTGGTCGTCGTCGCCGCGACCGAGCCGGGGCGGGTGGCGGCCACCTCCGCCACATCCGGCACCGGCACCGGCGCTGGCGTCGGGTCTGCTGTCGGCCTCTACCTGGTTGACCCGGGAGCACCGGGGGTGACCGTCACGCCGTTGACCAGCTACGACGGGACCACGCGGCTCGCCACCCTGGCCCTGGACGGGGTGCGGGCGCGCCGGCTGCCCGGGTCGTCGACCGTGGTTCTCGACGATCTCCTGCGCCGCGGCGCGGTGCTCACCGCGGCCGACCTCGCCGGGATCGCCCGTGAGGCGCTCACCAGGACCGTGCGCTACGACCAGGAACGGATCCAGTTCGGGCGGGCCGTCGGCTCGTTCCAGGCGCTGAAGCACCAGCTCGCGGATCTGCACGTCGCCGTGACGATGGCCGAGCACGCGGTGATGTACGCCGCGTACGCGATCGACGCGGAGCTGCCCGACCTGCTGCTGGCGGTCGCCGTGGCGAAGGCGAAGGCGAGCCAGGCGGCGCGTGACGCCACCAGCACGATGATCCAGTTCCATGGCGGCATCGGCTACACCTGGGAGCACGACGCGCACTTCTTCTACAAGCGGGCGCGCCGGCTGTACGGGGCGTTCGGCGACCCGACGGCGCACCTTGAGCGCGTCGCGGCGCTGACCGTCGACACGGTGGTCTGACCACGCTGGCCTGAGCACGGCCTGCCGACCGCCGACCACGGCCCGCCAACCGTCGACCGCCGACCACGGACCGGTGGCCGCGCCTGACTGCCCGGCCAGGTGACCTGCCGGGCGGCAGGCGGTGCGGGCGGCTCAGGCGGCGGTGCGGGCGGCTCAGCTGGTGTGGGCGGCGCGGTAGGACAGGGCGTCCCTGGCCGCGTCGAGCGCGGCTGCTCGATCGGCGGGCACGAGCCCGATGCGGGTCCGCCGATCGAGCAGGTCACCCTCGTCGAGGGCGCCCTCGTGGAGTACGGCGAAGACCAGCTCGGCGCGGGTGACGTCCACCCCGGTGGTGACCGGCTCGAGCAGCCGCGGGTCGTGCCGGGCCAGTTCCAGCACGGCCGGCGCCTGGGTGCCGTAGCGGGCGACCAGCCGGCGCGGGGCCGGCACGCTGGCGAGCGTGCGGCGGGAGGCCGCGCCCACCAGCGGGAGCCGGCCCGTCCGGCAGGGGCCGGCGTCCAGGCTGGCCTGGGCGACCGCGGCGTCCACCGCGTCCTCGGCCATCCTCCGGTAGGTCGTCAGCTTGCCGCCGACCACGGTGATCACCCGGTTGGGCCCGACATGGACGGTGTGCCGGCGGGACAGGTCTGCCGTGCGCCCGTCCGGTCCGTCCAGCAGTGGCCGCAGGCCGGCGAACACTCCCAGCAGGTCGGCACGATCCACCGGGGTGGCCAGAACCCCGGAGACCACGTTCAGCAGCTGGGTGATCTCCTGGTGGTCCGGCACGGGCTGCTCGGTGACCTCGTCGGTCGGCACGTCGGTCAGACCCACGTACACCCGGCCGTCACCCTGCGGCAGGACCAGCGCGTACCGGTTGCGCTCGCCGGGAATCGGCACCGACAGCGCGGTGGGGGTGCCGCCGAAGACCGCCGCGGGCAGCACCAGGTGGGTCCCTCGGCTGGGCCGCAGCCGGATCTCCGGCGCGAGGCCCGGCGCCCAGACCCCGGTCGCGTTCACCACGGCACGGGCCCGTAGCCGGCAGTGCCGCCCGGTGAGGGTGTCGAGTGCCTGGACGGCGATCGGGGCGGACCCGAGACCACCGCCGGAGCGCACGCCCGCTCCCGTTCCCGTCCTGGTGCCCGTTCCCGTCCTGGTGCCCGTTCCCGTGTCCGTGTCCGGGCCCGTGCCCGTGCCCGCGTCGTCCCGCACCGCGAGGACCCGGACCCGGGTGAGGATCCGGGCGCCGAACGCCGCCGCCGTCCGGGCGATCGTCACGACCAGCCGGGCGTCGTCGACGAGCTGCCCGTCCCAGTAGAGAAGCCCACCGCGAAGCCCCGCCTCGCGCAGGCCGGGGACCATGCCCAGCGTCTCGACCGCGGACAGTCGCCGCGGCGGCGGAAGCACCGTGCTCGGCGTCCGGACGCCGCGGCGCAGCAGATCACCGAAGCCCAGGCCCGCGCGGGTGACCAGCGCCGAGGTGGCCGGGACGTCCGGGGTGAGTGGCAGCACGATCGGCAGCGGATGCACCAGGTGCGGCGCGGTGCGGCGCATGAGGATCTCGCGCTCGGCCGCGCTTTCCCGCGCCAGCCGCAGGTCGCCGGAGGCGAGATAGCGCAGCCCGCCGTGCACCAGCTTCGAGCTCCACCGGCTCGTGCCGAAAGCGAGATCACCGGCCTCTACCAGGGCGACGGACAGCCCACGTGAAGCCGCGTCGAGCGCCACCCCGACGCCGGTGACGCCGCCGCCGACGACGAGGAGGTCGACGACCTCACCGCCCGCCAGCTCGGCCAGCTCGCGGGTGCGGCGCTCGGCGGTCAGCGACGCGCGTTCGAGAAGACCGGTCATTTCTGCGCTCCAGGGTGCTCGCGATGCTCGGCCGGCCGGCTCCCGCCTGGCGGTGGGCCCTCGACGGCCGGAGGAGGACCTTCCGGTGGTGACAGATATCCGTCCAACATCAGGTACAGCTCGTGTGCCAGGGTCTCCCTGGCCACCTCGTCGCCCAGCGCGCCCGCGGAGAGAACGTACGACTGCGTCGCCAACAGCACCATCCGCGCCTGGGCCGCCGGGTCGCCGGCCCGTACGGCGCCGACCGCCCGCGCCGCGGCGAGGCGCTCACGGAGCAGGTCGAGCACGAGCAGCTGGGTCGTGCCCAGCCGTTCCAGGATGTAGGGCGCCAGCAGCTCGCCGTCCGTGGCACAGATCCGCAGGAACAGCGGATTGGACTGGAAGGCCTGCGCGGTCGCGACCAGGGAACGCACCAGCTCGGTGCGCGTCGCGGCCGGATCGGTGYCGGTCTCGCTGTCGCCGGCTGCCATCGCCCCCGGCACCACGATCCGAGCCCATTCACGGGTCATCACGTCACGGACCAGCGAGCGCAGGTCGGGCCAGCGGCGGTAGAGCGTCATCCGGCTGACGCCGGCCTGCCGGGCGACCTCGGCGAGGGTCGTCCGGCGCACCCCGATGGTCATCAACAACGCCGCCGCGGCGTCGAGGACGACATCGTCGGGAACGACTGAGGTCGCGGGGCGCTGGGCGGCGGAGGGTGCGGCGGTGCCGGCGTGTGGGTGGGTCGGTCCATCCATCGGTCCTGCTCCTCCCCCCGCCGCTGTGCCGGCCTGCCGTGTTGAGGGTGCTCCCGAAGCGATCGTATGTGACACTGTGCCGTCAGGTGTCACAGTGTATCGACGGCGCCGTCTCGATCCAGGCAGAGCGGGCGAGCGGGCACGGGAGCGCAGATGACGTCCGAGTCGGGGGAGCACAGCGACGCGCCGGGCGGCGACCCGGTCTGGTGGGGCTGGGGGGCGGCCGAGGCGCACCATCCACTGCCCGCCGCCGTCCGCGACCTGCTCGCCGCACTCGGCATCGCGGCACGCCCGAGCCCGCCGGTGGACCTCGCGGACGTCCTTCTCGCCCCGGTGCGGCTCCCGGTCGAGGTGCTGATCGAACTGCGTGCCGTCGTGGGCGCCGACCACGTGCTGGAGGACCGCGAGGCGAGGGTGCGCCACTGCCGGGGGCGCTCCACCGTCGACCTGCTGCGGCTACGCGCCGGCGACGCCTCGGACGCGCCGGATGTCGTGGTCGTCCCCGCCGATCACGCCCAGGTCCTGGCCGTGCTGCGGATCTGTTCCCACCACCGGGTGATCGTCGTCCCGTTCGGCGGTGGGACGTCCGTCGTCGGCGGGCTGGTGCCGAGCACACCGGCCGGGACGTCGCCGGCCGATGGTCCGGCGGACACCCACATCGGTGTCGTGGCTCTTGACCTGCGCCGACTCGACAGCGTGCGCGAGGTCGACCCGGTGTCGGGCACGGCGGTGCTGGGCGCGGGGCTGCGTGGGCCGGCCGCGGAGGCGCTGCTGGCCGAGCACGGGCTCACCCTCGGGCATGTTCCCCAGTCCTGGGAGTACGCCACGATCGGCGGCTTCGCCGCGACCCGCTCCAGCGGCCAGGCCTCGGCCGGCTATGGCCGGTTCGACCAGCTCGTCACCGGTCTTCGGGTGGCGACCCCGGTGGGCACCTGGGAGCCCGGGCGGGGGCCCGCCTCGGCCGCCGGGCCCGATCTGCGCCAGCTCGCGCTGGGTTCCGAAGGGGCCTTCGGGGTGATCACCGAGGTCACGGTCCGGGTGCGGCCACTGCCGCGGCGCCGCCGGTTCGAGGGCTGGCGGGTGGCGAACCTGGCCGCCGGGCTGGATCTGCTGCGCGAGCTGGCCCAACGGGACCTGCTGCCCACGGTCTGCCGGCTCTCCGACGAGGTGGAGACCGCCGCCGGCCTGGCCAACGCCGTCACCGCCGGGACGGATGTGACCGTCCCGGCGACGTCGGCGGTGACCCCCACCTCGCTGCCCGTGATCGCCGGCTGCTACCTGCTGACCGGCTACGAGGGGGGCGACGCGGACGTGACCGAGCGGGCCACCGCCGTCGGGACGGTGATCACCGCCGCGGGTGGCCTGCCGCTGGGCGAGGGAGTGGGGCAGGACTGGCTCGCCGGCCGCTTCCACGCGCCCTATCTGCGCGACGCGCTGCTCGACGAGGGCATCCTCGCCGAGACGTTGGAGACCGCCGCCTACTGGCGGGACGTGGCGCGCCTGTACGCGGCCGTCGGCCGGGCGGTGACCGACGCCATCGAGTCCGACGGGTCACCGGCCGTCGTGCTGTGCCATGTCTCGCATGTCTACCCGGCTGGAGCATCGCTGTACTTCACGATCGTCTGTGCCCAGGGACCCGACCCGATCTCCCGCTGGAGCCGGGCGAAGCAGGCCGCCGGAGACGCGATCATGGCGAACGGCGGGACGATCACCCATCACCACGCGGTCGGGACGGAGCACCGACCCTGGGTGCGGGCCGAGATCGGGGACGTGGGCGTCACGGTGCTGCGCGCGGTGAAGGCCGCGCTGGACCCGGCCGGCATCCTCAACCCGGGCATTCTGCTTCCGCCGCAGGCCGAGTAGCGCCGCGCCGCAGGCCGAGCAGCCCCGTGGGCGCCGGTCACTCCTCGGTGCCGACCTTCACCGCCGGGGAGTGACGTACCTGGTACCAGGGGTACATATGCCGGGTGAGGACATTCGCCGCCGTCATTGTGGCGCTGCTGCTGATCTCCATGGTGGTCGGCCTGGTGCTGACCGCGCTCATGATCGCCTACCGCAAGGCCGCACCCACCCGAACCAGGAACGCGGCGGCCCGGCAGGCGGCCGCGGAGGCGGCCACCGCCACCGCCGCGACCACCGCCCCCGGCAGACGCGGCCGCGCCGCGGCCGGCGCCCGGCCGGTCGAGCGCAGGGGCGGCGGTGGCCGCGGCCGGGTGTCGCGGCGCCGCCGGCTGCTAACCCAGGGGCTGCGCGCCGGGCGTCGCACGGTCGGCCGAAGCCGCTCCCGGACCCGTGCCCGCCGTGCCGGTCGCGTCGAGGACGCAGGCCGGAGGGACAGCGTGAGCACCGGATCGGGGCCCCGACCGGGCGAATGAGGGACATCGCGCCACGGCCTCCGTCGGCGCCCGTCAGGATGGCTGCATGGACAACGGCGCGGTCACGACGGATGCCGCGGACGGCAGCGCGACCGGGACTGCGGTAGGGGCCGCCGGGGCTACGACGGGGGCCGGGGCTACGACGGGGGCCGGGGCTACGACGGGGGCCGGGGCGGCGGCTGGGGCCGGGGCGACCCGAGGGCTGGTCGTCGTCGGCCCGGGTGCCGCGTTCGGAACGGCGCTGCTGCGCAGGTTCGCCGGTGAGGGCTTCGCGCTCGGGATGATCTCCCGTTCGTCCGACACCATCTCCCGGGTGAGCGCCGAACTGGGCGAAGCGGGGCATCCGATCGCCGGCGCCGTCGCCGACGTCACCGACCAACGTGCGTTCTCGGCGGCGGTCAGCCGGCTCGCGGCGGAGATCGGTGGTCTCAACGTCCTCGTCTACAACGCGAAGCTGAGTATCCGGGGGACGGCCTTCTCGGTGCGGGCCGACTCCATGAACCAGACACTCGCGGTGAACGTGACCGGGGCGCTGATGTCCGTGCAGATCGCCGCGCCGCTGATGGCGGACCGGCCGGGAGCGACCATCCTGCTCACGGTCGCGGGCCCGCGCAGCGAGCCGGCGGCGGGCCGGTTCGCGCTCGCGGTCGGCAAGGCAGGCGTCGCGGCGATGGGCGAGTCGATGGCRCCGCTGCTTGCCGCACAGGGCATCCGTCTGCGCACCGTCGTCATCGACGGCCGGGTCGGGCCCGCCGGACCGTTGCTGCCCGACGCCGTCGCGGATCATTTCTTCGACGCGTTCGCCGCGCCGGGGGGCACCGCGTTCCGGCTCGCGCCGGCGGCGCGGCGGCGGCGAGCCAACACCCAGCTGCCCCTCGAGGTCTGAGCCCGCCGCACGCTGCCCTGCCTCGACGCTGCCCGCCACTGCGCCCGCTCTGCCCATTACCCGCTGTCAGCGGATTGGGCGGCTTGTCACGAAGTCTCGGGACGGTGCGTGACTGGTGTGCCAGCGGGTCGGAAATCCGACACGGGCGAGACACAGATGATCGCACCCGACTTCACTGTCCGCCCCTTCCACGTGCGACCATCCTTTGATGGGCCGACGGATTGGACGCCGGTTGGCGGGTCGGACGCTCTTCGACATGACCGACTGTGACACGGCGGCGCCATGCCGGGGGGCCCGGTGCGGCGCGGAGCGGGAGATGTTCCGGTGAACCACGGCCGCGGCGACGACGACGCGCAGGACCCTGCGGACGTCACCCATGTCATGCCTCCCGGCGGGCCCGCCGGGAGGGAGCACGGAACCCGGCCGACCCAGGACGTGCAGCGTCGGGCTCGGCCCGGCGCCCCCTCGGCGCCCCCRCCGCCCGCCGCCTCCTTCCGGCCCGCGGGCCCGCCGCCGCCGGCGGACGCGTTTCGCCCCGGCCGCCCGGTGCGCCCCGCGGACGAGGGTGATCAGGACGACCCGGCCGGCGGCGCGACCCAGGTGCTCGGCGACGGGGTGCTCGGCGATGCGGTGGTCGGCGATGCGACCACGGTGGTTCGGCGGGGGAGTGTCCCGCGGGCCGCCGGTGGCCGGCCTGCGGCCCCCGAGCAGTCCGGGCCGCATGCCCAGCCTGGCCTCGCTCCGGGTCTCGGCTATGACCGCCGGCCCGCCCCGGGGTACAACCAGCCCGCTCCGGGTCAGAGCCAGCCGGGTCCGGGCTACGACTGGTCGGCGCCGACGCCGGCTCCCGACCGGGCCACGACGTCGTTCGAGCGCCCGGGGCCCGGTTACGACCGGCCCGCGCACACCGGTGGTAGCTACACCGACAGCGGCGGCCATGTCCGGCCGGTGCCCGGCGGCGGTGGGTTCGGTGAGGCGGGTCGTGGTCCCGCGGAGGCCGACGTGCTGGCCGGGGGCCTGAGCGCCGAGCAGCCGCCCGGGGGGCCGGGTGGAGGTTCCGGTGGCGACCCGGGACGAGGTGGTCAGGGCGACGGTGCGGCGGCCGGGCCGCCCGCCCGCCGCAAACGGCGTCGTGGCCGCGTTCTCACGCTCGTCCTCGTGGTCCTGCTGGTGCTCTTCGTCGTGGCGGACCGGGTGGCGGTCGCGATCGCCAAGGACCAGATGGAAAAGCAGATCGCCGAAAGCGTCGCGGCGAGCCTGGAGCCGGGTGACACCCAGCCGACGGTGCGGAAGGTCTCGATCGGCGGGTTCCCGTTCCTCACCCAGGTGCTGTTCGGGAAGTTCACCAACATCGGCGTGACGATCGACGGAATTCCGACGCCCGGTCCGCGGATATCGTCCGTCGACGCGAATCTGAAGGGTCTTCATGTCCCCTTCAAGGACGCGATCTCCGACAACATCGGAGAGGTCCCGGTGGACGATGTCCGGGCGACGGTCCGGATCAGTTATGACGACCTGAACGCGTACCTGGCGAAGCAGGATCCACCCACCAAGGTCACGCCGGTCGACGGCGGCAAGAAGGTGGAGATCTCGGCGAGTGTCGCGGGCCAGCAGGTCGGCGGCGTGACCACCTTCCAGGTCGACGAGAACAAGCTCACCCTCATTCCGTCCGAGATCAAGGTGCTTGGGTTCGAGATCCCGCTGCCGGGCGGCGTCTCCATTGACTCGATTCCCATCCCGATCGCGGGGCTCCCGTTCGACCTGAACATCGTCCAGGCGTCGACGGGGGCGGACGGGCTGTCACTGACCGCAACCGCGAAGGACGTCACGCTCCCGGCGGCTCCCGAGTCGACCGGCGGCAAATGAGACACGCGGTGTGGTCGATCTGGGTGGATCATCCGATTTGGTCCCCCTTTCGGGGGTGCGGATGAGCGTCCGCCGGGATCGCTACGGCGGCCTCGGCTCACCGCGGCGAGCCGAGGCGGCGCCGGTGCGGGCCTCCCGACGGCCGGTGCGATCGGCCGCCCGGCCCCTCGGTCGGGCGCGTACGGTAGCGGGTCAGATCGGCGACAGAAGTAGCTTCCGACAGTTCCCAGCGGGCATTGTCGGTGGCGCGCGGAGCGGCTCGCCTCGTCGGTGGCCGTGCCTGACTTGCCACACCCGGTCACGGATCCGGTGCCGGCAGGATAGGAAAGGCTCCGGGCGTGAACGAACGACGTGAGGAAGGTTAGAGGTGTCGACCCCAGAATCGGCTGAGGCGGTCCGCTCGACGGTGTCCGCGTCACCCGGGCTGGATCAAGGTCGGTGCGCAACGCTACGATCTGCGACATCCCGCAAGATCGGTCAAGGTAGTGAGGATCCATCGGTGGTGGCACCGTTGCCCGTCCTGTTCGGAGACCGATCCGGACGACGTGCTGAAGAGGGTTTCGGCGGGGCATCCCGGCCTGCGTCCCGTCGCGAAGGGGGAGAGACGTGCAGACGACGTATCTGAGAGTCGTCACCGAGGCCGGTGCCGCCACTGTGCCTGCAGGTGAGCCGTTCATCATCGGCCGGGCCCGTACCGCGGACTACGTCATCGCGGACAGTCGCGTCTCCCGCCGGCATCTCCTGGTCGAGCAGACGGGCGCGGGCTGGTCCGTCCGCGACATCAGCTCCAACGGCACCTGGGTCGACGGGCAGCGGATGCCCGAGTCGGTGAGCGTCCAGGGCGAGGTCCGGTTCAGGCTGGGCACGCCCAGCGGCCCCGAGGTCGTCGTCATGCCCGAGTTCCCGGCCGGCCGCGGCGGGTACGGCGAGAGCGACTACGACCCGGGCGCCTACGAGATGGAGACCATGCTCCCGGGCTCCAGCAACTACCAGCCGCCGCGGCCCACCGCACCGACCCGAGGCCAGGGCGGCGGGCGTGGGCAGTCGGCTCAGGTGGGGCAGGGCGTACCGGCCGGCCGCGGCAGTGCCCCGCAGCAGGGCTACGACCCGGCGCAGACCCCGTCCGGCTCGACGAGCCTCGACCAGGAGCACGAGCGGCGGACCACCTACCGGCTGCGCCCGGGAACGATGACGATGGGCCGCGCCCGCGACAACGACATCGTCATCACCGACCTGCTCGCGTCACGGCGGCACGCCGAGCTCTACATCGGCCGCTCCGGCCTGCAGATCGCCGACCTCGAGTCCGCGAACGGTGTCTTCGTCAACGGCCGTCGTATCAACCGGGCGAACGTGAACCAGGGCGACGTGATCGCCGTCGGCCACCACGTCTTCCAGCTCGAAGGCGACCTGCTCGTCGAGTACCTCGACTCCGGTGACGTCAGCTTCGAGGTCGACGCCCTCAACGTCTGGGCCGGCGAGAAGCAGCTCATGCACGACATGACCTTCAAGCTTCCCGGGCGTGCGCTGCTCGGCGTCGTCGGCCCGTCGGGTGCCGGCAAGTCGACGCTGCTCAACGCGCTGACCGGGTTCCGTCCCGCCGACAAGGGCAACGTCCGCTACGCCGGCCGGGACATGTACTCCGAGTACGACGAACTGCGCCGCCGGATCGGCTACGTGCCGCAGGAGGACCTCCTGCACACCTCGCTGACCGTCCGCAAGGCGCTCGAGTTCGGTGCGGAGCTGCGGTTCCCGCCCGACACGACGAAGGCCGAGCGCCGTCAGCGCGTTGACGAGGTGCTCGCCGAGCTGGGTCTGACCCACCACGCGAACACCCAGGTCTCGAGGCTGTCCGGTGGCCAGCGGAAGCGGACGTCGGTGGCCCTGGAGCTCCTGACCAAGCCGACCCTGCTCTACCTGGACGAGCCGACGTCCGGCCTCGACCCGGGCATGGACAAGAACGTCATGGAGTCGCTGCGCAAGCTGGCGGACGACGGCCGAACGGTCATCGTCGTCACGCACAGCGTCGCCCAGCTCGACCTCTGCGACTACGTCCTGGTCCTGGCGCCCGGCGGCTACGTGGCCTACTTCGGCCCGCCGGCGGACGCGCTGCCCTTCTTCCAGGCCAGGGACTACCCCGACGTCTTCCTCACGCTGGAGGCGACCCCGGGCGCCGAGTCCGCGGCCCGCTTCCGCCAGTCGCGGTACTACGTGCCGGCGTCGGTCACGGCGCCCTCCGCGCGGCCCGCGCCGGAGGACCTGCCGTCGATCCGGCAGCAGTCGGTGGTCTCCCAGCTTGTCACGCTGAGTAGACGAATGATGGCCGTCGTCGCCTCCGACAAGTCCTATCTCCGATTGATCATCGCCTTCCCGTTCCTGCTGGGAGCCATTCCCAGAGCGATTCCCGGGGACTTGGAGGTGGTGGCTGACGGGCCCAACAGAGACGCGCCAACCGTGCTGTTGGTGTTGACTCTCTGTGCCTGTTTCATGGGTATGTCGAACTCGGTGCGAGAGATCGTCAAGGAGAGACCCATCTATCGCCGAGAACGGGCGATCGGTCTGTCCAGAACGGCCTACATCGGTTCGAAGATCGTGGTGCTGATCCTCATCACCACCCTGCAGGCCGCGGTGTTCACGACAATCGGTCTCGCCGGCCGGAAGATGGGCGACGGCCTCTTCGGCTTCCCGTTCTTCGAGGCGATGGTCGCCGTGATCGCGCTGTCACTGGCTTCCGCCATGCTCGGTCTGGTCATCTCGGCACTGGTCGACAACGCGGACAAGACGATGCCGCTGCTGGTGCTCATCACGATGGCCCAGCTGGTGTTCTCCGGCGGTCTGGTGCCCGCGGAGGGAACGGCCGGCCTGGAGCAGGCCAGCTGGATCGCGCCCGCACGATGGGGATTCGCGGGGCTGTCCTCGGTGATCGACCTGAACAAGATCTCCGGCTTCGGAGGCCCGCTGAATCCGGACTTCCCGGCCGACCCGCTCTACAGGTTCACGACCACCCAGTTCGCGATCGACATGGGGGGTGCGCTCGCCGTCGGCGTCGTCTGCGTAGTGATCACCTCCCTGCTCGTCCGCAGGATGGACCCGAAGACCAACAAGCGCCGCCCGGCCGCCGCTCCCACGCGCTGACGCGGGCTCGCCCGCGGCGGGCCGCCGTGGGTGGTCACAGCAACGAATCCGAAGGGGCGACGCTCACCCGGCACCATGCGGGCGGGCGTCGCCCCTTCGGCGTTCCCGCTCCCGGGCGGCGGGCAGACGGCGTCGGTGGCCGATAGTCGGTAGCCGGTGCCCGGCGAGCCGGTCGCGGGTCCGCGGGCCCGCCGGTCGCCGGTCCGCCGACGTCCGCTGCTCCCGCGAGCCGCGCGGGCGCGGGCGCGGTGGATAAGCCGGTTCCACTTTCGTTCGTCCACAGCGGCCGGCGTCGGCCGCCCGGGCGCCGCTCGGCGCCGCAGACTCGGCCCATGCCCGATGCCTACGCACACGTCGTCGCCCTCGCCCGCCGGCAGGACGACATGGTCACCCGGTGCGAGGCCCGGCGGCTCGGCATGTCCGACGCCGCGATCGCCTCGCGCCGGCGCACGGGTGGCTGGTGGGCTCCGATCCGGGGAACCCTGCTCGTCCCGCCCGTGCGCGACCGGGTGCGTGCGTATGCCCGAGCCGCACTCGCCGCCGCGGGCGGCGTGATCTGCCTACTGACCGCGGCCCGGCTGCACGGCGTCCCCGGCCTACCGCCGTGGCAGGCCGCGGAGCCGGTGGATGTCGCGTTCGAGGATCCCGCGGTTGCGGTGCGGCGTCGGCGCGGCTGCCGCCGCCATCTCATGACACTGTCCCCGCCAGAGGTGACCGATCTGGGCGGTATCACCGTCACAGCGGTGCACCGCACCCTGCAGGACGTCGTCCTGTGGCTGGATCGAGCGATCGCCGTGCCGATGCTGCGGGCGGTGCTGCGCCACGGCTGGCTGCGGGAAGCCGGCGGGCACCCACCTCGGGCCGCCGTGCCGGTGGGGGAGGGCCGGCCGGGAGCCGATCCCTCCCCTCACTTCGTGGCTCTCAAGGACGCTGTCCTGCGGCGCCATGACGGTGGCGCCGGGCCGGGTGGGGGTCCGGAGTTCTGGCGGCTGGTCCAGGCCGGCATGGCCGTGCCCGGCGACGCCGACCAGGCCGACCAGGCYGATCAGGTGCACCGGCCCGGCCGTGGCGGTGGCGAGATCAGCCGGTCGACCAGCGGACGTGGAAGCTCGGAACGGTCGTCAGCTGACGATCCGGCGTGGTCGTGTCAGCCGGGTCCGTGAGGAAGATCCTGCGGGGCGCACCACCCCGCTCGCCGGTGAACACCAGCCACTTGCCGTCGGGGGAGTAGGCGGGGTCCTGGTCCTGCCCCTTCTCGGCGGTGACCCGGGTGACCTGGGTGCCGTCGGTGTTCATCTGGTAGATCTCAAGATCCCCGTCCTTCTCCTGGCGGCTGAAGGCGATTCGCTGGCCGTCCTGGGAGAACGTCGGGTCGGCATCACGATTGCCCTGCCCCTTCGTCAGCGGTGTCGGGGTGGCGGTGGGCGTGGCCAGGATCGTGACGATGAAGCCCCGGTCGCTTTCCGACTCGGAGGCCCAGTAGGCGATGCGCTCGCCGCTCGGTGACCAGGCCGGGTCGGTCGCCTGTTGTGCGGTGTCGAGTCGGAAGACCTGGCTGCCGTCGAGCTTGGCTACGTACAGCCCGGCGTCCGGCAGGCCGTCCGCGTTCGTCGTCGACCTGACGACGACGAACTTCCCATCAGGAGAAAGAGACGGCCGGGCGTCGTCGGCGATGGTCAGGCTCGTGGCCTTACCGCTGGTGAACAGCTTGACGGGGTCCTGCGAACCGTCCGCTGCCACCGCGTACAGGGCGTTCTCGGTCTCGGATTCCTTGCGGAAGAAGACGACCGTCCGGCGGTCCCTGCTGATCGAGGGCAGCAGCTCGTCCTGGGGCGCGGTCGTGATCTTCTTGACGGCGGTGAGCTCGCCCTGGTCCGGCAGCCGGCCGGTGTACAGGTCGTAGTTTCCGCTGTCCTTGGTGGCGAAGACCATCGTCTCGGTATCGAGCGGAACCTTCGCCTGCGGCAGGGCGAACTTCTGTGGCGGTGCGCTGCTGCTGCCGGCGACGGTGGTCGTGTCGTCCTTCTTGTCGCCGCCGGTCTGCGTGATCAGGATGGCGGCGACCGCCACCACGACCGCGGCCGCGGCGCCGCCGACGGCGATCGCGGTACGGCGCCTGCCGCCCGTGGGCGATCCACCGACCCGGGTCCGCGACTGAGTCGGAGTATCGACGGTCTCGGTGCCGGCCCCGGGGCCCGTTCCGGCCCGGACTCCGGCGCCGCTGGCCAGGGCGGTGACGGCGGTGCGGTCATCCGGGGTCTGCGTGCCGGCCGTGGCGTGCCGGCCCGTGCCTGCCCGCGGGTCGGTCGTCGGCGACCGGGGCGTCGGCGTGGCGCCGAGCGCGGCACCGGCGGCGGCCTGAAGGTCCCAGCCTTCGAGAACGTGGGTGACCTGGCTCGGGTCGACGGTGGCGTCCGGGTCCGCGGCGGAGTCACCGAGCAGGCGGAGCATCAGCTGCTGCGCGGAGGGCCGGCCCGCCGGATCCTTGCGCATCGCCTGCCAGACGATGGGACGCAGCGCCGGGTCGATGCCGTCGAGCTGGGGATCGTCATTCAGCGCCCGGTAGAGCAGCACCTGGGAGGTGCCCTCCCCGAACGGGTAACGGCCGGTCGCGGCGAAGGTGACCAGACCACCCCAGGCCCAGATGTCGACGGCCGGGGTGACCGCCCCGCCCTGGATCTGCTCCGGGGACATGAAGGCGGGCGTCCCGAGCTGCTGGAGGTCGCCGGTGATGCTCGTCGCGGCGTCGAGGGCGCGCGCGATGCCGAAGTCGATGACGCGGGGGCCGAACGGGGAGAGCACCACGTTCGACGGCTTGAGGTCGCGGTGCACGATGCCGGCGCGGTGGATCGCGGTGAGTGCCGCGGCGACACCGACCGCGAGCTGCTCGAGGTTGGCGGCGGCCAGCGGGCCGTTGCGGGCGATGAACCGGGCCAGCGTCTCGCCTTCGATGAACTCGGTGACGAGGTACGGCTGCGGGGCGTGCGGCTCGGCCTCGAGCACCTCCGCGGTGCAGACCCGGGCGACCTTGCGCGCGGTCTCCGCCTCCGACCAGAACCGGGCACGGAACTCGGGGTTGTCCGCCACGTCGGCACGAATCACCTTGATCGCGACGAGTCGGCCCTGCTGCGACCGGCCCAGGTAGACCGTGCCCATGCCGCCTTGGCCGAGCTTGCCGAGCAGCTGGTAGGAACCCAGCTGGCGAGGGTCGCCACTGCCGAGCGGAGTGGTGCGGGCGGTCACGCCGGCATCCGATGACATCGAATTCACCCTCACCTGTGGCGGCGGGGTTCGGTGCCTCACCGCAGGAGGGCCGCCGCCGCGTTCCGGTTCCTGATCCTGCCGTAAACAATGCCACCACAAGCGGCCGCCGTACCGTTCCGGCGGAATCCGGAAAGGAAATCGCCGCGAACAGGCAACACTGTATGCGGGCGCGGTGATGGCGGTGCACCGACCCCGCTGTCCGGAAGCTGTCTGCGCCCAGTCCTTCCTCAACGAGCAGACTGGCTCTTTTCGCCCTCCTGCCGGTGTGGGGCGATGCCGGCAGGAGGGCGTCGCCGGCTGCGCGGTGCTGGAGTGCATGGTGCTGGAGTGCATGGTGCTGGCCAGCACCATGCCGGCGCACGGTGCTGGCCGCGAGCCTCCGGCGGCGAGCCTCCGGCGGCGAGCCTCCGGCGGCGAGCCTCCGGCGGGTGTCGGGGCGTTACGACCGGATGAGGTAGGCGCGGTCGGCTTCTTCGATGCGGGTGAGGTCGGCCGGCCGGACCTGGTATCCGGTGAAGCGTGCGACGGCGGCCAGGCCCTTGGCGGCCCCGTCACGGTAGTCGGCCAGGTCCAGGTCGGCGAGGTAAGGAGCCGCGGCGGCGGGCACCGGGCCGTCGTGGGGAAGCTCCAGCGTGGCGAGCAGCTCGCCGCCCGCGGCAAGGTTGAGCCGTCGGACCGCGTTGATGTTCCAGAAGATGCTGGCCGCGCGGCCCTGCGCAGACAGCGGGCGCAGTACCTCGGCGGCGCTGCCCATGAAGCCGTTGTCCTCGACGGCGAGCACGGCGCCGTCCACGGCGAGGAAGGACACCGAGAACCGGTGGCCGRCCTGGTCCCGGGCCGACTGCAGGGTCGTGGCCGACTGCGGGTCGGCCTGGAAGGCACGCACCACGTCATCGAGACCCAGGCCGGTGATCACGGTGATGGTGGCGGCCTCGCTCAGGCCGCTCCGCCCGATCCAGGAGTAGGTCTTCTCCGGCCGCGGCGGGGTTACCGGCTCCTGCTCCCCGCGAAGCCGGTAACCGAGGCTGTCGGTCCGCTTGTGCACGATCGGGGCGGTGGCCGGCGCAGCCCACACCGTCAGCAGGTATGACTCGGCGCGGCTCACGATGTATCCGCCGGCCGGCGCCAGTGCCTGCGTCGCGGCGACGTCACCGTCCGCCGCCCCCGCGTCCGCCGCCTCCACCGCGTCGTCGCGGCCCGTTGCGTGTACCCGCAGCCGGTACTCGCCGGGCCAGGGGGGCGTCTGCTGCGCGAGACCGCCCGGCTCCACCGGCTCCCCGGGCTGTGCCGGGCCCAGTACCGAGGCCGCGCCGGCCGCTGCGGTCCAGCTCACGTCGACGACCTCGTCCCACCCGACGACCTCGACCTGCTCCGGTGGACCCGCGAGGACCTTGATGGTCACGTGGACGACCGCGGCGGCGGAACCGGCCCGGATGACAGCACCGCCAGGGACCACCTGAACCAGGCCGTTGCCGGCGAAGGCACCGTCCCCGGGAACCGCCGCCACCGGAAAGGCGCCCTCGAGCAGGCCGAAGCAGTGCCCGGCCAGCTGGACCTGCCCGTGCGCCGTGCGTGGCAGCAGGTACTCGGCGCGCCGCCTGGCGAGGGCCGCCTGCGCGTAGGCGGGCGGCATCGGTGTGTTGGTCAGCAGCTCGACCGCCGCGCCCAGCCCGACACCGATCACCGCCGGTGCGTCGGCTCCGACGCCGGGCACGGCCAGCTCGCGCAGCACCACGGCCGCGGTGGCCACCCCGAGGGCGAGATGGGCCGCACCATGCCGCGCCGCCACCGCCGCCTCGGCAGCGGCAGCGGCCGCGTCCCGGGTCGGCACGGTTGGTGCGGGTGCGTCGGGCGTGGGTGTGGGTGCGTCGGGTGCGGCGGTCAGCAGCGGTGCGATCTGAGGATGCCCGGCCAGTGCCCAGGCCAGGTCCGCCACCAGCGTGGTCGCGCCGCGACGGACCTGATCGAGAGTGATGACGGCCCGGCCCGCCTCATCGTCCTCGCCGACATAGACACCGGCGTAGAGAACCGAGCCCGACGGCGGAGGCGGCAGGAGCCCGGCCACCCCGGTCGGGGCGCCCGCGGTGGGGAGGACGTCGACGGCCAGCTCCAGCGCGCCGAGCAGACGGTTGACGAGTGGCGACCCGAGCGCGCGCAGAGCCCGCACGACAGGCGACTCTGCGGAGCCTGCCGGCCACGGCGGCACGACCACCTCTGGCCCGGGCGCGCGCGGGGTGGGTGCGGGCCTCGGCTGCACCGACCCGAGTTGGCCGGTCTGAACGCCGCGGGGCCATGGTCGTGGAGGTAGGGGTGCCCCGGCCCGCCGCGATCCCGGCCGGATGCCGGCCTCGGTTGCCTGCACACGGAGGCGCCCGAGCTTCGCGGCCGGCCCGAGCGGTACCCGCCCGGCGAGATCTGGCAGCACCGCCGCGACGGCCACCGCGAGAGCAGCCAGCACCGGTGCCGGAGCCTGCATCCGATCGGCGGCCGAGGCAGGGCCGCTGTCGACGGGCAGGGGCCTGCGGGTCGCCCAGTACTGAGCAGGGTCCGGAGGGCCAGCGAAGGCCGCCATGTCCGTCACTGCATCGCTCCCGATCGTCGTCATCTGTAGCGGCCGGCGACCATCGACTGCTCCTGGTGGTCGGGCCGTTCCCCGATGGCGTGAACGTAGCGGGCGCCACCGACAATTCGGCGCTGCGCGGGATGGATCCCGCTCCGATGGCCGGTTCCCGGGCCCGCCGGCTTCGGCGTATCCAGACGCGGAAGAACACGGGAGGCAGCGGACCTGAACGAGACGACCAGGATGAATCGGCCTGGATGAGTCGGCCGGGGATGACACGACCGCGGTCACCAGCGGCGCTGGGGCTGGTGCTTCGCGGTCGGTCGCGGTCGGACCGCCGACGCGGCAGGTGCCCCCGAACACCCTCCCCGTCCCGCATCGGCGGTCCGACAAGTCTGATCCAAGACGGGATTGGACCGCCGAACCTCGTACCTTGCCGGTTTTTGTCCATCTCGCGGGGAAAATTGTTCTACAGCGACTGGTGTGGCGAGTGATACCTCGGTCACGGCACCTGCGGTGCGATCGTGGATGAGTGATGGATCTTGCATCGGCCAGGTGTTGTTGATTGGTGTCGCTCCCGGTTGTTGTGGCGCCCTGGGTCGGGATGGCCGCATTCCGGAGATCGCTCGGGCGACCCTGGGCTTCCGGATTTCCGCAATACGTTGCAAGTCGCGTAAATTTTCCTGCTTTGGCAAGCCTGGCCCGCAAAGTGTTTTGCCCTGCTGGCCTTGTTGAGTATTTGTACCGTCTTGGCCGGTTATCGGCCCCGGGGCGTCGCCGGGCTGTGTCACTCTCCATCCGCATGGTGGGCCGGGCCCGGAACGGCACATCCGCTGAGGCGTTCAACTGGGTCGACGCCGTCGGGCCATCGGGGTCCGGCTCGGTCGCGTAGGTGCGGTGTCCCCGGCAACGGCGTGATCGTGGCTGGTGCGTATCAGGTGCTTGGCCTCGCGAGGCTGACGACGCCGTTGGCTGTGAAGGTGAACTGGGACGACGCGGGCCCCGGTGCGTATGGCTGCCTGCGGACAAGCGGGCCGGCGGCTCGTCCAAGGCTGGTTCTGAGTCCCGAGGCCTCCCGCTCCGCGCGCCGCCGGTAGCCATGCAGATGCAATTGCAGCAGGTGTCGGGCGGCCGGCGCCGTGAATGCTCCTGATCGGGACGAACTCTCCCGCTGGGGAAACGGCTGCTCAGCGGGACATCTGACCTGGCATCATGTGTGTGACCAGGCGTCATGTGCGATGGCCGGGCTAAATCGGGGTATGTGGTGCAAGCTGGTGTGTACCTTTGCTAGGTTGGTGACGATGAGCATCGATTGACCGTGTCCGTATCTTCGGAAGTTCGTCATATGGTGGGTGACCAGGACAAATGGCGGGGTGTTGGCCGGTGACGGCCTTGGGGCGCAGGAGCACGGTGTCGGTGTCTGGCTTTGGGGTCGTGCTGTCGGATGTCGCAACGGAGAGCGACGTCTGGAGGGGCTGTCGTGTCCCGGGAAACCAAACTTTCAGTTCCTGGTGCGGAGGTTAGTCCAGATATGTATCGTCCCGCGAGGAGGATTCGCGCTTCTGTTTGTGCCAACCAGACGGCCGCAGACGTGGCTGCGTGCGTTGAAGGTGGTGCTGATGCTGTAGGGGTGCTGGTCCAGGTGAAGCACCGAGCGGAGGACGCGATCGATCTGGACCATGCTGCGAACCTCATGGATATGGTTCCTCCATACGTGGGACGATATGCTGTTACCCACGCCACGGAGATCCGTGAGATATGCGATCTTCGTAACCTTGCGATCGACACGATACAGCTGCACGAGGATATTGATCCGGCAATCATTCCGGAGATCCGTCGGGGTTTCCCGCGAGTTCGTCTGCTCAAGGCGATACATGTCGTCGACGAAGGCTCGATTTCGATGGCGGAGCGCTGGCAAGGGTTGGTGGAAGGGCTGGTTCTCGACTCGGTCAACAAGATCGAAAACAGGATCGGTGGAACTGGCCTGACTCATGACTGGTCGATCTCGGCCCGGATCATCAAAGCTACAAAAGTCCCAGTCGTTCTTGCCGGGGGACTCCGTCCCGAGAATGTGTGTGAAGCGGTGCGGGCGGTCTTGCCGTGGGGTGTCAACGTGAACAGTGGGGTCGAACGGGGCGAGGTGAAGATGAGGGACCTGGTCGAGGGTTTTGTGCGAGGTGCAAATGCAGCTTGCGATTGACTGGCGTATTGATATCGCGTGCCGTTGGTTAGAGGCCTCTGAATCGCCAAGCAGGGGCTGGGGATGGGTGGCTGACGTCATTCCCAACCCGCAGAACACCGCTGAGGTCGTAGTAGCCCTGGCGCATGCCGGTCGACCGAGTGCCGGTTTCGAAGGTCTTGCAGATGCGCTGGCCCGGCTGGAAGTTATTTGGCCGGACGGTCGCGTATGGATTTTCGACACACCCATAGATCATGCCTGGCGGCTGCGTGGGCTATGCCGATTAGCCCCGAGCCTGAATCGTGACCGACTGATACGAGAGACCCTGGATGCTCTGTGGGCTCAGTTCACTGGTCGTGGCTGGCGACTTGCGCCTGAGCAGGGGGAGTCGGCGTTCGTTACGAGCGTCGCGCTCTTGGCGATCGGGGAGGCATCTGATCTGGATCTCGTTCCGGAACTCGCCGATCGGTGTATTGAATCGTGGAATTGGCTGTTGGACAACCTTGCGCGGCCTCGAAACCAGGAGTGTCCGATAGCACACACCTCCTGGGCCTTGCTGGCATTGTCCGGCCTACCCTTTGCCCGGTGGCGGAACAGTGCCTACCGGCGCGCGGTACAGGCCGGTCTGCGGCGTCTTCTGGAGGCGCTTGAAGAGCCGATCCCGATTGAGGAGGAGGCCTTCGTACGTGGACCTATACGCGATAAGTGGAGACATCCGAACCTCGCCGTAGTCATTCAGGCGATTCTCAAGACTGATCCTCCTAGACTCTTCACTCCAGCGCTGCGCGGCCAGTTCATCCAGTTGATGAGCCATCAGCTGACGGATCCGCTGGGTGCGGAAGGCGCCTTCACATTGAATGGTGCTGGTCCGATCACTACGTATTCGACGACTCATGGTGTTCAGACGATGGTCATGGTTCGTGACGCCTTCGTCCGGACGTCACCCGGTGATCTTCTGGAGCTATTCTGTCAGCTTGACGGAAGTCATCACTCGGACAGTCAGAAGATCGCTCCTGGTCCCGGTGGGAGCCCAATTCTGATGAACAGTA
The DNA here is from genome assembly GCF_001983215.1 of Frankia sp. CcI49. Lineage (NCBI taxonomy): Bacteria > Bacillati > Actinomycetota > Actinomycetes > Frankiales > Frankiaceae > Frankia > Frankia sp. CcI49. The sequence continues at coordinate 135,695 of NZ_MOWP01000029.1, forward strand.
CCGCTGGGCTTGCGGTCGGGATACTGTTTACCGCACTCGTTGCCATGTTTGCGCCGTTTGTCCTCGGTGGCGTCGCCGTGACCGATGTCTCACGCAAGATCCTCGCCTGCCTGCTTGTCTACTTCCTTGCCGTCGGATGGTACGGATATCCGGCCGCCCGCCTGTCGCAGACATCTAATCGGCATATTGCTCTCGGCATTTACGGAGCTGTCACTGCCGTGGTGCTCCCACTGGTTACATACCTGGTGACATGAGAGGTGGCAATGTCCCTGCTCGATAGATGGAACGAACTCGCGAGGGACTGGTTCGCCTGGGCCCGGGACCCTGAGCACGACGTCTACTTCTGGCATTTCAATCTTCCGTCGCTGCTGAGGATGATCCCGCCGGGCGCAGGACGAGTACTCGATCTGGGATGCGGCGAGGGTCGCGTCGGCAGGGAGCTGCTAAAGGCCGGTATGGAGGTCGTCGGTCTGGATATGTCTCCGATGCTTGTACGAGAAGCGGTGGATGCCGCACCGGATTTCCACGGAGTTCTCGGCCGCGGTGCCGAGCTGCCGTTCAAAAGCGACAGCTTCGATCTTGTGGTTGCTTCGATGTCGCTACACGACATGGTAGACGCGGCGACCGCTGTCGAGGAGGCTGCTAGAGTTCTCGTGCCCGGTGGTGCACTGTGCCTGTCGATCGTCCACCCATTGTCATCGTGGCAGGCGGTCCTAGCTGGGTCGAAGGACACGTCGGGGGCCAGCTATTTTGACGAGCGAGACTTTGATGAATTTGTGTGGATACGAGACAGGTCAATTCATCTTCATAGTGCTCACCGCCCCATTGAGAGCTACTTCTCAATGCTGTCGGACGCCGGCCTGATATGTGACTATATGGCGGAGCCAAGGCCCACCCATGAGATGGTGAGTCGCTTCCCAGGGATGGCGGATATGGACTCATGGCCACGTTTTCTACATATTAGAGGACGCGCATGTGGGCTGGTCGCGTCCAAGGGGTGACGGATCATCCTGGACGCGACCGTTGAGCGGAAGGGTCAGGACAGGCGCATTCCGGAGATCGCTCGGGCGACCACGAGCCGCTGAATTTCCGACGTACCCTCGAAAATCGTGTAAATTTTTGCGTCTCGATACATTCTTTCGACGGGGTGTTCGCGGCTGTAGCCGGCTCCGCCTAGGATCTGGACGGCCTTCTCGGTCACCCATACCGCGACCTCGCCGGCCTTCAGCTTCGACATCGAGCCCTCGCCGGCCGTGAACTCGCGTTCGTTGCGCCCCATCCAGGCCGCGCGCCAGATCAGCAGGCGCGCCGCGTCGATCTCCATCCGCATGTCGGCGAGCGCGAACGACACGGCCTGGTTGGTGATGATCGGGCGCCCGAACTGCTCGCGGCCGCGGGCGTAGTCGAGTGCGTACTCGTAGGCGGCGCGGGCGATGCCCACGGCCTGGGCACCGACCGTGGGGCGGCTTATCTCGAAGGTCGCCAGCGCGGTCTGCCCCGCCGAACCGGTGCCCTCCCTGGCGCGGGCGAGCCGCTCGTCCAGCTTCTCCTTGCCGCCGAGCAGGCAGCGCCCCGGGACGCGGACGTCGTCCAGGAAGACGTCGGCGGTGTGGGAGGCGCGCAGCCCCAGCTTCTTGATCTTCCGGGTGGCGCTGAGGCCGGGAGTGCCTGGGGGGACCACGAACGACGCCTGGCCGCGCGCCCGCAGCGCCGGGTCCACCGAGGCGACGACGACGTGCACGTTGGCGATGCCGCCGTTGGTGATCCACGCCTTCTGGCCGTTCAGGACCCATTCGTCGGTGGCCTCGTCATAACGGGCTCGGACCCGCATCGACGAGACGTCGGAGCCGGCGTGGGGCTCGGAGACGCAGTACGCGGCCACCTTCGGATCGGCGGCGTCGCCGAAGCAGGCGGGCACCCACTCACCGACCTGCTCCAGCGTGCCCGAGGAGGCGATCCCGGCGACCGCGAGGGAGGTGCCCATGATGGACATGCCGATCCCCGCGTCGCCCCAGAACAGCTCCTCGGACAGGATCGGCAGGGACAGCCCCGTCGGCTCGAACCAGAGCGTGGACAGCGTGTCGAAGTTGTAGAGGCCGATCTTCGCCGCTTCCTGGATGACCGGCCAGGGAGTCTCCTCCCGTTCGTCCCATTCGGAGGCGGCGGGCCGCACCACTTCCTCGGCGAAGCCATGCACCCACGATCGCAGCTCCGTCTGCTCGTCGGTGAGGTCGAGACTGAAGCTCATGGTGTCCCTCCGTCATCCCGGCCGGCGTTCCGGCGCGCCCCGGATCGACACGTGAAAGGCCCGACAGGTCCTACATTCTCCTTGAACTCCTTGAACCTACCGTCGGGTAGCCTTGGCCGCGATTCCCGGCGACCGAACTGACGGTGACGAGAGCGAGGCGGCAACGTGACGGATGCGCCGGGTACGAACGCGCCGGGTGTCGAGCACCCTGACGCCACCATCGACTACGACGAGTTCGGGCTGCTCCACGAGAACGCCGAGGAGCTGGGTCTTCCGCACCATGGCAGGCCGGACGTCCGCCGCGGTCACCTCGAGATCGAGCCGGGGCGCCGGCTGAGCTACCTGCGGTGGGGCTCGGCCGAACCCGAGGTCGTCTTCCTGCACGGCGGCGGGCAGAACGCCCACACCTGGGATTCGGTGGTGCTGGCGCTCGGCCGTCCGGCGGTCGCCTTCGACCTGCCCGGGCACGGGCACTCCTCCTGGCGCCAGGACCGGGACTACGGACCGTGGGCGAACGCCGACGCGATCGCGGCGGGCATGGTGGCCGTCGCGCCGAAACCCCAGCTCGTCGTCGGGATGTCGCTGGGTGGCGCGACCGCCATCCGCCTGGCGGCAACCCGCCCGCACCTGTGCCCACGGGTGGTGCTCGTGGACGTCACCCCGGAGTCGGCCGCCAGAGTCCAGGCGATGAGCACGACACAGCGTGGCGCGGTGGCGCTGGTCGGCGGCCCGCCCACCTTCGACTCGTTCGAACAGATGGCGCAGGCCGCGATCAGCCTCAGCCCGCACCGCCCGGCGTCGGGCGTGCGCCGCGGGGTGCGTCACAACGCCTACCAGCGGCCCGACGGCCGGTGGGCGTGGCGCTACGACCTGGGTAACGCCAGCACAGGAAAGAACAGTGTCCTCGACATGGGGCAGCTGTGGGAGGAGGTGGGCGCGATCACCGCTCCGCTGCTGCTCGTACGGGGCGGCGAGTCGCCGTTCGTGCACGACGAGGACGTCGAGCGGTTCCGCCGCCGCCTGCCGTCGATGCGTACCGTCGTGGTGGCCGGTGCGGGGCATTCGGTACAGAGCGACCGGCCGCACGAGCTCGTCCGGCTGATCGAGGACTTCTGGGCCGGCTGAGACGTCCGGGCTGGCTGAGGATCGGGGGCACCTGGGCTTGACAGCCGAGCGTCGGCCGGCCTGACGGCGGGTAACCCAGCTTCATGGCTGGAACAGACCCCGAGGTGGTCGTGGGAGAGCTGCTCGCGCGGCACGGCCGCACCTTCGCCGACGAGCTCGGTGTGGACGTCCCCGCCGACACGGCCGAGGCGATGTTCGAGCTGTTGCTCTTCGCTCTGCTGGCGAGCGCGCGGATCCGTACGTCAGTCGCCGTCGACGCCTTCCGGGCGTTGCGCGAGCAGGGCTGGACCACCACCGCTGCCGCGATGAGCGAGACGAGCTGGGCCGACCGGACCCGCGTGCTCAACCAGAGCGGCTATGCGCGCTACGACGAGAGCACCTCGCGCATCCTCGCCGACGCGTGCGGCTATCTGCTGGACACCTACGACGGCGACATCCGGCGCCTGCGGGACGAGGCGGACCACACGCCGGAACGTGAACGGCTGCTGCTCCAGAAGATCAAGGGGATCGGGCCGGTGGGCGCGGACATCTTCCTGCGCGAAGCCCAGGCGGCCTGGGACGAGCTGGTGCCCTATGCGGATCAACGTGCGTTGCAGTCGGCGGGCGACCTGGGGCTGCCCAGAGACGTCCGGACACTGAGCGCGCTGGTCGAGCGCGAGGACATCCCGCGGCTGGTCGCGGCGCTGGTGCGCACCCGGCTTGAACACGACGCCGARGAGGTGCGCAGGCAGGCGGCCTCCCACGGAGGATGAGGCCGGCCGGGCGTCCGGGAGAAAACGTTCATCGTCACGTCTTCCATCCGTCCCCCGCCGGCCGGACGGACGTAGCGTGTGTGGTGGGACGAAAGTCGCGTCCGCGGCCGCGCGTCGATGCCTCGCCCCGCAGTGGTCGGTGTGTCGGCGTGTGGGGTGCTGGCCTGGACGGCCGCCTGGCGGCGGTCGGGCCTCCAGGACACGTCCTGGCCGGGGCGTCGTCAGACGGGATGATCAGACGGGATGATCTGAGTGTGGTGGGCTGTCCGGGCCCACCATCGGCCATCCGCCGCCCGTTTCGACCTCGGCCAGCCAGCCGTGGGGAAGGAAACAAGGTGCCGACGACACGTGACGCGGAGCTTGCGCGCGAGCAGGCCTACGTCGACACCCTCTACACGCGACTCGACGAGATCCGCGAGACCACGCGTGCCCAGCTCAGGCAGGTCCTGATGGAGGCCGGCACCGGTACTCCGCAGTCGATCGTGGAGCGCGACGTGTTTGCCGCGACGCATGCCGACCGGCTTTCGCGGCTCGATGCCGCCGAAGGGCGGCTGTGCTTCGGAGCGATGGACAACGTCGACGGGGGCCGTACCTACATCGGCCGGATCGGGCTTTCCGACCAGGAGCAGGAGCCCATCCTGGTGGACTGGCGTGCACCTGTCGCGACCGCCTTCTACCAGGCCACGATCGCCGACCCACGCGGGCTGGTGCGTCGGCGCCATCTGCGGACCCGCGGCCGGCGGGTCACCGGCATCGCGGACGATCCGCTGGACCCGCAGGCGTTCATGGCCGCCGCGAGCACCGGCGCCGGAACCGATGCTGGCACCGGCACCGGCGCTGGAGCTCGAGTTGGTGCTGGCAGCGACGTGCCCGAGTCGGGGGACACGATGCTGCTGGAGGCGCTTTCCGCGCCCCGTACCGGACGCATGCACGACATCGTCTCGACCCTGCAGGCGGAGCAGGACCGGATCATCCGCGCCGATGCGAACGCGGTGCTGGTCGTCGACGGCGGACCTGGCACCGGAAAGACCGCGGTGGCTCTGCACCGGGCGGCCTACCTGCTTTACACCCACCGCGACCGGCTGCTGCGTTCCGGTGTGCTCGTGGTCGGCCCCAGCCCCGTCTTCCTGCGGTATATCGAGCAGGTGCTGCCTTCCCTCGGCGAGACCGGGGTGATGTTCGTGACGCCGGCGCGGCTGTTCCCCGGAATCGAGGCGACCGGCGAGGAACCGGTCGCGGTGGCTGTGCTCAAGGGCGACGAGCGGATGGCCGCGGTGATCGCCGGCGCGGTCCGGGACCGGCAGCGAGTCCCCGGCCGCGGGCTTCGGCTGCGCCACGGCGAGTACGAGCTCCACCTCGATCGGGACACCGTCGCCCGGGCCCGGACCAGGGCTCGCCGCAGCCGCCGCCCGCACAACTCCGCCCGTGGGATCTTCCTGCGCGAGCTGCTGAACGTGCTGACGAACCAGGTCGTGACCCAGCTGCCGAAGGGGCTGTTCGACCAGGAGGAGCGCGGCGAGATCCGGTCGGACCTGTGGACGGACCGCGAGGTGCGCCGGGCGCTGAACGACCTGTGGCCGGTGCTCACCCCTGCCCGGCTGCTGGCCGACCTCTATGCCTCGCCCGACCTGCTCGGTCGCGCCGCGGGCACCCATCTCACCGCGGCCGAGCGTGCGTTGCTGCGCCGAGCCAAGGCCGAGGAGGTCCGCTGGACCCCGGCTGACGTTCCGCTGCTCGACGAGGCGGCGGAACTGCTCGGCGACCTCGACGAACAGGCCCGCCGGGCGGAGGAGCGGCGGGCGGAGGCGGAGCGCACGGCGGAGCGCGAGTACGCCCACGGGGTGCTGGAGATGCTCGGCCTGAACGACAGGATCGACGCGGACACGATCGCGCAGCGCTGGACGGCACCGCGGCAGCGCCGGGCCGCCGCCGAGCACGCGAGCGGTGATCGCTCCTGGACCTTCGGGCATCTCATCGTCGACGAGGCGCAGGAGGTCTCGCCGATGCTGTGGCGCCTGCTGTGGCGGCGGTGCCCCGGCCGGACGGCGACCCTCGTGGGCGATCTGGCCCAGGGTGCCCGCCCGGGGGCCCCGACCAGCTGGGGCGAGCTGCTGGGGCCGGCGGTGACCCACTACGCCGTTGAGCGGCTCACCGTGAACTACCGCACGCCCAGCGAGATCATGGACGTCGCGGCCGACGTCCTGATCGCCGCCGACCCGGCTGCCGTGGCCCCGCGCTCGGTCCGTTCGGTGGGGCGGCGTCCCCGCGCCGTGCGGATCGCCGTGAGCGCGGGGGAGGTAGCGGCTGGGAGTTCCTCGGTAGCGGCGGGTGGTCCGGCGGCCGAGGGCGAGCTTGTGCGCGGCGTGGTCGCGGCCGCCATCGACGCTGCGGCGGAGGTGAGTGGCGGGCGGGTCGCGGTGATCAGCACACCCGGGCGGGTCGCGGCCCTCAGGGCGGCTCTGCGTGACGCGGCACCGGCGCTCGCGGCACCAGGCCAGCCTGACGAGCCCGAGACAGACGGGTCGGGTCACGCACGTGCAGGTCGGGCCCGCCCGGAGCCTGACCTGCTGGACGCCCCGGTCGTGGTCCTCACTGTGGCCGATTCCAAGGGGCTGGAGTTCGACGCGGTGGTCCTGGTCGAACCAGCCGAGATCGTGGCTGGGCCGACGCGGGGCCTGGCCGACCTCTATGTGGCCCTGACCCGGGCCACCCGGGCTCTCACCGTGGTGCATGCCCAGGACCTTCCCGAGGTGCTGCACAGTCTGTCGCCCTGCGCCCCAAGCCCAAGCCCAAGCCCGGGTTCGGGGCTGGGCCCGGGGTCGGGGTCGGGCGAGAACAGCGTGGCGACAGCGGCCGCGGCAACCGATCTCGGGCGCGTGGCGCCGGCGGCCGAAGCGGGCGAGGAGACCATCACGGGACGCCAGCTTCATCTGCTCTGGTGACATCGTCGGCGGCCCTGTCCGCATCTCCGCGGAGTTGACGGTTGTACAGGCGCGCGTAGGCGCCTCCAGCCTCGACGAGATCGACATGGCGGCCCTGCTCGACCACCGAGCCGTCGCCCATGACGTAGATGCGGTCGGCGTCGACGATGGTGGACAGGCGATGTGCGATCACGATGCGGGTGCGCCCGGCTCCCAGCCGGCCCAGTGCCTCCTGGACGGTGTGCTCGGTCGCCGCGTCGAGCTGCGAGGTCGCCTCGTCCAGGATGAGCACGGGTGGGTCGGCGATGAGCACTCGGGCGAGGGCCAGCCGTTGGCGTTCACCGCCGGAGAGCTGGTAGCCCCGAGCCCCGACCTTGGTGGCGATGCCCCTGGGCAGCCGGGTCAGCAGCGGACCGAGGCCCGCGTCGGTGACGGCTTCGGTGATCTCTTCGTCGCTCGCGCCCAGCCGCCCGTAGCGGACGTTCGCGGCGATGGTGTCGTTGAACAGATGCGGATCCTGGGGAACGACGCCGATGGTCGCGCGGAGCTCGCCCCAGCTGAGTTCCGCGAAGTCGGCACCGTCGCGCAGCAGCCGGCCCCGGTCGGGCAGGTGCACTCCGGACAGCAGGTAGCCGAGGGTTGTCTTGCCGGCGCCGCTCGCTCCGACGATCGCCGTCTTCTCACCGGCGCGAGCGGTCAGGTGCAGATCACGAAGCGCCCACCGGACCTCGTCGCCGGCCGGCTCCGCTGTCTCGGCCTCCGCCTCGTCCTCATCCTCGACGTACCACCACCGGCGCCGCACGTCTCGCCCCGCCGCGGACCAGGCGTTCTGACGGCCACCGAGATAGCGGAACCACACCCCGTCGACGGTGATCTCCGGTGCCTGCAGCGCCGGGCCGGTTGTCTCGGAATCGCGTGGTGCCGGGCTCCGGCCTCCCGCACCCGGCATCGCGCCCGCACCCGACATCGCGCCCGCACCCGGCATCGCGCCCGCACCCGGCATCGCGCCCGCACCCGGCATCGCGCCTGGATCCGGCACGGGTGATCGGCCTGGTACGGACCGCTGCTCGCCGAGCGGCGTTCGCACCTGCGGCGTGGTCGTGGCTCGCGGGGCCGGAACCACGGGGCCACCCACAGCCGCACCCGAACCCGAACCGGCCGCTGGAGGGCCGACGGCCCGCCTGCCCGGGGCCGCCGGGTCGGCGCGCGGCCTGGAACGGGCAGGGACGACCGGGCCGCCGCCGGTGGTAGTGGTGGTCGGCAGATTCCGCAGGTCAGGTCGCAGATCGAGCAGGCCGAAGATCCGGTCGAACGCCACGCCGGCCTCGATGAGATCGGCACGGCTCTCGGCCAGACCGGTGACCGGGCGGTAGGCGAACAACAGCGCGCTCGCGAAGGCGATCAGGGTGCCGACGGTCGTGCGGTCGGTGCTGACGAGCCAGATCCCGACGCTCATGACCGCGACGATGGCCGAGGCCGCACCGCCGGAGGACATGAGCTGTGCCTTGGCGGACACCCTGATCCGCTCCAGGGCGACCTGGCTGGTCTGCTCGGCGATGCCGGCAAGGCGGTCGGACTCGTACAGGCTCCGGCCGAACAGCCGCACGTGCAGTGCCCCCGACACCCCCGTCGTGTCGGTGATCACCGCGAAATGCGCTGACCGCAGCTTGATGTGCTCTCGGGTGAGTTCGCGACCGCGCCGCCGGCCGAGCGTCATCAGCCCGAAGACCAACGGTGAAAGGCACACGGCGACCACAGCCAGGCGCCATTCGAGCACCGCGATGCTGACCAGCCCCACCACTGCTGTCACCGCCGCGCTGATCGCGCGCGGGACCGACAGCGACACCGCGCTGCGTACCTCCGTGATGTCGGCCCCGAAGAGAGTGAGCACGTCACCGTGCCGCTGGCCTGGAAAGAAGGAGAACGGGAGGCGGAGCAGGTGGTCATGAACAGCGACGTTCRCCCGCATCGAGACCCGCTCGCCCACGCCCGCGCCGATCAGGGTCGAGGCGGCTCCCAGCGCGGCCTGGAGGAGAAAGGCAAGCAGCAGCAACGCGACCTGCCCGACGAGCGCCGCCCGGCCCTGCGCGGAGCCGTCCTCCAGCAGGCCGTCGTCGACGACGGCGCGCAGGACGAAGGGCGCGACGGCCATCGACAACGCACCGACCAGGTCGAGACCGACGATGGCGAGCAGCCGGCCGCCCTGGTCGTCGAAGAAGCGGATTCCGCGCCGGGCGCTGTCACTGGCGGTGAGGCGGGCCAACAACAGAGCCATCAGACGTGGTGCCAGGGGCACGCCGCGGGATTCCTCGCCGCGACCACCGGTGGGCGCCGGTGAGGTTCGGCTGTTCATCGCCGCTGCCCTCCTACCTGCCGTGGCCGACGGCGCGGACTGCCGCAAACGACATGATCACTCCTTGGGAGATCCAGTCGATCAGCTCTCGGAGATCGTCCCCCGCGGGTGCGACAGAAATCGGCGGTAGTGCGACGGCGACTACGAGCGGACACATCCCACGCGGAGCCTTGCCGAAGGGTTGCGTCATATATGGCCTGATAGTGGAAGTTCACAGATAACACGGATTGGCGCAAGGCGGTGACGTTGGTGGGTCACTGTGGTGCTGTGCGTACCAGACCTGGGACGAACCGTGCCGAAGCCTCGGCCGCAGTGACGGCCGGGTCCGGACCATGCGGTCCGCTGCCGCGAGCGCGTGAACGGATGCCGGGAGTCCGCGGCCGGGTGCCGCGAGCGCGCGGCCGCGGGGTGCGGGCGGTGCTGGCCGCGCTGCTCGCCGCGGTCCTGGGCGGTTCCGCCGCGTCGTGCGTTCTCGGCGCGAGCAGCGCGCAGCCTCCGTCGCCGAGTGGCACGGGCGCCGCGTGCCCGGGCACCCCGGGCGTGACCGCGGACGAGGTGCGGGTGGGGCTGCTTTATCCCGACTCCGGCAACGCGGCCTCGTTGTTCGCTCCGTTCCGCGCCGGCGTGGAGGCCCGTCTCGGCGTGGCGAACAGCGCCGGCGGTGTCCATGGGCGCCGCGTCACCTACCTGCGCCAGGACGACGGTTCACAGCCCGCCACGAACCGCGCGGCCGCCCGGACGCTCGTCGAGCAGCGCCAGGTCTTCGGGATCATGGAGTCGACCACGGCGTCCGCGGGCTCCGCCGAGTACCTGCACAGCAAGGGGGTGCCGGTCACGGGGACGTCGCTCGACTCGGCCTGGACCGTCTACGACAACATGTTCAGCTATTCGAACATGATCGCGGACGGTAGCTCCGTCTCCACCTGGGGGGACTTCGTCGCGGAGCAGGGCGGCCGCACCGCACTGATCGTGCTGACGAGCCTTTCCGCCGCCTCCGGTGAGTTCGCCGACGAGCTGAGAGCGAGTCTGGAGATCGCGGGCGTGCGAGTCGTCGGCACCGTCGATGCGACCGGCCCCATCAACCTTCGCGCGATCGGGGACCAGGTGCGCGACAGCGGGGCCGACACCCTGGTGGGCGCGGTGACCGGCACGGCGTTCGGCCAGGTCGTGCTGGGCGCCCACGCCGCCGGGGCGAAGCTGCGGGTGATCCTGACGCCCTCCGGTTACGACCAGAGCATGCTCAAGCTTTTCGGGCCGATCCTGGCCGGGGTCAATCTGTTCGTGGATTACCAGCCGTTCGAGCTGGAGCTGCCCGGTCATCGGGCTTTCCTTGAGGCGATGGCCCGTTACGCGCCCTACCTGCCGACGGCGAACCAGCAGGCGGCGCTGTCCGGGTGGATCACGGCCGACATGTTTCTCCGTGGTCTCTCAGCGGCTGGCCCGTGCCCGACCCGGCAGCGCTTCGTCGAGGGTCTGCGTGCTGTGCGTGACTATTCCGCGGACGGCCTGCTGCCCGAACCGATCGACTTCGCCACGTCGTTCGGCGAGCTCGGGCGCTGCTACACCTTCATGCGGGTGAGTTCGGACGGCACCCGGTTCGAGGTGCTGCGGCCCGCGCCGCGCTGTGGGACGCTCAGGAGCTGATTTCCGCGTCGCGTATCGACTATCAGAATCAAACGGCGGCCTTCGTAGGACCTACAGAAGGTCGCCCGGGGACCTTCGTCCTGGGACTAACGTCCTAAGGTAGTGGGATCGCACCTGTCCGTCATTGCCGATGCGCCGTCGGTGATGAAAAGATCGAGACGTCGCCCGGGGACCCCCCGACCCCGGGCGACGCGACGGGTCTCATCCCGATCGGTGACCGGCTCCCGATCGGTGACCGGCAGCCGACAGGCCCCGCGCCGCGGCCGGGCCGGATCAGAGGTCGACAACCTCATCAGAGGGCCGGCAAGGCTGGCGACAACGTCACAGCGGGTTGAGCAGCACAGCGGGTTGAGCAGCACGGCGGGTTGAGCAGCACAGTGGCTTGAGCAGCACAGTGGTCTGAGTGTCGCGGTGGCCCGCGTGACCGCGCGGCAGTGGCCCGAGCTCGAGTGCGGGTTGCGTGATAGGAGTCCTGAGGTGGGAATCGTGTCTCCGGGCTTTCAGGGCCGACCTCGCTCCGCCGGGGCGGTGCTGCCTCCCGGCCAGTACATTGCCGAGGACTTTCCAGTGCTGTCCGCCGGGCCCACTCCCCGGGTCGAGCAGGCCCACTGGGAGTTCACCATCACGACGGAGACCGGCGTCGAGCACCGCTGGGACTGGGCCGCCTTCCTGCGGCTGCCCAGTCAGTCGCCGACGGTGGACATCCACTGCGTGACCCAGTGGACGAAGCTCGGCACCACCTGGGAGGGCGTCAGCCTCGACACTCTGCTCGGCGGCGTGGAGACGGCCGCGGAGTACGCGCTGGTGCACTCGTACGGTGGGTACACCACCAACCTCCCGCTCGCCGATCTCCTCGACGGGCAGGCCTGGGTGGTGCACCGCTACGACGGCGCCCCGCTGGCACCCGAGCACGGTGGCCCGGCGCGGCTGCTCGTGCCGCACCTGTACTTCTGGAAATCGGCGAAGTGGGTGCGCGGCATCCGCCTGCTGGATCGGGACGAACAGGGCTTCTGGGAGCTCGCCGGATACCATGATCGAGGTGATCCGTGGCTGGAGCAGCGCTACCAGGGCGACTGAGCGAGCGCCTCGCCTGGCGGGTCGCCCGCCTCGTGGCCGTCCGGGCGGAGACCGACACCGCCCGCACCCTTGTGCTGGAGGTGCCCGGGTGGCCGGGGCATCTCGCGGGCCAACGGGTGGATCTGCGCCTCACCGCCGCCGACGGCTACAGCACCCGCCGCAGCTACTCGCTGGCCGCACCGGCCGACGGTGATCGCCTGGAGCTGACGGTGCAGCGGGTGCCGGGTGGCGAGGTCTCCCCGTACCTGACGGAGACCTACTCCATCGGTGACCCGGTGGAGCTGCGTGGTCCGATCGGTGGCTGGTTCGTCTGGCGGCCCACCGACACCGCGCCGGTGCTGCTGGTGGCGGGCGGCTCAGGCCTGGTGCCGCTGATGGCCATGGTGCGGGCGCGCCGCGCCGCCGGCAGCAGGAGCCCGTTCCGCCTGGTCTGCTCCGTGCGCACCCCGAGCGATCTCTACTACGCGGCCGAGCTGCGCGCGGCGGCGAGCCGTGATCCCGGGCTGGACGTGACCATCGCCTACACCAGGGCTGTCCCCGAGCACTGGACGTCGCCGCCGCGCCGCCTGCGCGTCGAGGATCTGGCGGCGGCCGGCTGGCCACCGGAGTTCGAGCCGACCTGCTACGTGTGCGGCCCGACCGGCTTCGTCGAGGCGGTCGCTGACGCGCTGGTCGAGATCGGCCACGCATCCGAACGGATCCGAACCGAACGTTTCGGGCCGAGTGGTTCGAGCGCCGCCCCCGGGCCCTCCAAGGTGTGAAACGGGGCGCTCATATGGGACGTGACATGCGGTTTCCTGGTGGGATTGGGTGGATCGACCGTGGTCGGTAAGCCTGTGCTCCGAGCCCGGACGAGCTACTAGGGAGCGCGTCATCATGTCCGTACTGCAGTGTGGAACCGGGGAGTGGCCGGGGCAGCACTACCTGCCTTCGTCGCCGAAGACGGTCACCTGGGGCCGCCTGCCCACCGCGGTGACCGAGCCGGTGCTGCAGGTGGCCTCCGGTGCCACGATCACCATCGACACCGTGTCCCATGAGGGCCTGATGGAGGATCAGGGCCGGGACCCGAAGGCCTTCTGGGCGGGTCATGATGTGGCCGGCGACGCCGTGCTCCAGGACGCGATCGACATCGCCAGGGAGGTCGAGCACTACCGCGGTCTGGACGGCCCGCACGTGGTGACGGGGCCGGTTCACATCGAGGGAGCACGGCCCGGAGACGTCCTCAAGGTCGAGTACCTGCAGCTGATCCCGCGGGTTCCCTACGGGCTCGTCTCCAGTCGGCACGGCCGGGGCGCGCTGCCCGGTGAGCTGCCCATCGACGACGACGGCGTCCTCACCGACCGCTACAGCCAGTTCTGCGACGTGGACGTGGCGACCGGCCGGGCGGTGATGCGGTACGGCGCGGGGCGGCAGATCTCCTTCCCCATCGCGCCGTTCATGGGCCTCACCGGCGTCACCCCGGTGGGGGAGAAGGCGCTCAACACGGTTCCGCCCGGCCCGTTCGGCGGCAACCTCGATGTTCGCGACCTCGTCACCGGAACGGCCCTTTACCTGCCGGTCCAGGTCCCCGGCGCGGGCTTCTACACCGGGGATCCGCATTTCGCCCAGGGGCACGGGGAGGTCTCCCTGACGGCGTTGGAGGCATCGCTGCGGACCACCGTGCGCCTCACCGTGCTGACCGGTGACGAGGCGGCACCGTTCGGCGCGGGGGTGGGTGGGCCGTTCGGTGAGACGCCCGAGCACTGGATCGCCGTCGGCCTGCACACCGACCTGGACGAGGCCATGCGGCTGGCGGTCCGGGAGGCGCTGCGGGTGCTCAGCCAGGTTCGGGACGTGCCGGTGATGGTCGCCTACAGCTATCTTTCCGCCGCCGCCGACTTCATGGTGAGCCAGGTGGTCGACGACGTGAAGGGCGTGCACTGCCTGATCCGCAAGCGCGACTTCCCCGCCTGGTAAACGCCGCCGCGCCGGATCGGGCCCGCCACCTGGTGGGTGCGAGGAGAAGCATCCGACAGTTGTCCCCCGGCCGACTGCCAAACACCTGACGCCCAGACACCGGTCACGGCCTCCGGACCGGGAGCATCATCGGGAATGAGCCCTTTCGTCGTCGGCTCGGGACCCCGGTGCCCCTGACCATGCGCCGTGAGATGGAAAGGGCTCAATATGGAATTTTTTGGAAGTCCGCCGGGCAGCGTTCTCGCGATTCTTTTCGGGATTGCGGTGCTCGTCACGACGTCCAGGGCGTTCCGGCTTTACTTCGAGATGCGGCGGCTGCGCCGCCGGGGTTTTGTAGCCGAGGCGCTGGTCGTCGGGGTCGATGTCGAGCGGGATACCGATTCCGTCGCCTGCACCCCGTGGGTGAGCTTCGTGACCGGCGCTGGTGAGCGGCGGGTGGTGAAGGCCTGCAGTTCGGTGGGCCGGGAGCTTGCCGTCGGCAGCCTCGTGACGGTGGTCTACCGGCCCGGCGACCCTTCGCACGCGGCGGTCCCGGACCGGCGCGACCTGCTGCTCGTCGCGGCCACGTCGCCGCTTGCCGTCGGGCTGGGGCTGGTTCTGATCGGCACGGGTCTCATGGGTCTGGGAGATGCCGTCGGGCTGCCGGTCCCCGAGCTGTCCTTCCTCGACCCGCCCGACGACCTCGACGCACCGCCGATTCTCACCGTCCTGCCCGCGTCGTACTGACACTGCTGGCACAGCTGCCGGCAGGCGATGACTCCCGCTAGATCTCAAGCTCGTCGGCCAGCAGGCCCCGGTGATGCACCGGGTCGCCGAACAGCAGCTCCGAGGTCTTCGCCCGCTTGAAGTACAGGTGCGCCGGATGCTCCCAGGTGAAGCCGATGCCGCCGTGGATCTGAATGTTCTCCGCGGCGGCCGAGAAGTACGCCTCGCCGACGTAGGCCTTCGCCATCGCTGCGGCGCGGGCCAGCAACCGGGCGTCACCGGACGCGGCGACCTGCGCCGCGTGGTACGCGGCCGACCGGGAGCCTTCGACCGCGACCAGCATGTCGGCGCAGCTGTGTTTCACGGCCTGGAAGCTTCCGATCGGCCGGCCGAACTGGACGCGCTCGCGGGCGTGCCGCACGGCCTGCGCCAGGACGGCCCTGGCACCGCCGGCGCTTTCGTTCGCCAACGCCACGCAGGCGAGCCGCAGCACTCGGGTCAGCAGTGGCCCGGCGTCCCCTTCGGCTCCGATCAGCCGGGCCGGCGTCCCGCTGAACGTCAGATCGGCCTGTTTGCGGGTCAGGTCCATCACCGGCAGCGGTGACCGGACCAGCCCCGGCGCGTCACCGCTGACCGCGAAGAGCGACAGGCCCCCGTCGGCCCAGGCGGTGACCAGGAGGAGATCGGCCACTGCGCCGTCGAGAACGAAATGCCTGGTCCCACGCAGTGTGTAGCCACCGTCGCCGGAACCGGAACGGGTGGCGACGATCAGCGGCTCGCCGTGCCCCGCCGCCCCCTCGGCTCCCGCGGTCCCTGCGACCCCGGTGGTTCCGCCGCCTTCCGTCGTTGCCGGTGCCGGTGCCGGTGCCGGTGATGGTGATGGTGTGGTGTCCAGGCGCCCGGTCGGGCCGGCGAAGGCGAGTGTGCCGATGGACGAGCCGTCGACGAGCCCGGGGAGCAGCTCCGCGCGGGCGGCCGGGTCAGCCGCGTCCAGCAGGGCGCCGGTCGCGAGCACCGCGGAGGCGAGGAACGGCGCGCACAGCAGGAACGCGCCCATCTCCTCCAGAACGATCCCGAGCTCGACGAATCCGGAGCCGGAGCCGCCGTACTCCTCGGGCACGTGCAGTCCCTGCAGCCCGAGCTGCTCGGCCATCTGGCGCCAGACCGCCGGGTCGTAGCCGTCGGAGGTCTCCATCAGGCGACGGACCTCGGACTCGGGCGAGGTGCGTTCGAGGAAGGACCGCACGGTGCGGCGCAGTTCCTCCTGCTCGTCGGAGAACACGAGGCCCACGGTGCTCCTCCACAGGTCTGATGAGTTCGTCGGGTCGGGTCGGGTTCGGGGTTCGGTCGGGGCTCGGTGTCGGGCGCGGGTCGGCAGGGGTCGCCGAGGCGGCCGCGGCAGGCCGAGGGCGTCACGGTCAGCGGGGGTGCCCGTGAGGGCTGAGGTCAGCGGGGGACGTCGCGCCAGGGCACGCCCTTGTCGACACGGACATCGCCAGGCAGGCCCAGCACCCGCTCACCCAGGATGTTGCGCAGGATCTGAGACGTTCCGCCCTCGATGGTGTTCGCTCGGGAGCGCAGGAACATCTGGGCGGCGTCACGCGGGCCGTCGCCGCCGAGCGGCAGGTCCGGGCGTGCCATCCGGTACTCCGGGATGAGCGCGCCCGCGTTGCCCAGCAGGTCGAGCAGGTAGGCCGCCGCGCGCTTGCTGTGCTCGGTGCCGGTCAGCTTCAGCACCGATCCTTCGGGCCCGGGGCGCCCGCGGGCGCCGCCCGCCGCGGCCCGGGCGGCGGTCAGCGCGTTGACGTTTGCCTCGATCCACAGACGCACCGCTTCGTCCCTGCGCACCGCGTTGCCGTCGCCCCGGTCGGTCGCCTCACGGTAGGCGGCCAGCAGGGCCGCCCCTGGCCCGGAGTCGCCGCGGCCGAGGGCGCCACCGAGCGAGACACGCTCGTTCATGAGGGTGGTGGTCGCGACCCGCCATCCGTCACCGACCGCGCCGAGCCGATCCGCGTCCCGAACCTGGACCTCGGTGAAGAAGACCTCGTTGAACTCGGCCTCGCCGGTCATCTGCCGCAGCGGACGCACCTCGACGCCGGGCGCGGCCATGTCGACCACGAACGCGGTGAGCCCGGCGTGCTTCGGCACGCTCGGGTCGGTCCGCGCGAGGAGCAGGCCGCGGCGAGCGAGGTGGGCGAAGGACGTCCAGACCTTCTGCCCGTCGATGATCCAGTCGCCGCCGGCGCCGTCGCGTCGGGCCCGGGTGGCGAGGCCGGCGACGTCGGACCCGGCGGATGGCTCGCTGAACAGCTGGCTCCACACCTCTTCGCCGGTGAACAGCGGGCGTAGGTAGGCGGTGCGCTGCTGCGCCGTCCCGTGGGAGAGCAGGGTGGGCCCGGTCATCCCGATGCCGATGGGGTTGTATCGAAACGGGGCCGGGGCGCCGGCAGCGGCCAGCCGTGCCTCGACGAGCGGCTGTAGCGCCGGATCGGCGTCGCGGCCACCGTCGTCGCGGCCGACCCAGACCCAGGCGAGGCCGGCGTCGAACCGGGCGCCCAGGAACGTGCGCGGGTCCGTGGCCGCCGGTGGATGTGTGGCCAGGAGATCATCGACGATGCTGGTCAGGCCCTGCGCTGTCATGGTCTGGGACACCGCGCGCTCCTCTCCGCCAGCCCGGAACCTAACCGGTCCGCCGCAGAGCGGCAATCGGTGCCAACCGGGCCGTGGCCTCGGCGTTGCCCGCCGTCACCTGCCGTGCGGCCGAAGGGACACCCGGGAAACACGAAGAGGAACTCGTGACGCTGTGAGGCTGATCGCCAGCTGAGCCGGCGCCCGGCGGCGGAAAGCTCCCGCCGCCGGGATGGCACTGATCCTCAGCCAGCCGGCGCTGTCACGAAATGATCGACATTTCATCACTCTGAGTGCTGGCGTTTGGTCGCGCAATGCCCCTCCGGGAGACCTGAACGACCCGGGTCCCCGGATGGGCGACGCCGCGCGCGGCGGAGGTGGGGAGCAACGGATGAGCGGGCCTGGCGGGAGGCGGCGGCCATCGGCCCGGGTGCGCCTGGTGCGGACCGGGTCGACCGCGGTGGCCGGTGTCCTCACGGTCGGTGCGCTGGCCGGCTGTGCCAGCGGGAGCCCGTCTTCCGCGTCCGTGTCCGTGCCCGGGCGCGACACGTCCGCGGTGCCGCACAGCAGGCCTCTTCCCGCCGCGGCGGTGCCGAGTCACGACCCGAAGAAGGGCGCTCGCACGGATGTCGTCGCAGGCAGCTGTGACCGCGACAACGGCGCCTGGCTTTTCGGTGGCCTGGTGAGGAACCAGGGCAGGCAGCCGCGTGCCTACCGGATCGTCGTTGATTTCGTGACCGACGACCACAGCACGGTTGTCGACACGAAGGTCGTCGAGGTGCCGGACGTGCAGGTGGGCGCATCCGCCGACTGGTCGGTCGCCGGTGCCCCGGATGGGGACGACCTGCGGTGCTTCATCCGCAATGTCCAGTTCGACTGAGCCTGATCCGACGCCGGTCGGGGTCGGGTTGACCATGGCACCCGACCCCGACCCCGACCCCGACCGCTGTCCGTCGTCAGCTGGCGAGGCTTGCGGTGTTCTGGCGGGCGGCCGCGGGCAGCTCCTCGTCGGGAGCGGACGGCCAGTTCCGCGGTGAGGGGCCCAGCGCGCGGAGCTGCTCGACCTGAAGCCGCGCCCAGGGCGAGATCGCGAGTGCGCCGCTCATGACGTCCTCGACGAAGTTCGACCAGGGGAACCAGAATGCCTCAGCCACTTCTTCGGGGTTGATCTGGAAAGGTCCGGAAGTGCGGGTGAAGAACACCGGGCAGATTTCGTTCTCAACCGTTCCGTCGTCCATCACGCAGCGGTAGCGGAACTTCGGCAGCGCCAGGTCGATGCGCCCCACCCGCAGGCCGAGTTCCTGCACAAGCCGGCGTGTGATGGCCTCGCGGAAATCCTCGCCGGGGGCGGGGTGCCCACAACAGGTGTTGGTGAGGACGCCCGGCCAGGTGGTCTTCTCCAGCGCTCGCCGCGTGACGAGAAGACGGTCGAGGTCGTCGAACACGTAGGAGGAGAACGCGAGGTGCAGTGGAGTCTGCGGCCCGTGGACGGTGGCTTTTGGGGTGGTACCGATGATGTCGCCGGACGGGCTGAGCAGGATGACGAGTTCCGGCGCCTTTACTGCCGCCCCGCCCGACCTGTGTGAGTCACGTGGACGAGAAATCATGTCCTGGGAACCAGGATGATTCGCGGTAGCCATGGGGGCATGTTATCCAGGTCATGCTGTGAGGGCGCGTGATTTTCCGCACCGACGTCGGGTGAGGGTTCGCGCCAATTATGGTTCCGGTGGCGGTCCGGCTGCCGTGCGCCAGCGTTTCGCCGCCGGTGCGGCGGCCTCATTCCGCGGGGCTCGTGCCGACCTGTCCCGAATCGCCTTCCGCTGTGGTGCCCGGGTTGTTGCCGACCGAGACATCGAGCTTGCGCTGGTGACCGTACCTGCACTCACGGCGACTCGTCGGCCTTCCGGAGCTGTGTTCCGGCGGCGGCGTGGCACCCGGCTACCGCCGAGACGCGCCGGCGCGCGCCGGCGCGTCTCGGCGGCCTGTCCTTCCCCTCCGTGGCCCTGGTGCCAGCTGGGAAGGGGGGTGTCGGGTGGAAGACAGTCGGTCGCCGGCACGGTTTCGTGGCTCGCGCCGGCGCCTCGACCCCACCTCGGTCCCGCGGAGTAGGTGAACTCGGTGTGTGCTGGTGATTAGCGTGATGTTTCAGCGGATTTTCGTTGGGGGCGCCGAATGTTCACCAGACGGTGGCTGGTGGCGTGATTGCGGGGTGACTATCGTCCCTCGGGCGGCCCGGAGTTCGTGAACAATCGCTGCCCAAAATCCAGGAGGATCGATGGTCGACCGGCGGTCATTCATACGTTCCGCATTTGTCGGTGCGGGCGTTATGGCCTTCTCCGGAACTGCTTTGGAGGTCGCCATGGCGGCCCCCGCGCAGCCCGGAACGAGCCCTTACGGGGCTCTGCTCGCGGCGGATGCCAATGGTGTTCTGCTGCCGTCCGGATTCACCAGCAGAATTGTCGCGAGGTCCGGCCAGACGGTGAGCGGGACGAGCTACACCTGGCACAACGCTCCGGACGGCGGGGCCTGCTACGCGAATGGCACCGGCTGGATGTACGTGTCGAACTCGGAGGTCGGCAGCAGCTCCGGCGGCGCCTCGGTACTGCGCTTCAACTCGTCCGGGACCGTCACCTCGGCCCAGCGCATCCTTTCCGGCACGAGCAGCAACTGCGCCGGTGGCGCCACCCCGTGGGGCACCTGGCTGTCCTGCGAGGAGACCTCCACCGGGCGGGTGTGGGAGACCTACCCGGCGACCGGCGCCACCGCTGTCGCCCGGCCGGCCATGGGCCGCTTCACCCACGAGGCCGCGGCCTGCGACCCCGTCCGCCAGGTGATCTACCTGACGGAGGACAACACGAGCGGCTGCTTCTACCGGTTCCGCCCGACGACCTGGGGCAACCTGTCGAGCGGAACCCTGGAGGTGCTGTGCGCCTCGGCGTCGGCCACCTCGGGCACCGCGACCTGGCAGACCGTCCCCGACCCGGACGGCTCGCCGACCGCGACCCGCAACCAGGTCTCCGCCGCTAAGCACTTCAACGGCGGCGAGGGCGTCCACTACGCGAACAACACCGTGTGGTGGACCACCAAGGGTGACAACCGGGTATGGAAGCTGAACTGCGCCACCAACGCGTTCGAGCTGACCTACGACGACTCGCTGGTGACCGGCGGCACCGCGCCGCTGACCGGCGTGGACAACATCACCGGTTCCAGCTACGGCGACCTGTACGTCGCCGAGGACGGCGGCAACCTGGAGATCTGCATCATCACGCCGACCGAGGTCGTCGCGCCGATCCTGCGCCTGTCCGGCCACGGCTCGTCGGAGATCACCGGGCCGGCGTTCTCCCCGGACGGCACCCGGCTCTACTTCTCCTCCCAGCGCGGCACCACCGGCTCCTCCTCCGGTGGCATCACCTTCGAGGTGACCGGGCCGTTCCGGACCTGAGCCCGTGATCTGACCCCGTGATCTGACCCCGTGATCTGACGACGGTGCCGTGCCACGCCGGCCGCGCGGCACCGTCGTCCCCCGGTGTTCTCCGATCTGGCCGGGACGGATCAGCTGTCCCGGCGATGCCACCTTTCGTGGCCTGATGTGTCGAAAACGTGACAAATTCATCTGCGGAAGGTGACCGGAACTATCCTCTCGGTGCCCGTATTGCACATAGAGGGGTTCCAACGGTGCGACGCCACACCTTCCTGCTGGTCCTGCTCCCGGTTCTCGCCTCCGGCCTCGTCGCGTGCGGCTCCGACGAACCGCGGCTGACACCCGACGCCTACCAGGGTGTTCTGACGGATCTGGACAAGTCGCTCGATCCCGCCTTCGACGGCGTCGGGGCGGCGCTGACCCCCGAGGACCTGTCGAAGGCGCTCACCGCCACCGCCACGAGCCTGACCAGCCAGGCCGACAAGCTCGCGCAGGTGCGCCCGCCGGAGACCGTCGACGCCGCACACGGGAAGCTGCGCACGGCGCTCGACGAGCTGGCCGGAGACCTCACCTCGCTGTCCCAGGACGCGCAGGACAAGAAGCTGTGCACGGGTGGTTCCGGGCTGCCGAGGGCGGCCAGCGCCGACGGCGCCAACCAGGTGCGCCAGGCGGCGCAGGAGCTGACCACCGCCGACTCGGGCCGTGCCTTCACGGTCGGCGCGTTCCTTCCCGTCGGCACGCCGGACCAGACCCGTCGTCCCGCGAACGGCAGCCTGCCCGGCGGGCGCGGTGGCGGCGGCGGGGAGCTGACCGTCAACGCGTCGTCGGACGCGGACGCGGTGGTGAAGCTGACCCAGGGCACCGAGGTCATCCGCAACGTGTTTGTCCAGGCCGGCGGTTCGGCGACCGCCGACGAGATCCCCGACGGGACCTACGAGGTCTTCTACACGGTCGGGACCGACTGGGACGACGTGAACGCCCGCTTCACCCGCGACTGCGACTTCAGCAAGTTCGACGAGACGCTCTCATATGACCGGTACACGAGTTACGAGCTGACTCTGTACGGCGTCATCAGCGGCAACGCGTCGACGAGCTCCGTCGACCCCGGCGCGTTCCCCGGCAGCTGACCCACGACCGCGACCACGCCCGCCGGCAATCCGCGGTCCCGCTCCTCCGGCGGTCCGGACGTCTACGACGGCGAGCTGGGGTGGGCGGGGCCGCTGGGGCAACGCCCGCGCCCACCCGGGCGGTCATTCGGATGCGGCGATCTCGTTCATGATCCACTCACCGAGTTCCTGGGTCATCGTGGTGTGCCCTTCGTTGCGGCTGGCGCACGTGAAGGCGTCAAGCGCGCTGCTGTCCGCGGTGATCGGACGGTAGAGCGCGCCCGAGTCGGCGATGTCGCCGGCCGCGACGGCGCTGATGCTGGGGATGAAGCAGGACGTACTGATGACGTCCGGATCGACGGTGTTGCCGAGGAGCGCCATGAGCGCGGCCACCAGGCCGAAGCTGCCGGCGTCTCCCGCGGCGGACGGCAAGGTGAACAGGCCGCCCGGGGCGCCGTCGATGTCGGGGAGTCCGCTGGTGCGCACCGGCGTGGGCCTGCCGTCGACCGTCTGCAGGTTGGCGACGATCTGATCGCCGCTGTCCTGGGCCTTCAGCCAGGTGTCACGCAGGGTCTGGCCGTCACCCCGCACGGCTGTCGCGCCGGCCTTGATGCCGTTCCCGACGCCGGTGCTCACTCCGTTCGCGACACCGATCCTGCGGACGTTGCGCGGCCATCCTCCGAGCTCGTCGAGCTCCTTGAGGAACGCCAACCGCTCCGGCGCCTGCCCGGGGGCGTCGCCGACCTTCGCGATGTGCCAGCGTGCCATCTGCCGCGCGGCGGGGCTGTTGAGCAGGCCGGAGAGCTGGCGGAGGATGGGCCCCAGCTGGGGGTTGTCCCCCCAGTTGTCCGCGGCGAAATGTGTGAAGGCCTGGAGGGAGACCGGGAGCCATCCGCCGTGGTGGGGGGAGTCGTAGGAGAGGTGGACGGCGGTCTCGTGATCGGGGAGCCCGGGGTCCTGCTCCATCTTGGCCAGGGCGTATCGGGTGACCAGCCCGCCCATGCTGAAGCCCCCCACGGTCAGCCTGGCTTGGCCCACGCGCTCGGCGATGGCCCGGCGGATGGAGTCGATGGCAGTGTCGGCGTTGGCTGTGATCGATGCCGTCCGGTCCTCGTAGCCGAGGATGATCACGTCGCGCCCGATCGCATGCAGTTCGCTGACGAAGCGGAAGTCGCCGTTTTCCTCCAGACCGTTCCAGAGCTGGTCAAGGTTGCTGGCCCCGCCCGAGAAGCCGTCGGACAGGATCACGGGTCTGATCAGCTGCCTACGGTTCAGCGGGCTGTAGTACACCCAGGCAGTTCCGCCGGAAAGGGGCCATTCATCGTGCGGCTCCGGTGCCGGGGGGAACGAGGAACGGGCCTGCGGGGCGAGCTGGCCCCAGACGTCGACGACAGAAGTGGACATACTGCACCGGTTCCTTACCTGTCTCGTGGATGCGGCGAATGACCGGCCCGGCTCTTGCGGTGTCGCGAACCCGTGACCATCGGTAGCCTAGTGGCGCAGTGTGTCCATTTGAACTCTCTCCGTAGAGAGTCGAGTGGCGATCGCCAGCAGCCCCGTCAAACGCCGACAGCCCGACAGGCAACGCCGGGTGACCCCGTCCGGGGGTCACCCGGCCGGGCAGCTCAGGCCAGGGACGGATCCGGTATCGCATCCGCCGATGCCGATGCCGATGCCGATGCCGATGCCGGGTCCGTCGGGTCGCCCAGGTACGCCTCCCGGACCGTGGCGTCGGCCTGGATCTCCGCCGGGGTGCCCTCGGCGAGGACCCGTCCCTGATGCAGCACGACTATCCGGTCGCAGGCCGACATCACCAGCGCCATGTCGTGGTCGACGACCAGCACGGTGAGCCCGCAGTCGTGGGCGAGGTCGCGCAGGTGGGCGGCCAGCTGGCTGATCTCGGTGATGGACAGGCCGGCCCCCGGTTCGTCGAGGAGCACCACCGCGGGATTGCTGGCCAGCGCACGCACGATGCCGACGAGGCGACGTTTCGCCATCGGGAGCTCGGTGGGCAGTCGCGGCAGGTCCTCGGTCAGCCCGAAGCGCTCCAGCGCGGCCCGGGCCGGTGCGGTCAGCCGCCCGTCAGTACCGCCCGCGTTCTCGGCCGCGACGCGCAGGTTCTGCGCGACGGTCAGGTCCTCGAACAGCTCGCCGGCCTGGAAGACCCGGCCCAGGCCGCCGCGGGCCCGCGCGTCGGCGCCGTCCGCGTCGAGGGTCCGGTCGCCGAGCAGCACCTGGCCGCCGCTGGTGGCCGCGAAGCCGCCGATCGCGTCGAGCAGGGTCGTCTTGCCGGCGCCGTTCGGGCCGACCAGGCCGGTCACCGTACCGGGCAGGGCACGAAGGGAAACGTCGCTGACGGCCGCGACACCACCGAAGCGCACCGAGACGTCCGCGGTGACCAGTGCGGTACCGGCCCGCGCCGGCTGTTCACCCGACGGGATCGGTGCCGGGTCATGCTGGAAGCTGCGCCGCCAGGCCACGCCGTTCTCGTGCAGGAGCACCGTGACGACCAGCGCCGCACCGAAGATCGTCGCGTAGTTGTCCGTGACGAAGCCGATGTGCAGCTTGGCGATGACCAGGTAGACCAGGCCGCCGAAAGCGAGCACCCCACCGAGCAGACCGCCGCTGACCGCCGTGACGCCGGCGATGACGGCGAGGCTCACCAGGTTGATCGACTCCAGGAACGAGAACTGGGTGAACGTGACCGAGGAACTGCGGAAGCCGAGCAGCACGCCGGCGGCGCCGRCCATCGCCGAGGAGATCACGAAGGCGGACAGCTTGGCCCGCGCGACGCTGATCCCGACGGACGCGGCGGCGCGTTCGTTGGTCCGCACGACGAGCAGCCGGCGCCCGAGCCCTGAACGCCGGACGGCGACCACCACGCCGGCCGCGACCACCAGCCAGAACAGCGCGACGAGCCCGTACCGGTCGGGATGGCGCGCCGCGTCCACGTCGAGGCCGAAGAGCGTCGGGGGGTGTGGCTGCGAACCGGCGATGCCGCCGGTGTAGTGGGTGCTGTCGAAGAGCACTCCGGAGACCGCGACGGCCAGGCCCATGGTGAGGATGGCGAGGTTGATGCCCCGGACCCGCAGCGCGGGAAGGCCGACGACGAGGCCGGCGACGGCTCCCACCACGGCACCGGCGACCGGGGCGAGCACGAACGGCAGATGGATGTCCAGATCGAGGCGGACCGCGGCGTAGGCGCCGAGGCCGGCCACGGTCATCTGCGCCAGGCTGATCTGGTTGGCGTAGCCGATCAGGACGACCAGCGACAGCACCAGGATTCCGAAGACCACGGAGAGGATCGCCGCGTCCTGCCACTGGGCGCTGCCGAACAGCAGCACGGCGACCGCCCCGGCAAGCGCGATCACCGCCGGGACGGGCCGGAACAGCCCGGCAGCGACCGGAGCCGCGGGCACCGCGGGCAGCCGGTTGCTCGCGCCGTCCCGGCGCAGCACGAGGATCGCCATGACGGCGACGAACGGCACCGTCTGCGGCCAGCCCAGCTGGAACTGGCTCGGCACATGCTCCGCCACCAGGTGCGTCACCACGCTCTCGCCCACGCCGAGCGCGGCACCGCCGGCCAGTGCCAGCCCGAAGCTGTCGAATCGCCCGAGCAGGGCCGCGGCCAGCGCGAACGCCATCACCTGGAGCATCGCGGTGTCGAACTGCCCCACGATGGGCGCGACGAGGATGCCGCTCGCCGCGGCCAGCGCCGAGCCGAGCGCCCAGTTGAGGCTGCCCAACAGGTGCGGTGACGCGCCGAGTGCCTGGGCGGCGGACTCGTGTTCCGCCATCGCCCTGGTCATGAGCGGCAGCCGGGCGCTCGCCGACCAGGCCGCCAGCCCCAGGACGACCACCACGGCGATCAGGAAGATGATGATCCGTTCGTACGGGATCTTCTGGTCGAACACGTCCACCCCGCCGGAGGGGAAGGCGCTGTCGGGCACCCGCGGGGCGTTCTCGAACACGGTGTGCGCCAGGCCGATCAGCAGCCCGAGCAGACCGAGGGTCGCCACCATGCGGGACAGCTGCGTCCGGTGCCGGACGAATCGTATGACGAGCAGGTAGACCCCGGCGCCGAACACCGCCGCCGCCAGCAGGGTCAGCACCGCCGCAGGAATGCTTGGTACGTCGTGACTGTCGCGCATCCAGTAGAAGAGAAGCGCGCCCCACAGCGCGATGCCGCCGTGCGCGAAGTTGATTGTTCGCGACCCACGGTGTATCGCGACGATTCCGACCGCGCTGACCGCGTAGACGCCGCCGACGCCGAGGCCTAATAACGCGAACTGCAGGATGGTCCGCGGATCCATGACACCCCCAGAGCTCAGGAACGAGTGGTGGCCGGCCGGCCGCGCGCATTCGGCCGGCCGGCCACCACGAAGGCCATTGCGGACCCCTGTTTGGCAGCGTAAGGTCGTGAGCATTCACTCGCAAGACCCCGTGGGATGCGGCGGTGGGCGGACGTCGACGGCCCGGCAGGCCCTTTCCGCGGGCTATTTGGTGTCGGCGCTGCCACTTACTCTCAGAGTGCGGAGGATGACGGATGGGTGATGGTGGCCCGGGTGGCGGCCGCAGCGGCGGCCGCGGTGGCGTGTCGACGATTCCCGAGAAGTCCCAGGCGGATTCGGCGCAGTCCGGACTTTCGGCCGCGATCGAGGCGCGCGGGCTGTCGGCCGGCTACGGGCGGGTGCCGGTTCTACGCGACATCGACATCGAGGTGCGCCCCGGCGAGGTGGTGGCGCTGCTCGGCCCGAACGGCGCGGGCAAGACCACCCTGCTGCGCACGCTGGCCGGGTACAGCAGGCCGACGAGCGGGGAGATCCGCCTGTTCGGGGAGCCGTGCAACCGGGTTCCCGTCTATCGGCGTGCCCGCCGGGGCGTGTCCTTCATGGGCGAGGAGCGCCATGTCTTCCCGGGGCTGACCGTCCGGCAGTCGCTGCGGCTCGTCCGGGGCGGCGCGGAGTCGATCGAGCTGTTCCCGGCGCTCGCGGACCGCTCCCGGCACCGCGCCGCGCTGCTGTCGGGTGGCGAGCAGCAGATGCTCGCCCTCGCGCTGGCGCTCGCCCGAGCTCCGCGGCTGCTGCTGATCGACGAGCTGTCGCTCGGCCTCGCTCCACTGGTACGTGAACGCCTACTTGACACCGTGCGGGAGACGGCCGACCGTGGCGTCGCGGTGGTCGTCGTCGAGCAGAACGCACGGTCAGTGCTGAGCCGAGCGGACCGGGCCTATGTGATGCGCCGCGGCGAGATTGTCGATGAAAGCCCCGCGAGCAGGTGGCTCACCGACCTCGACGGCCTGGCCGCCCTCTACCTCTCCTGAAGCACCTCACCCGAACCATCTCTGCTGAACCACCTCGCTCGTCCACAAGAATGGGGATAGGAATGCTCGGAAGAAGCGCGAGGACGCCCGTGGCCGCGTTCGCGGCGGCGCTGTCACTCGTGGCGGTGCTGGCCGGTTGCGGCGGCGGAGGAGACGACGAGGAGAAGGCCGACTTATCCGGCGGCCTCACCGGTCAGCCGATCAAGATCGCCGCCATCGGGGGCCTGAGCGGCGGGGTCAGCAGCAACCCCGAGTACGCCACGGGTGCCCGGGCAGCGGTGGCGGCGATCAACAAGAACGGCGGGATCGACGGCCGGCCCCTCGAGCTGAAGCTCTGCGACAACCACCAGAACGCGACCGACTCGGCGAACTGCTACCGCGAGATCCTCGCCGACAAGGACATCGTCGCGATCGCCGGCGGGTCCGACAACTACCACGACGCCACCAAGGCCCAGATCGAGGCCGCCCAGATGCCGATCATCGGGCAGTACCCGGTGTCGGGCTTCGACCTCACCAACTCGCTCGCCTTCAACGTCAACGGCGCGGTCGTCGTCGGCTTCCACGGCCTGGCACAGGACGTCGTGAAGAGCGGGGCCAAGCGCATCGGCCTGGTCACCCTGGACATCCCCACTGCCGACGTCATCCGCAAGACCGTCAACGACGTCTTCAGCAAAGCGGGTGTCGAGGTGGTCAACAACGTCCAGCTCGCTCCGTCCACGGCGGATCTGAGCGCACCGGCCCAGCAGGCCACCCAGAACTCCCCGGACGCGGTGGTGTGGCTGACCTTCGCCGCGCAGACGAGCGTGGCCGTCAAGGCGCTGCGCGCCACCGGGTACGAGGGAACGGTCGCGTTCGCGGGCAGCGCCTTCGACCAGGATCAGCTCAAGACCATGGGCGCCGACGGCCCGGCCACGATCGGCCTGGTTCTCCCGCCGGCCTGGGACACCTCCACCCCGTATGGAAAGCAGTTCAACGAGGACATCAAGGCCTATGAGCCCGACGGGAAGGTGGACGAGCTCAGCCTCAACAGCTGGCTCGGCGTGAAGATCTTCGCGCAGGTGGCGTCCTCGGTCCAGACCGTGGACAGAGCGTCCATCCTGGCCGGGATCAAGAAGCTGAACAAGGTCGAGACCGGTGGGCTGACCGCACCCGTCGACTTCACCGCCAAGAGCACGCTGCCCTACGCCGCGATCTACAACCCGGCCTACACCACCGCCCACGTGAAGGACGGCAAGATCACCTGGGACGGCAAGCTCCGCGAGTTCGGCACCGGCAAGGAGCTCACCCCGTCCTCCTGAGGTGACGCCGGCGCGAACCGCCGGGTCGGCGCTGGGAAAGCGGGTCGTACCCGCCTTCCGGGCGCCGACCGCGGCGGAGGGCCGGGGCTGCCGCTTGCACCACCGCGGCCGGACATCCGAGCACCCGATTGCCCGGTTTGGCGAGTCGCAAGAGTGAACGATTCAGGTCGTGCCGACAACCAGAACCCTTCTTTCTTGCGGGTCGCCAGGTGCATCGACGCCCCCTTTGTCCATTTCAAGGTGAAAGGGCAGTGCTGCGCGGCGGTGCGGGATTCTCGATGGGGCAGATCTTGCCCGGCAGCGGCGCCCGTCGGGGTCATCGGAGATCATCACCAGATCCCGGCCGCAATCTGTGACAGGACTCAGTGCTGGGCGAACTGGCCGGTGGCCTGCTGGGTCGTACCCGGCGACAGGTTGACGGTGTGGACGAGCCGCTCACCGAAGACATCGGTGATCCGTACCGTGAACGGTCCCGGCCCGAGCCCGTTCGGCGCGATGAAGTAGTTCCACATCTCGCGCCGCAGCGGCGTCCACACCCCGTTGACCCGCACCTCCAGCGAGGCGACCAGGTTGCGGTGCTGACGGACCTGGAGGGCGAGCCAGTAGGCCGACGAACCCTCCTTCACCTTGTACTGCACGGCTCCGAGGCCCGACGGGCTGTCCAGGCGCCAGGTGACGTCCACCAGCCCCGGCACGCCGCCGGCGATGCGGGCGAACGCCTGCTCGCTCAGGTCGAGCTGCCCCGGGGCGCATTCGGGGCAGCGGTCGGTGACCTTGACGACCACGCTTCCCCCGGGGCCGGTGACCTGGATGTAGGCGCCGCAGGCGCGTGCGGTCTCGTAGTCGGCCTCGTTCATCGCCACCACCGGCATCGCCGGGTCGTTCAGCCGGTCGAACATGCAGTTGCCCCCGCCGTCCGCGCCGTAGTGCGTCGCGCGGCCCCGGTAGACGGTGCCCGGCTGGATCCGCCCGGAAGCCGGGGCGGCGAGCGGCTGCGCCGGTGGCGGGGCCGGCGGTTGCGCCGGTGCTGCCGCCGCCGGTGTCGAGGTGGCGATGGCGGTACCGGTACCGCTGCCGGGGGACGAGGGGGGCCGCCCGCCGGTCGAACCGGTCGCCGTGGAACCGGCCGGTGGCGCTGCCGGCTGCCCCGAACCGAGCGCCGGATCGGAGCCCGGCACCGCGCCCGTGGCCCCCGCCGAGTCGCCGGGCGTGGTCGTCGGCGCGTGCCCACCGAAGCCCGAAGACGGCACCTCGGCCGCGGTGCCGGTAGCAGGAGCAGCGGTGGCGGCGGCCAGGGGACGGCCGGAAGCGCCGTCGCCGAGGGGCCAGCACCCGGTGATCATGACGGCGACACCCGCCGTCGTCGCCGTGCCGATCACGGCCCGGCGAAGAAGCGCCGCGGCAGCACGGGAAGGAGAGGGGGAGGGGGACGAAAGCAGCATCAGGGAGGAACCTCCGTGACCGCGGTGTCGAGACGATTCGAGACGACTCGACGCGATGGGACCCCTCCCGAGATCGGAACAATAGCCTGCCGCATCCACCCCGTCGAGCACCATCGGTGCCCAGGCTGGCGCGTTGGGTGAGAATTTTGGTGCGGGTCGTGTTCAGCTGGCGGTGGGCCCCCGCTGCCGGGCGAGGACGTCCACGAGCTCGGCATTTCTACGGAAACCCGGTGCGTTCCGGACCCGCCGTCATCACCGCCGGCCGTGTCGCGGCGCCGCGCACCGCCGCCTCGGTGCGGGCCGGGCGGCTGTGGCCGGGCCAGCGGTGTGGCGCCACATCTCGCCGTCTCCCGGATCATCCTGTGTCCTGAGTGTCCGCGGGACTGTGCCCGTGACCTCGGCTTCGAGCCTCAGACGGGTCTGCCGGGGCGGCCGGCGGCCCGATCAAGTCGGTGGCAGCTGATAGGACGGTTCCCGACAGTCACCGCGAAGGGGGCCAGATGACCATCAACGAGCATCTCACCGAGCTCGCCGGCAGGCCGGTGGTCGATTTTCGGCACGAGCACGAAGGCGAGTCGTCGGATCGGTACTTCGGGTCAGGCGACCCGGGCACGCGAGCCTCGACCGGTGACGTCGCCTGGCGGGTCAGAACCTGGTTCGAGGGCCCCGGCTTCGGCGACGTCTTCGGGAAGTTCCTGGCGGAGGTCCCGCCCGCGGAGGTGACCCATCTGGTCATCGGCTACTGGGGTGCGTCCTACGACACGAAGAACACCGTCGACCCGGTGGACCTGCTGGTGGGTGCGGCCGACCGGTTGCCCGCGCTGCGCGCGCTGTTCCTGGGCGACATCGTGCTGGAGGAGGCGGAGATCTCCTGGATCGAGCAGTCCGATGTCACCCGCCTGTTCGGCGCCTTTCCCGCGCTGGAGTACCTGGGGGTCCGCGGGAGCGACGGGCTGGCGCTGAGCCCCGTCCGCAGCGGCACGCTGAGGACGCTGCGCTTCGAGACGGGCGGGCTGCCCGCCTCGGTGGTGCGGGCCGTCGGCGGGAGTGACCTGCCCGCCCTGGAGCGCCTCGATCTGTGGCTGGGTACCGACAACTACGGCGGTGACGCGACCGTGGCCGACCTCGCCGGGATCCTGGGCGGCGAGCGGCTGCCCGCCCTGCGGCATCTGGGGCTGGAGAACGCCCAGATCGCGGACGAGGTCGCCGCGGCTGTCGCGGGCGCGCCGATCGTCGCGCGGCTGACGTCGCTCAGCCTGGCCCTGGGCACCCTCACCGACCGGGGAGCCGAGTCGTTGCTGTCCGGCCAGCCGCTCACCCATCTCGAGCGGCTCGACCTGCACCATCACTTCCTGACCGACGCCGCGATGAACCGTGTCGGCGCCGCGTTGCCCGGCGTCGAGATCGACCTCGGTCAGCAGGAGGAGGCGGAGGACGACTGGTTCTACACCGCGGTCTCCGAATGATGTTCACCGTGGTGGGGGCCCCGGGCGACCGGCGCACCGAACTGTTCACGGCCGCGTGCCGCTCGGCGGGCCTGGCCGCACCCCGGGTCGTCGGCTGGGCACAGGTGCTGCACGGCGGCGAGCCGCGGATCGTGCCCGGCTCGCTGCTGCGGATCGACTCACCGGGAGATGACCCCGAGGTGGACAGACTGCTGCGTGGGCCCGGTGATCCGACCCGGGTGGGCGGGGGCGCGCGGTGGTACGCGTCCTTCACCGCGGGGCTGGGGCGCGTCGCCGCCGCGGCCACGGCTTCGGGCGCCCGGCCGCTCGGCGACGTCGACGAGATCGCCGTGATGTGCGACAAGAGGCGCTGCCACGCCCGGCTGCGGTCGGCGGGCGTGCCCGTCCCCGAGGCACTGCCACCCGTCCAGGACTATGCCGACCTGCGGGCGCGGATGGCGCAGGCGGGCATGAGCCAGGTGTTCGTCAAACCGGCGCACGGCTCGTCCGCATCCGGCGTCGTGGCGCTGCGGGCCGCGCGCGGCGGGCGGGTCAGAGCCGTCACCTCCGCCGCGCGCATCGGCACCGGCCTCGTCAACGCGCTGCGGGTCCGGGCCTACGAGACCGAGCCTGAGGTGGCCCAGCTGATCGACGAGCTGGCGCCGGACGGGCTGCACGTGGAGCGGTGGCTGCCCAAGGCCGCGCTCGGCGGGCGTGTCCTCGACCTGCGGGTGGTGGTGATCGCCGGCGAGCCGACTCATGTGGTCGTGCGGACAAGCCGCTCCCCGATGACCAACCTGCACCTCGGCGGGGCGCGGGGATCGGTGAGCGCGGTGCGCGACGCCCTCGGCTCCACCGGTTGGGAGCGCGCGCTCGACGTGTGTGCGCGGGCCGCCGCGTGCTTTCCCGGCAGCCTCATGGTCGGTGTCGACCTGCTTGTGCAGATCGGCTGGCGGCGGGTCGCGGTCGGTGAGGTCAACGCGTTCGGCGATCTGCTGCCCGGCATCACCGGGCTGCCGGGCACCTGGGCCGAAGGCCTGGGCACCTACGCGGCTCAGGTACATGCGGCCCTGGCGGCACACGCGGTGGCGGCATGAGCAGCCGGGGGCGACGGCGGCATGCGTGACATGAAAGAGGCCGTCGGCACCCACGATCTGCTGCTGGTCACGCTCGACACCCTGCGCTACGACGTCGCGGCCGAACTCGCCGCCGCCGGGCGGACACCCACCCTCCGCGGCCTGCTGCCCGGCGGCCGCTGGGAACGCCGCCACACCCCGGGCAGCTTCACCTACGCGGCACACGCCGCCATGCTCGCCGGCTTCCTGCCGACCCCGGCGCGGCCCGGCCCACACCCGCGCCTGTTCGCCGCGCGGTTCCCCGGCAGCGAGACCACCGCACCCGGCACCTGGGTGTTCGACGCCCCGGCCCTCCCGGCCGGCCTGGCGAAGATCGGCTATCACACTGTCTGCGTGGGCGGTGTGGGCTTCTTCAACAAGCTCAGCCCGCTCGGCTCAGTGCTGCCGGGCCTGTTCACCGAAAGCCACTGGGAGCCCCGGTTCGGCGTGACCGACCCCGACTCGCTGGCCCACCAGATCGACCGGGTCGGCGAGGTGATGCGAAGCCTTCCTCCCGACCGGCGGCTGTTCCTGCTGCTCAACGTGGCCGCGCTGCACCAGCCCAACTGGTTCTACCTGGCCGGTGCCACCCGCGACCAGGGCGACTCGCGTGACTCCCACGCCGCGGCGCTGTGCCACGTCGACCGGCAGCTCGGCCGCCTGTTCGCGCTGATGCGCCGCCCCTGCTTCGTGATCGTCTGCTCGGACCACGGGACCGCGTATGGCGAGGACGGCCATCACGGCCACCGCCTCGGCCACGAGGTCGTCTGGACCGTCCCATACGGGGAGTTCGTGCTGGCATGATCGGTCCATACCAGCAGTACGTCTACGCGTACCCGCACAAGACGGCCTACCGCCCGCTGTCGCCCCGCCCCCCGCTGCGGGACGTGTGGGCCGCGCAGGACCGGTCCGCGCTGTTCCTCTACCTGCACGTCCCGCTGTGCGAGATGCGCTGTGGCTTCTGCAACCTGTTCACCCGCACGGGGGCGTCCGAGGAGTTCACGGGTGCCTACCTGGACGCGCTCGAACGCCAGGYCGCGGCGGTCACGGGCGCACTGGGCGACGCCGCGTTCGCCACCGTCGCCTTCGGTGGCGGCACACCCACCTACCTGGCCGCCCCCGAGCTGGAACGGCTCTGCGACATCAGCGCCCGCCTCGCACCGCTGGGCAGCGTCCCGTTCGGGGTGGAGACCTCGCCGGCCACCGCGACCGCCGACCGTCTCACCGTCCTGCGTGAACGTGGCACCACCCGCATCTCGATCGGCGTGCAGAGCTTCCTGGACGCCGAGGCCCGCGCGGCCGGGAGACCCCAGCGGCGGGCCGAGGTCGAGGCGGCCCTGGAACGCATCCGCCGAGCCGGCTTCCCCACGCTGAACATCGACCTCATCTACGGCATCGACGGCCAGACCGCGGCCACCTGGCTGCATTCCCTGGACGCGGCACTGGGCTGGCGCCCGGAGGAGCTCTACCTGTACCCGCTGTACATCCGTCCCCTGACCGGCCTGGCCCGGCGCGAGACCGACTGGGACGACCTGCGCATCCGGCTGTACCGCCTCGGCCGAGACCACCTGCTGGCCCACGGCTACGAGCAGGTCTCCATGCGGATGTTCCGCCGCCCGACCGACGAACAGCCCGCCCCGCACAGCGCGTCTGGGCTGGCGTACTGCTGCCAGACCGACGGTATGGTCGGCCTGGGCTGCGGAGCCCGCTCCTACACCTCGGATCTGCACTACTCGTTCGAATACGCGGTGGGCACCCGGCAGGTGCGTGCGATCCTGGACGACTACCTGCACGAGACGGACTTCACCACTGCCCGGG
Source organism: Frankia sp. CcI49 (assembly GCF_001983215.1). NCBI lineage: Bacteria > Bacillati > Actinomycetota > Actinomycetes > Frankiales > Frankiaceae > Frankia > Frankia sp. CcI49. Next base: position 170,072 of record NZ_MOWP01000029.1, read on the forward strand.
TCGGTTTCACCCTCACCGGCGACGAGCGCCGTCGGCGCCATCTGATCCAGTCGTTGCTGCAGGCCGAGGGCCTGGACCGCATCGCCTACCGGGAGCGTTTCCACACCGACGTGACCGCGGACTTCGACCTCACCGCCTTCGCCGACCGCGGCTGGTTGGAGCAGACCCCGACCAGCCTCCGACTGACCCCCGACGGCCTCGCCCACTCCGACGCCCTGGGCCCGGCGCTCTTCTCACCCCGGGTCAAGACCCTGATGGCCAGCTACACCCCACGCTGATGCAGCTGACCATCCTCTACCGCGGACCGCTCGCCAGCTGCGACTACGACTGCTCCTACTGCCCGTTCGCGAAGCGCCGCGACACCCCGGCGCAGCTGCGGGCGGACCGGGCGGCGCTGGAGCGTTTCACCGGCTGGGTCCGGGAGCAGAAGCACGGCGTCTCGGTGCTGTTCACACCGTGGGGCGAAGGCCTCACCCGCTCCTGGTATCGGCGGGCGCTGGTGGAGCTCAGCCACCTCCCGCACGTCGAGCGCGTCGCGATCCAGACCAACCTCAGCCACCGCGTCGACTGGGCGAGCGAAGCTGATCCGTCCCGGCTCGCGCTGTGGGCCACGTACCACCCGAGCCAGGTGCCCTACGAACGATTCCTCGGCCGCTGCGTCGACCTGGCCGCCCGCGGGGTGCGTTTCAGCGCCGGCATCGTGGGCCAGCCCGAGCACCTGGACGCCGCCCGCCGCCTGCGCGCCGATCTGCCCCGGCACGTGTACCTGTGGGTGAACGCGGCCAGCGGCCACACCTACACCGACAGCGAGGCCGCCGACTGGGCTCAGATCGACCCGCTGTTCGCCTACAGCCGCACCCCGCACCCCAGCCGTGGCCTGCCCTGTCGCACCGGCGAGACCGTCGTGTCCGTGGACGGCACCGGCACGGTCCGGCRCTGCCACTTCGTCCCGGCCGTGCTGGGGAATCTGTACGACGGCTCGTTCCGCCCGGCGCTGYGGCCCCGGCCGTGCCCTCTGGACGTCTGCGACTGCCACATCGGCTACGTCCATCTGGAGACGCTTGATCTGTACCGGACCTTCGCCGGCGGAGTCCTGGAACGCATCCCCGCCCTCTGGCCTCAGGGCGCGATGATGTAGGGGTGCCTGACCTGGTCGTGCCCGACCTCTCGCCGGAGGCGTTGGCGGCCGTGACGGCCCAGATCGCCGGTTACGCGGCGGAGTATGACCGCACGGGGGCGATTCCGGTGCGCGGGTTGGAGGCGGCGCATCAGGCCGGGCTGCTGACGGCGACCGTTGCCGCCCGCTACGGCGGTCCGGGTCTCGGGGCGTTGGAGACCGTGCGCATCCTGGTCGCGCTCGGGGAGGGGGATGCCTCCGTCGGGCTGCTCGTGGCCAACAACCTCATCGTCCATCAGCGGCAGGCGACGGCCGACAGCTGGCCGGTGGACTACTACGCCGACCTGTTGCGGCGCAGCGTCCAGGGGCCGGCGTTGGCCAATGCCGTCCGGTCGGAGCCGGAGCTGGGGTCACCGTCCCGCGGTGGGCTGCCGAGGACCACGGCGAGCCGCCACCCCGACGGTGGCTGGGTGCTCAACGGCCGCAAGACGTACGCCACCGGCGGCGCGGCGCTGTCGTACCACGTGGTGTGGGTGGTGGCGGACGAACCCGGCGGTGACCCGCGGCGGCCCCGGGTCGGCCAGGTGATCGTCCCGGCGGAGCTGCCCGGCATCAGCTGGAGTGACAGCTGGGACCATCTGGGCCTGCGGGCGTCGAACACCCACGATGTGGAGTACGTCGACGTCCGGCTGCCGGCCGACGCGTTCATCGAGATCCCGCGCGGGCCCGACGGTGTGTACCGGGATCCGTCGACGATGACCACCCTGGCGAACTTCGCCTATTCGGCGATCTACGTCGGGGTGGCGCGGGCCGCCCGCAGTGCGTTCACGCGGTTCGCGCGGGAGCGGGTGCCGGCCGCGCTCGGGCGTCCGATCGCGACGACTGAGCGGATCCAGGCGGCGGCCGGAGAGATCGACGCGCAGATCGCGCAGGCCGAGACGCTCCTGTTCGGGGTGCAGCTGCGGGCCGAGGCCGGCGAGACGGCCCACCTGCCGCAGCTGCCGTTGGTGAAGGTCCAGATCGCGCGGTCGGCGATCGCCGCGGTCGAAACCGCGGTCGCAGTGCTGGGCAACCCGGGCCTGACCAGGCATCTCCCGTTCGAGCGTCTGCTGAGGGACGTCCTGTGCGTGCGGGTCCACCCGCCGCAGGAAGACACCGCGCTGCTGGCGGCGGGCCGCCGACTGCTCGGCCAGTAGGGAATCGTCGAGAGGCCGACGGGGCGCAGGCGCTATTACGGCGATGGGAGGCGTTCTTGTGCTCCGGGAAAGGGCATCCGACGAGCTGCGCCATCCCTGCTCCGAGGCTTCTGCAGAAGCCCGGCCTGTTGACGAGCTGCCGCCCTGCGAGAATTGCGGCTCGGCGGGCTGGGATGCTGGTACGGAGAAGTCTGTGAGCGACGTAGGGCGGCGGTAGCTGTTGTGGATTTCGACTGGGCTGATGTTCAGGAGGCACTACCTGGCTATGAGCTGGGTGACCTGTTCGGCCAAGGCGCAGTTGGCACGGTCATCGCGGCGACGGATCGGCTGCGCCGCAAGGTCGCGGTCAAGGTGGTGCCGGTCAGTGAGGGGTGGGAGAGAGCGGCGGAGACGGAGGCTTTCGCCCTTGTGCAGCTGCGCCACCCCCACATCGTCGAGGTCTACGACCTCGTGTCCATGGACGACGCAGCGCTCATCATCATGGAGCTGCTGCCAGGTGGGGATCTGCGTTCCAGGCTTCGCAGAGGGTCGACGTCGACACGCTGGTCGTGTGCGGTCGCGTTGGCGCTGGCCGGCGCGCTTGAGTTCGCTCACAGACGGGGCCTGGTGCACCGTGACGTAAAACCGGCAAATGTCCTGTTCGCCGGCGACGGTCAGTTAAAGCTCATCGACTTCGGGATCGTGACGGTGGTCGGCAGCCCAAGCCTTCTGGCCGGCACACCGAACTACATGGCGCCCGAGCAGTTTCGGGGCGCTGGGCCGCGTCCGACTGACGACGTATACGGGCTCGGTGTCACCGTCTACGAGATGCTTGCGCGACGCCTTCCATTTGAGACGTTGCCTGGGGCGTGGATTCGCTCCCGCGACGAGATGCCGCCACCTTTGGCTGAACTGCCGAATGAGATCGGTCAAGTGGTACTGCGCGCGCTGGCGTTCGACCCCGGAGACCGCCAGCGGACGGCCCATGCGTTCGCCCTCGAACTCGCGTTCGCGGCCGGGGCGGCGTTCGGGCCGGGCTGGCTCGCGCAGGCAGGGATCGCGGTCGACCTGGACCCGGAGATCCGCGAAGCTGCGGAAGGCCGGCTCCCGGCGGGACGGCCGTCGGTTTCGGGTACGGACGTTCTCCCGGCGGCTGGCGAGCTACGGTCCATGGACGTCAACGTTGGACCGTCAAGGTCGGCGTGGTATGCGTCGGCTTCCGATATGCTGCCGGGTGAACTCGCAGCCCGGTTTCCCGCAGCCCGCCGATTGCCGAGCCGCGGGTCGGGGCAATTATTTGTCGTCCGGTCGGAGGGCGGCGAAGAACAGCTGCTCAAGATTCAAGCCGAATATCACGAGGTTAATAGGGCGGCTTTGGGTCGGGCCAGAGGAGTGAGGCCAAACCGCCATCTCGTCGCGGTCCGCGAGTTCGGCTTCGACACGCGCGAGCGATTCTGGGAGTTGCAGGAGCTCGTCCGCGGGGTGAGCCTTGCCGATGTCCTCAGGGATCTGACCATCGATCCCCGGGTTGACGACTTCCTGCCGGTCAAGGCCATTACGCGGATCGTGGACCAGGTTACGACGGCGCTCGTCAGCCTGCATGACCACGGCCTTACCGGTGCAGAAATCAAGCCGGGAAACATAATTTTCCGCGATAGGAACGTCGTCTATCGGTACGAACCAGGCGACGACCTGGATATTGTCCTGACAGGTTGGCTCGGCAATACGACCGTTGTTCGGAGCAGGATGTTGCCGAGTGGCCGTTGGCCGAACATCTGGTCGGCCCGAATGGACCGCCTCTGCGACTGGCGGATGCTGGGCGAAATGGTGTTTCACGCCGCCACGGGTCACGAGCTGCACCGACAACGGCACACACAGAAGATCATCGATGGTCGGCCGGCCCTAGGACGTCCGGATTTCGCGGCGGTTGCCGACGAGCGGCTGCGGTTGCTGTGCTGCGGTCTGTTGCCCTTCGACGTCGAGTCGGGCTGGGAGGCGGCCGAGGTCAGGGCCTGGCTGCGGGGAGACTCTCCGCCGACGCGAGACCAGGCCGAGAAGCCGATCGAAGCTCCCACGGTCACGCCTCCCACGGTCACGCCTGGTGTGCCTCCCCGGGTGATCCAGCAGGTCGAGGTGCCTTCGACCGCGGAGGCGGATTCGCCTGACGACGGTGCTGACGGAGATCCCGAAGAGGGCTGGGACTTCTACGTCTCGCATGTCGCGGCCGACAGTGGCTGGGCCGAGTGGGCGGGCTGGCAGCTGGAGCAGGCGGGTTTCCGCGTGCGGGTTCAGTCATGGGACTTCGTCGCCGGCAACCGGTGGACGCGGATGGTGCAGGAGGCCGTCCGCGGTGCCAGGCACACGATCGTGTTGCTCTCGGACAGCTACCTGGCGTCGGCCTCCGCGCAGGCCGAATGGGAGCTGGTCTTCGGCACGGACCTGTCCGGGGATGGCCGCCGGCTGGTGCCCGTACGCGTCGAGCAGTGCGAGCCGACAGGGTTCCTGGCCGGTGTCATCTCCATCGACCTGTTTGGTCGGCCCGAGGACGACGCCCGCAGGGTGCTCGTCGAACGCATCCAGGCGACTGTCAGCGGGTCGGCACGGCCGGTGCACCCTCCGGAGTTCCCGGGGACCGCGGCACCGGCCTTCCCTCCCTCCGAGCCCATGCGCCATGCGGCCTCCGGGCCTGGTCCGCGCGGACGAGTGCGGACGATCCCATCGCTGACGGATCTTCCTGCTCTCCCTGACTCCTACGTACCGCGGGGCGAGGACGTGGCGTCGGTTCTCGACCTGCTGATCGACGAGACCTCGCCTCCCGTGGTGGCGATTCTGGGGCCGGCCGAATCGGGCAAGACCACGCTGGCGGTCGCGCTCATCCACGACGCGGCGGTGCGTGCTGCGTTCCCGGACGGAATCGTGTGGGTTCCGGGCGGCCCCGACCGCGACCTCGCGGCGCTCACGCGTGCCGTTCTCGCCGCCTTCGGTGACACGGGCCCGGTTGACGACAAGGCGGATGGGGAGCGCAGGCTCGGCCTGCTGCTGGCGGGGGCGGCCTGCCTGCTGGTCGTCGACGACAGCTGGGTGCTCGGGCTCGACTCGTTGCCGATCGCCGCACCCACCCGGATTCTCGTCACGACGTGGCTGAGCGTGGCACTGCCAGATGACCGCGTCGAATACGCCCTGGCCGGGCAGAGCGCCGGTGCCCGCGGTGGACCGGACCCGGGGGCGCATGAGGTGGCCTTCCGCCGGCGCCTGATCGAGGGCGGAAGGCTTCCCGATCCCGCCGCGGTGCGTGCGGAGATCACCCAGATTCTGGCCGATGTTCAGGGGGATGCCGCCGGCACGCTGGAGGCCGAGTTCGGATTCGTGCTCGACGACGGGCTCCGGGAGATCCTGTGGGCCGATGACGAGCGACGCCGGTGGCTGCTGGGGGTCTGGGCCGCGCTCGCGACGGGCAACGACTTCGCGCTCGACGTGCGGGCAGTCGAGCTGCGGACGTCCGGTGGGTCGGGCGAGCCGTCCGCTCAGGATGAGTGGGAGCGGGTGCGGCCCACCGGCGCCGGACCGTCGGACGGGATTGCCAGCCGTTCGGTCGAGGAGCGCCTGCTCAGGCTGCTGGGGTCGCTGTTCACGATCAGTCCGGATCAGGCTGACGACCTGCTGGCCAGGCTGCGGCTGCGGACGTCCGGGCCGTGGCTTGGGCACGACGCGAGCTTTGACGCCGTGGCCTCCGGGCATGGCGGTGTCCGCTGTCATGTGCAGCTCAGCAACACAGGAGATCCGCTGACGCTGCGCGACGTGGCTGGCCGGCTGGCCGAGATCGAGGAAGGGGCTGACGGCGCTATCGACCAGTTCGTCGTCATCTCGGCGCGAGRTGAGCCGACGGATGAGCTGCGGGCCCGGGTGGACACGTGGAACGAATCCCACCGGTACCCGTATGACGTCCGGATCTGGAGCCCCGGAAAGGGCGTCCGGGATTTCTTTGCGCTCGATCCCGCCGTCTACGAGGCGGTCTACGGCGAGCGGTCGCCCAGCTCACCCGGGACGCGTGAAGCGGTCGTGGGCCGGCTCGGTGCGGAGTTGACCAAGGCGGTCCGGCTTCCGGCGGTCTGGCGTGACTACCTGCACGCCGACGCGCCGCACTGCATCGGTCAGGAGGACCGCGACCGTTTTCGTGAACTGCTCGGGGAGTTCGTCGAGCCGAAGGCGGCCGATGAGCGTGGGACCCCGCTGGGGCGCGCGCTCGACGCCGAGATCCGGGACTGGCTGGAAAACCGGCGCCGGGAGGCCGGCTCGCTTCTGCTGCTGGCGGAGTTCGGCGAGGGCAAGAGCTTCTTCACCTACCTGCTGAGCCGGCGGCTGTCCGCCGAGGCGCTGCGTGATCCGGACGCGGGCTGGATCCCGTTGCGGCTCGCGCTCAAGGAACTGCGCAACGTCCGCGATGCCCGGGAACTGCTCGAACGGCGCCTGGCCGAGATCGGCGTGAGCGTGGCCGACTGGTGGGAGTTGTGCGACCGTCACAGGACGCTGGTGATCCTCGACGGATTCGACGAGATGTCGGTGCGTCTGGACCCCGCATCGCTGCGTGACAACATCAACGCGCTCGAGAACTGTCACGCGTTGTTCTCGCGCTCCAAGTTGTTGATCACTTCTCGGACGCAGTTCTTCGAGCGCCAGCGTGACCAGCAACGGTTCCTCGACCGTGTCGGCGGGCCGAGGATCCTGAGGGTGGCGCACGCCCCACGCGATCAGATTGTCGAACATCTGGAGTCCTACGCGCGCAGGGTGGACGCGGAGGAGAAACTCGCCCGCCTGGCGCACCTCTACGACCCGATCGGGGTCGCCCGCAAGCCACTGTTCCTGGAGATGATCAAAGAGGCGCTGCCGGAGCTGCCGGACGACCACTTCGACGAGTTGGTGCTGTACCGGACGTACGTCGAGCGCAGCATCCGTCGCAAGATCGAGTATCTGGCCGACGACCAGGCGGAGCTCACCCGCGCCGAGACAATCGAGAACCTCCAGACAATCCTCGAGGAGATAGCGGCCAGGCTGTATCTCGAGGAGAAGACCCATATCGAACTCCGTTCGCTGCGTCTGCCCGACGGTGACCTGGCGGAGAAGCTCTGGCGGATGAGTGACGGCGCGGTGGCCACGCTCCCTTCGGACGCCGCCGACGACGCCAGGGCGCGCGTCGGCATCCGCTCGCTACTCAAGCCGGTCCAGGGCGCCGGCATCGATCCCGACCGGTGGCCGGTCGATTTCTGCCACCGGTCGATGCGGGAGTATTTCTTCGCCCGGGCGATCCTGCGGGCGCTGCGGGACGGTGATGCCACGAAGCTGCTGGCGGCCGCGCCGCTTCAGCCGGAGGTCATGGACTTCGTCCGGCTGCTGATCGAGGCCGAGCCGGACCGGGCGCTGTTTCTGACGCGCCTGACGGGCCTGGCGCGCGGGGCCGTGCGCCTTGGCGCACGCAGCAGCAGCGGCGGCAACGCGATCTCGCTGTTGTTCGCCCTGCAGCGTTCGCTGCCTCGCGTCGACTGGTCGGGCCTCGACCTCGACAACGCCTATCTGGCCGGCGCGGATCTGCGCGGCATGAACTTCCGCGGATCGTCCCTGCGGCTCGCGAACCTCGACAACGCCGACCTTCGCGAGACGGATCTGCGGGGCGCGGACCTGACCGGTGTCCGGCTGGAGGAGACGGCGCGGGTGCTTGCCCTGTCACAAGGGACTGCCGCCAGCGGCATGAGCGCCGTCTACGCCGTCTACAGCGACCGCAAGGTCCGCCGGTGGCGGCTCGACGTGCGGGGCAGGCTGGATGTCCGCACCTTCCTGCCCGACCTGCCGAAGGAGATCCACGGCGTCGCGACGGGACCGTTCGGAGATCTCGTGGTCCTCTCGCCGGGCCGGCTCGAGGTCTACCTTCTGATCGACGGTGACTTCGTGCTGGCCTCCCAGTTCCGCCCACGCCTGGACCTTCGGGGACTGCGCGGCTCAGAAGGCGATCTGCTGCTCAGCCTGGAACGCCCGGATGGGCATCGCGTCCTGCGCTATTCCCCGGCCAGCCGGTCGAGTGCGACGTCCCTGGCCTCGAGGGGCACTGCGGGCGGCGCCTTCGTCGACGCGGGCTCGACCGCGGTGGTCGGCTGGGGCGATGGCCGTCTCGCGCTCGCCCGGCGGGCTGCGGACGGGGCGACACACCAGGTCACCGTCCTGCCCCGCGAGCGGATCACCGGCTTCGACGTGACACCGACCCGAGGCGGGGCATCCGGGTTGCTCGCCGTCGGCCAGGCTGACGGCACCGTCGAGGTGTGGCGGATCGACTCACGGCCCGACGCCACACCGCTCACCCTCCTCTGGTCGAAGCAGCAGCACCGTGCCGCGGTGACCGCCGTTCTCTTCCACGGCCCGCGGTACCTCGTGTCCGGAAGCGCCGACCGAAGTCTGTCGGTCTTCGACCTGAACGACCTCGCCGAGCCGTCGGATCCCCGCGACCTCGCGCTCACCCTCCAGTGCGCCGGCGCCCAGATCGAGGGTGTCACCGGCGAACGTGAGCGCAGACTTCTCGAAGCCGCCCTTGCCAAGGCAGCCCGCTGATGGGCGACGACTCGCCGCGCGGTCGCGGCCCATGATGCGTGGCCCGAGGATGTCGACTGGTTCGTCCTCGACGTGGAGGCGATTATCGAGGCCGACGTCTTCCGCCGAAGGCTCCGGCCGCCAGATCACGCGGGGGAGGGCGTCGGTCAGGTGCCCGAAATCCTGGCCTGCAGACGCTCGCTGAGGACGACCTCGTACGGAAGGTCCCGAAGGGCCTCCGGGGTGGTGTCCACATCCTGGGCACGTAGTCGCTGCGCGAACAGCACCCAGGGGTGCGCGCCGGCTGCCTCGTCGCCCTCGTCCGGCCCGACCACGACGAGCACCGTCTCCGTGACCTCGGCGAGGGTCAGATAGCTCCACGCGTCGTCAGTGGTGGGGCTGCCCGCGAGCGAACTGCTCCAGCCCCGGTCCGCGGTCAGCGTCAGGCGGCGCCCGTCGGAAAGGACCGCGAACTCCTCGACCTGGAAGCGGAGGACCCGGGGATCGTTTTCGGGCACGTAGTCGCACCAGGCTCCCAGGCCGGTCACCGTCGCGTTCACGGTGTCGACCGTAGACCATTTGCCCTGCTGGTACCCGGTGTCGGGCCTCACCACGGTGCTCGCGCCCGTTCATCTGGCCTTCGGCGGGATTTTCTGGCACAGCGCAAAGAACTGTCGCGGCGCATCTCGCCTACCTGATTTGTAGTCCGTGCACTGAATTTTTCTGCTTGACTCTCGCTGAACGCTCGCGAAATGATGCCGACATCGAGAATTCACCACAGAATGCGCATTGCGTTCTCGTTTTCGGCGAAAGCGACGACCGTGTTCTTTGGGCGGGTCTGGGAAGAGGTAGGTCTTGAAACGCTTTTTCCGTAAGCTGTCGATCGTGGTGGCGGCGGCCGTGGTTGTGCTGCTGGGGATATCGCCGACGGCGGCGAACGCGGCTGCTGCTGCCCCCGGGCCCGCGCCGACCGGCGGTGGCGGCACCGACATCGTGAACGAATCAACGATTGTTGACGGCGGCCGTTCCATTATCTGCCTATTCGAAACGCGCGGTGACTGGGTCCACGTCACCGCCGGTGAGGCCTCCGGGCACGGCTGGTGGGTCAACCGGAGCTGCAAGGCCACCAGGGCGGTCGTCACAATCCAGCTGCAGGAGTTCTACAGCGACGGAAAGTGGCGGAACGTGGGAGGCCCCGTCAGCGCCACGCTCGCCTCCGGCACCTACCGGCGAGCGAACAAGCGCGCCGGCTGTATCACCACCGGTCTGACCGGTTGGCGCAGCATCGTCGATGTCGATGTCATCGGCGTTGCCGACGACGCTCGCAAGCTCACCACGACGGCCGTCAACATCAACTGCCGGCGATAACTCGTTTCGGTAGTTGAGACGCCGGCGACGACATAAACGGCCCGGTGGAGAGCCACCGCCGGATTTAACCATTGCGGAGAGGGGTGGCGGGCATGCGTCCTTCGCCCCTCTCCGTCGTGTGGCCGAGTCGACACCGCATCGCGCCACGCCTTCCCGTTCGCGCAGGTGTGACGACGGGTCCAGCGAGGCGACGTGCGGTCGCACGACCACCCACCGAGGATCCCGCACTGCCACGCGGCACCGGCAATTCATCCCAAGAGGGGCCAAAGGGGCAAAGATTCGCCTGGCGGCCCGCAAGGGTGAAGGATTCTGGTCGTTCCGACGACCAGAATCCTTCACCCTTGCGACTCGTCAAACCGGGCGGACTCTTGCGACTCGTCAAACCGGGCGGCCGGGGTTGCCGGGCGGCTGGGCTACCGGAGGTCCGGCCGAGTTCATGGAGTGCGAACCTCCCCGCAAACCGGCTGGCGATCTTGATCGGTGCCGATCCGTGACCGGATCCAGAAACCAGAATGACCGCGATCCTCAACTCCTGCCTGGCGGCGGTCGCGGCCCGCGGTCGCAGCCGGCAGTCGCAGCCCGAAGCCCGGGACCTTGCTGTGTGCTCTGCGGCGCACGGCCAGGGGCTGCGGGGTGGAGATGGGTGGTGTCGGCGGGCGGCGGGCGGTGGGATCGGTTGGCAGTGTGGTCCGCGGGTGGCGAGGCCGGCGAGTGCTACGGCCGACGGGCGCCGAGCGCTCCGCGGAACGATCTATCGCGATTCCTTATCGGTGTGATCAGGAATCCGATCTCGACACCGCACATATTTCCCACCATTCTGGTGGACATGGTGGGGAGCTCTGAGGGGGGAACGCGCGGGACGCGTCGTGCGTGTGCTGCCGTCCATCGTCCGACAGGTCCGGCGGTTGTCGGGCGGGCGCTGACCCGGCGGCGGTTCGTCGACTTCGGAATTCTCACCTCGGCCTGCTGTCGTCCCTGCTGAGCGGCCAGGCGCACCGGCCGCCGATGCCGCGCACACCGAACGCATCGACCTCGTCCGCCACTATCTCGCCCGCCACCATCGCTCGCCCGCCACCATCGCTCGTCCGCCGCCATCGCTGGAGTGCACCCGGCGATTCGCCGCTGACGGGTCGAGGCCGAGGGCCCGGCACGGGCCCAGGCCGCGAAAGCCGCGTGCGTCAGGCAGACCGGTGTGCCCCGGAAGCCGATCGGGCTGCCTCGCGGCCGAGATCAGGCCGGTGGCCTGCCCGCGTCCAAGCGCGCTCAGGCGTGCCCGCCTTCCGGCCGTTTCTTCGCCAGCCCGTCTCTCCGTCAGCCCCCGGCCCGCGCCCCCAACCCTCAGCCCTCAGCCCTGCGCCCCCAACCGTGCGCCCTCAGCCCTCGCTTCTGGCAGTCAGTCCAGGCGTGGACGCCTGTCCCGCCTCGCGGAGGTATTTCGTGACCGTCGAGTTCATCAGCGCCATCAACGTCAATCCGTCCAACGAGCTGAACCAGCTTCGGTTGAGCGGGCTGGACCCGTCCTATCTGAAGCGGTACGCCAGGCTGCTCGACGAGGGTGGTTTCGACTACACGCTGGTTCCTTACCACTCGGCGGGCCACGACCCCTTCACGGTGGCGGCGGCGCTCACCCAGTTCACCGAGCACATCAAGCCGATCATCGCGCTGCGGCCGAACACCATGTACCCGACCGTCGCCGCCAAGCAGCTCGCGACGATCGACCAGCTCAGCGGCGGCCGGGTGGTGGTGCACTTCATCGCCGGCGGAAGTGACCAGGAGCAGGCCCGCGAGGGGGACCGGCTCAGCAAGAGCGAGCGCTACCTCCGGCAGGCCGAGTACATCGAGATCCTGCGCAAGGCCTGGAGCTCGACGACACCGTTCGACCACTCTGGCACCTACTACTCGTTCGAGGATTTCGTCTCGGTGGTCCGCCCGACGAACGGGACGATTCCCGTGTCCGTCGGTGGCTCGTCGGCGGAGGCGTACCGGGTCGGTGGCGCGCTGGGCGACATCTTCGGCCTGTGGGGCGAGCCGTTGCGGGAGACGAAGGAGCAGATCGACGCGGTCGGCGAGCAGGCGCGCCTCGCCGGGCGCACCGACCGGCCGCGGATCTGGGTGACCTTCCGGCCGATCATCGCCGCCACCGAGGAGCTGGCCTGGGAGAAGGCCGCCCGAGTCCTGGACGCGCTGCGGACCAACGCCGGCGTGGCGCGGACCCCTGGGCTCCGGCAGGACCTGAAGGCACCGCCGCCCAACGTCGGGTCGCAGCGGCTGCTGGCCGCGGCCCGCGCCGGTGACCTGCACGACCGGGCCTTGTGGACGGCGCCGGCGATCGCCACGAACGCGGGCGGCGCCTCGACGGCCCTGGTCGGCACGCCGGAGACGGTGGCCGCGGCGATCCTGGACTACGTCGACCTCGGCGCGGACCTGATCTCCATCCGCGGCTACGACAACTTCAACGACGCGCTCGACTACACCCGTCACATCATTCCGCTCGTCCGCCAGGAGCTCGCGCACCGCGAGGCGACCGGACGGCGCGGCGAGATCGTCCCCACCGACGCCGGCTACCACCGCGCGCCCGAGCTCGCCGCCGCGGCATCCGCTGACACCACCGGGAGCGCCCGATGACCGAGCCTTCTTCGACTGAGCTGCCCGCCACCGCGTCGCCGCAGGTCGAGTTCATCAGCCTGTCGCACCTGAACCCGTCGACGGAGCTCAACCCGGTGCCCAGCCGCGGCATCGACCTGGCCTACTTCCGCCGGTACGTGCGCTGGCTGGAGGAGTCCGGCTACGACTACACGCTGCTGCCGTACGGCTCGAACAGCGCCGACTCGTTCGTCATCGCCTCGGCGGTCGGGCAGCTCACCGAGCGGCTGCGGCCGATCGTCGCGGTGCGGCCGAACACCGCCTTCCCGCTGGTGGCCGCCCAGCAGCTGGCGACGCTCGACCAGCTCACCGAGGGCCGCGCCGTCGTCCACCTCATTTCCGGCGGCAGCGACGCCGAGCAGGCCCGCCAGGGCGACTACCTGCCCAAGGACCGCCGCTACGACCGCACCAGCGAGTTCATCGACCTGCTCCGCCGCGCCTGGACGGAAACCAGCCCGTTCAGCCACTCCGGCGAGTTCTACAAGTTCGACGACTTCGGCCCCGGTTTCGCGCCGTACGGGAAGACGATCCCGATCTCGATCGGTGGCCAGTCGGACGCGGCGTTCGAAGTCGGCGGAGCCAAGGCGGACATCTTCAGCTTCTGGGGTGAGCCGCTCGCCGACCTGCGCAGCGAGATCGACCGGGTGAACGGTATCGCCGCGGCGGCCGGTCGGGCCGACCGCCCGCGGATCTGGGTGACCTTCCGGCCGATCATCGCCCAGACCGACAAGCTGGCCTGGGAGAAGGCCCACGACTACGTGGCGAAGATCGAACGTACGTTCAAGGGCGGGAACTACCACAAGCGGTACCTCGGCACGGCCACCGGCCCGCAGAACGTCGGTTCGCAGCGGGCCCTGGAGTTCGCCGCACAGTCGGACGTCTACGACCGTGCCCTGTGGACCAGGACCGCGGCGGCGACCGGCGGTGCGGGCGCGTCGACGGCGCTGGTCGGCAGCCCGGAGACGGTGGCGGCGGCGATCCTGGACTACGTCGACCAGGGCGCGAGCCTGGTGTCGATCCGGGGCTACGACACCCTCGCCGACGCCATCGACTACGGCCGCTACATACTGCCGCTGGTCCGCCAGGAGCTGGCCCACCGGGCCGCGACCGGGAAACGCGGCACCCTGCAGGCCGACCATCCGGGGGCGCTCGCTCCCGGCTTCGACCTCGCCACCTCGGCGGCCTCCCGATGACGGCGGTGGTGGGGGAGCCGGCCCCGAGCGCGGCGAGCGCGGCGAGCGCGGGCCTTCCGGTTGCGGGCCTTCCGGTGCCGGACCTGTCGGCGGAGGCGCTCGCCGCGGTCACCGCCGAGATCGCGTCCACCGCGGGCGCGTACGACCGCACCGGTGAGATTCCCCTGCCGGGGCTCACCGCCGCGCACCGGGCGGGGCTGCTCACCGCGACGGTGGCGCCCCAGTTCGGCGGGCCGGGCGTCGGGCAGGTCGACATGGCGCGCATCCTGATCGCGCTGGGCGAGGGCGACGCCTCGGTCGGCCTGATCGCCGCGAACAACCTGGGCACCCATCAGATTCAGGGCCTGGCCGCCAGCTGGCCGCCGGCCTACTACGCCGATCTGCTGCGGCGCAGCGTGGCGGGCGTGGCGCTGGCGAACTCGGTGCGGGCCGAACCGGAGCTGGGCGCGCCAGCACGTGGTGGTCTGCCGAAGACCACGGTGACGCGCACGGCGGACGGCTGGGTGCTCAACGGCCGCAAGGCGTACGCGACGGGCGGCACCGCGCTGGCCTACCACGTGGTGTGGGTGGTGGCGGACGAACCGGGTGGCGACCCGGAGCGGCCGCGGGTCGGCCACGTGGTCGTCCCGGGTGACCTGCCCGGCATCACCTGGATCGACACCTGGGACCACCTGGGCCTGCGGGCGTCGAACACCCACGACGTCGAGTACACGAACGTCGAGCTGCCGGCGGACGCCTTCGTCGAGATCCCGCGCGGCCCGGACGGGGTCTACCGCGACCCGGCGGCGATGGCCTCGATCGGCCTGTTCGGGCATCCGGCCCTGTACATCGGGGTCGCCCGGGCGGCGCGCAGCGCGTTCGTGCGGTACGCGCAGGAGCGGGTGYCGACGGCACTGGGACGCCCGATCGCCACCACCGACCGGATCCAGGCGGCGGCCGGCGAGATCGACGCGCAGATCGCGCAGGCCGAGACGTTGCTGTTCGGTGTGCTGCTGCGGGCGCAGAGCGGTGACACCGACCATCTGCCGCAGCTTTCGGTGCTGAAGGTCCAGATCGCGCGTTCGGTGATAGCGGCGGTCAACACCGCTGTCGCCGTACTGGGAAATCCGGGGCTGAGTCGGCATCTGCCGTTCGAACGCCTGCTGCGGGACGTCCTGTGCGTGCGGGTTCATCCGCCCCAGGAGGACACCGCCCTGCTGGCCTCCGGCCGCCGCCTGCTCGGCCTTTAGCTCCTCAACTCACCCCGGGTTCGTAGTTCATCTCCCACGAGAGACGAGAAAGAAAGAATTCGATGACGAGACGTATGTCCCGGCGCGGCATTGCCGCGACAGCCCTGGCCGTCACGGCAGCGCTGGGCCTGACCGCGTGCGGCTCCTCGGACGACGAGGGCGGCGCAACCTCCACGGCGGCCGAACCGGTCGCCGGCGGGACCCTGAAGGTCGCCTTCTTCCCCGACAACCCGCAGTTCACCTGCCTCGACCCGTTCCAGACCTACTGGATCGAGCACCGCACGGTGATCCGCAACGTCGCGGACTCGCTGACCGACCAGGACCCGAAGACCGGGGAGATCAAGCCCTGGCTGGCCAAGAGCTGGGAGGTCAGCACCGACGGCAAGGAATACACCTTCCACCTGCGTGACGGTGTGACCTTCAGCGACGGCACCAAGCTGGACGCCGCCGCGGTCAAGGCGAACTTCGACGGTGCCCAGGGCGTGGTCAAGGAGACCGGCGGCACCGCCTACGGGTCCAGCTACATCCTCGGCCTCGACCACACCGAGGTGGTGGACCCGCTCACCGTCAAGGTCGTCTTCTCGGCACCGAACTCGTCCTTCCTGCAGGCCAGCTCCACCACGAACCTGGCGATCATCTCGCCGGACTCGTACAGGAAGACCGCCAAGGAGCGCTGCCTCGGCCAGTACGTCGGCTCCGGGGCGTTCACCCTGGAGAGCTACAAGCCGAACGAGCTCACCGTGCTGCAGAAGCGCACCGGCTACACCTGGGGCTCGGCGCTGTCGAAGAACACCGGTGAGGCACACCTCGACCGGGTCGAGTTCAGCTACGTCGCCGAGGACAGCGTCCGCACCGGCAACCTGGTCAGCGGTGCGATCGACATCTCCTGGCCGCGCAGCCCGATCACGGTCGAGGACCGCGAGCTGATCAAGAAGTCCGGTGGCGTCATCGAGTCACGGTCGCTGCCCGGTGTGGCCTCCGCGTACTACCCCAACGCGAGCGCGGGCCACGTCCTGTCGGACCTCAAGGTCCGCCAGGCGCTCTACAAGGGCATCGACCTCGCGACGTACGCGAAGACGAGCTTCGGTGACGACTACCCGGTCGTCGGCGGGGCCTTCGACAACACGACGCCGTTCTACGCCTCCCAGGCCGGCAAGCTGGCCTACGACCCCGACGGCGCGATCAAGCTGCTGGAGGAGGCCGGCTGGAAGCCGGGCGAGGGTGGCTACCGCTACAAGGACGGCAAGCGCCTCACCGTGGTGTTCCCGACCAGCTCCCTGTCGGTCAGCTCCGAGCTGATCCAGGACCAGCTGAAGAAGGTCGGCATCGAGCTGAAGATCGATGTGAAGCCCGCAGCCGAGCTCCCCGCGACGTACAAGAACGGCGCCTACGACCTGGCCAGCAGCTACTTCACCCGGGCCGACCCGGGCGCGCTGCAGTTCCTGCTCGACCCGAAGTACGCCACCTCGAAGGCGCTGGCGACCAACGCGGCGGCCCCGGAGACCACGGCGAAGATCCAGGCGCTGTTCGCCAAGGCCCGTGAGACCACCGACGACGCGGTGCGCAAGCAGGCCTACGCCGACCTGCAGGCCCTGCTCATCGACGAGGGCGTCGCCTTCCCGCAGTACGAGCGGGTGCAGTTCGCCGGCGTCAGCAAGGACGTCCACGGCTTCGCCTTCACGTCCGAGAGCTTCCTGAAGCTCAACGACGTCTGGAAGCAGCAGTAGCCGGGCCGCGGGGGAGGAGAGTCATGACGCGGTACATCCTCGGTCGGTTCGTCCAGGCACTCGGCGTGCTCTGGGCTGCCTACACCGTGACCTTCGCGGTCCTCTACCTGCTGCCGAGCGACCCGGTCGCCCTGCAACTGGGAGCGGCGGGGATCGAGACCGACAGCCTCACCCCCGCGGAACTGCACACGGCGAAGGCCAGGTACGGGCTCGACCGCCCCATCCTGGAGCAGTACTTCTCCGACCTGTGGGGCTTTCTGCGCGGCGACCTCGGAGAGTCRATCGCCAAGCAGCAGCCGGTCGCCAGCCTGATCGGCGACCGGCTGGCCCCGACCCTCACCCTGAGCCTGGCCGCCGCCGTCGTCGCACTGCTGGCCGGGACGGCGCTCGCCTACCTGGCCTCCTACGTGCGGTGGCGGCCGGCCCGGCTGGTCCTCACCCGGCTGCCGTCGTTCGGGGCCTCCTTCCCGCAGTTCTTCATCGCGCTGGTGCTGATCCAGTTCCTCTCGTTCGAGCTCGGCCTGCTGCCCGCCACGGGTATCAGGGGCTGGAAGTCGCTGGTGATGCCGACGATCACCATCTCGATCCTGGTGTCATCCCAGCTCGCCGCGGTGCTGATGCGCAGCTTCGACGACACGCTGCGCCAGCCCTACATCGTCACGGCCCGGGCGAAGGGGCTCTCCCGCGCCGCCGTGCAGTGGCATCACGGGTTCCGCAACGCGCTGCTGCCTGCGACGACGGTCCTGGGCGTGCTCGTCGGCCTCACCGTCACCAGCTCGATCGTCGTCGAGACGGTGTTCTCCCGAAACGGCGTCGGCAAGCTCGCCCAGGAGGCGGTGCTCGCCCAGGACGTCCCGGTCGTGCTCGCGATCGTCTCGCTGTCAGCCGCGGTCTTCGTCGTCGTCAACCTCGTGGTCGACCTGCTCTACCCGCTGCTCGACCCGCGCATCGTCCAAGGCCAGCGGAAGGAGGTCACGATATGACCACGTCAGTCGTTCCGGAGGCGACCGGTACGGAGGTATCCGCCGCCGCAGCTCCCGCCGCCGCAGCTCCGGTCGCGGTTGCGAAGCCGGCCGCGGGGCGGGCGGCATCGGGTGCGGGCGACACGCTGCTCAGCGAGCGCGTGATCGCCGACTCGGAGCCGGGCGGCCGCTGGGTCGGGCTGCGCGCGACGACCCGCACGCTCGCCGTGAAGCCCGGCTTCGTGCTCGCCGTGCTGTTCATCGCGTTCGTCGTGGTCTCCGCGTTCGCGCCGGGGCTGTTCACCTCCCGCGACCCGTACGCGACCGCGCCGGCGGAGCGGCTGGACTCGCCGAGCCTGAACCACCTGTTCGGCACCGACGAGCTCGGCCGTGACCTGTGGACCCGGATGCTCTACGGCTCCCAGTTGACGATCAAGGCCGCGCTCATCGCGGTGGGCATCGCGATCGTCGTCGGCCTCGCGCTCGGGGTGCTCTCCGGGCTGGCCGGCGGCTTCTTCGACGCCCTGCTCATGCGGATCGTGGACGTCCAGCTCGCGATACCCGTGCTGCTGCTGTGCCTGGCCATCGTCACCGCCCTCGGGTTCGGCACCGTGCCGGTGGCGATCGCCGTCGGGGTCGGCATCATGCCGGCGTTCGCGCGCACCACCCGCGCCGAGGTGCTGCGGGTCAAGACCCTGCCGTTCGTGGAGGCGTCCCGGGCGGGCGGGGCGTCGTGGCCGCGGGTGCTGCTGACCCATGTGCTGCCCAACTCGTGGGGACCGGTCGGGGTGCTCGCCGTCCTCGACACCGGCGTGGCGATCCTCTACATCGCCTCGCTGAGCTTCCTCGGCTTCGGGGCAACGCCGCCGGCGGCCGAGTGGGGGACGCTGATCTCCGCCGGCCGCAACTACCTGGTCACCGCCCCGTGGGTGTCACTGCTGCCCGGGCTCTTCGTCGCCGCGGCAGTGCTGAGCCTCAACCACGTCTCGAAGACCATCCAGGAGCGCGAACGATGACGCAGGACGACGCACTCGCGTCGGCCGCGGTGGCCGGGCCGGACGGTTCCGCGGTACCGGCCGGTTCCGCGGCGCTGGCCGGCGGTTCCGAGGAACCGGGTTCCTCCGTACTAGGCGGTTCCGCGGCGCCGACCGGTCCGCTGGTGACGGTGACGGACCTCGAGGTCGGCTATGTGCGGCGGCGCCGGACGGTGCCCGCCGTGCGCGGGGTCAGCCTGACCATCGCCCGCGGTGAGACCGTCGCACTCGTCGGCGAGTCCGGATCCGGCAAGTCAACGATCGCCAACACCCTCATCGGTCTGCTGCCCGACAACGCCCGCGTCACCGGCGGCACCGTGACCTTCGACCTCGGCCGCAACAGCGGCGGCGACGGCGACAGCGGAGACAGCGGCGACGGCGACGGTGCCCGGCGGGTCGAGGTGGTCGGGGCGCGGGAGCGGGTGCTGCGCGGGCTGCGCGGCCGGGTGGTCAGCCTGGTGCCCCAGGACCCGATGGTCGGCCTCAACCCCACCCGCCGGATCGGCGCGCAGGTCGCCGAGGGCATCCGGCTGCGCGGGGTGAGCGGTGACCAGGTCCGTGCGGAGGTGCTGGAGTTCCTCACGCAGGCGGGCATCGACGACCCCGAGCTGCGGGCCCGCCAGTATCCGCACGAGCTGTCCGGTGGCCTGCGCCAGCGGGTGCTCATCGCCATCGCGCTGGCCGGCCGGCCGCAGATGATCATCGCCGACGAGCCGACGAGCGCCCTGGACGTCACCGTGCAGCGCAGGATCCTCGACCACATCGAGGGGCTGGTCCGCGAGTCCGGGATCTCGCTGCTGATCATCACGCACGACCTCGCCGTCGCCGCCGACCGCAGCGACCGGGTGCTCGTCCTGCAGGATGGCTCGATCGTCGAGCAGGGCGTCCCGGGACGGATCCTGGTCAACCCCGAGCAGGAGTACACCCGGCGGCTCATCGCGGCCGCCCCCGGCCTCGCCCACGGCGGCCGGATCGTGCCCCGCCTGGTGCTGCGTCYCGACGAGGTCGCCACGCCCGACCCGGTGATCCGGCTGGAGAACCTGACCAAGCGCTACCCGCTGCCAGGCCGGCAGTCCGGGTCCTTCCTGGCCCTGGACGACGTGTCGCTGCAGGTCGCCCGCGGGCGCACCCATGCGCTGGTCGGCGAGTCAGGTTCTGGCAAGACCACGGCGTTGCGCCTCGCGCTCGGCCTGGAGAAGGCCACCGGCGGACGGGTCCTGCTCGACGGCGTGGACATCACCGACCAGGGCTGGCGGCAGACCCGTCCGCTGCGGCGCAAGGTCCAGCTCGTCCACCAGAACCCGTTCGCCTCGCTCGACCCGCGGTTCAGCATCGGCCGCAGCATCATCGAGCCGCTTGCGTCGTTCGGGATCGGTGACCGCCGCAGCCGCCGCGCCCGCGCGGTGGAACTGCTCGACCAGGTCGCGCTGCCCGCCTCATACCTGGACCGGCTGCCCGCGGAGCTGTCCGGCGGGCAGCGCCAGCGGGTCGCGATCGCCCGCTCGCTCGCCCTCGAACCCGAGGTGGTGCTGCTCGACGAGCCCGTCTCGGCGCTCGACGTCTCGGTGCAGGAGCAGATCCTCGCGCTGCTGCGTGACCTGCAGGAACGCCTCGGCCTGAGCTACCTGTTCATCTCGCACGATCTGTCCATCGTCGCCCAGATCTCGCACACTGTGACAGTGCTCAATCGTGGGAAGGTCGCCGAGTCGGGCGCCGTGGCCGAGGTCTTCGGCTCGCCGCGCAGCGAATACACCCGGGAGCTGATCGAGGCCATCCCCGGCCAGCGCAGCGCCGCCCTCTCGGCCGGAGCCGGCGTGCCCGTGCATGCCTGACCGGCGCGGCGCCGGCTCCAGCGCTGCCGGTCCCAGCGCCGCCGGTCCCAGCGCCGCCCCTGCTCGGGACGTCCGCGGCGGGGAGGCGACGGTCTGGCCCGGACTGCGGACCATGCTGGACGGCTCCCTCGCCCACCCGGTGCCAGCCCTGCTCGCGGCTGTCACCGGGATCATCAACGGCACGACCATGATCCTCGGTGCGATCGCGATCGGCTGGGCCACCGACCACCTGATCGTCCCGGCACTGGCCGGCGACGACGTCGGGCGTGCCGCCTGGTGGATCGCGGCCGGGGCGATCGTCGGCGTCTCCACCGTACGCTGGATGACGATCATCGCCCGGGGGATCGCCACCGGGTTCGTCCAGCACGGCTCCCAGGCGGACGTCCGGCGGGCGGTCGTCGACCGCTACCTGCATCTCGGTCTGTCGTGGCACCGCCGGCACGCCCCCGGCCAGCTGCTGTCGACCGCGGTCGCCGACGTGGACGCGCTGTGGCTGCCGATGCTCAACTTCTACTTCACGGTCGGCATGGTCGTGATGCTCGTCGTCGCGATCATCGAGATGGTCCTGCGCGCCGCCGCCCTCGGCCTCGTCGGCGTCGCGCTGGTACTGGCCGTGCTCGGCCTCAACCTGCTCTACCAGCGCGTGCTCGCCCCGCGGGCCGCCGCCGCCCAGGCGCAGCGCGGGGTCTTCGGCGCGCTCGCGCTGGAGAGCATCGACGGCGGCCAGGTCGTGCGGACCCTCGGCCTCGCCGACCGGGAGCGCGCGCGGGTCGGCGCCGCCGCGCACGGCCTGCGGGACGCCAACCTCGCGATGGGCCTGGTCAGCTCGGTGTTCGACCCGGTCATCGAGCTGCTGCCGACGGTGGCCGTGCTCGGCGTCCTCGCCGTCGGCGCGCACCAGGTCGAGTCCGGAGAGCTGAGCGTCGGCGTGCTCGTCGAAGTCGTCTACCTGCTGCTCACGATCTCCATCCCGCTCAACGTCATCAGCCGTTTCCTGTCCATGCTGCCGATCTCGACCGCCGGGCGGACCAGGGTCGCCGCCGTCATCCACTCCACCGAAACCACCGAGCACGGCGACCGAACCCTGGCCAGCCCCCTGAAGCCGGGTGGGATCGGCCTGCGGACGCGGGGCGCCGGCTACGCGGTCGGCGGGACCCAGCTGCTCTCGGACGTCGACCTCGACATCGCCCCCGGGGAGATCGTCGCGCTGGTCGGGGCGACCGGCTCGGGCAAGAGCACCCTCGTCGACCTGCTCGGCCGCCAGCTCGATCCGTCCGAGGGTGTGGTCGAGATCGGAGGTGTCCCGGCCGCCGAGCTCGGCCGTGGGCAGATCGCCGCGCGGCTGGCTGTGGTCTCCCAGAGCCCGTGGCTGTTCGCCGGCAGCGTGCGGGAGAACCTGCAGCTCGACGGGCATCCCCGCGAGCACCGCCCGTACACCGACGCCGAGCTGTGGCGGGCACTCGCCTCCGCCGGCGCCGAGAACGTGGTCCGTGCGTTGCCCGCCGGCCTCGACACCCGGGTCGGGGAGCGGGGTGCCCGGCTGTCCGGCGGCCAGCGCCAGCGGTTGTGCCTGGCCCGCGCGCTGGTCCGCGAGCCGGGCGTGCTGCTGCTCGACGACGCCACCTCCGCGCTCGACCCGGCCGTCGAACGCGACGTCCTCGCCGCGATCGCCGAGCTGCGCGGACGGGTGACCGTGCTCATCGTCGGCGGGCGCCCCAGCTCCGTCCTGGTCGCCGACCGGGTCGCCTTCCTGCGCGCCGGCCGTCTCGCCGCCGTGGGCACCCACCCCGAGCTGCTGGCCACCGAGCCCGAGTACCGGCGCATCCTGCACGCCTACGCCGACCACAGCTCGCATCCCGGCCACGGCTGGCACCCCGACCACGGGTTCGGCAACGACCACGGCTCGGGCGATGAGTAGCACCAACCCGGCCTCGGCCCCCGCTCCCGCCCGGCTGGCTGATCTCGCCGGGGCCCGGGGACGGACCCTCATCCACCTGCTGCGCACCACCACCCCGATGCTGACCAGCGGCCTGGCGCTCACCCTGCTGCTCGCCTTCGTCGCCGGGGCCGGGCGTATCGTCACCCCGCTCACCGTCCAGTACGCCCTCGACCATGGTCTGCTCCACCCGCACACCGGCACCGCGGACGTCGTCCTGCGTGCCGTCGGCGTCGGCGCGGGAGCCACGGTGCTGGCAGCGGCGGCGTCCGGGTGGCTCAACCGGCGCGTCTTCCGGCGCACCGAGGCCGCGCTCGCCCAGCTGCGCGCGGACGGCGTCGCCCGCATCCACGAGATCTCCTACGAGCGGTTCGCCCGGATCCCCAGCGCCGACCTGGTCAGCCGGCTGACCAGCGATCTCGACACGGTGACCACCTTCGTCCAGAACGGCGGCGTCCTGCTGCTGGTCAACGCCGCCCAGATGGTGATTGCCGCGGTTCTCATCTCGATCTACTCCTGGCAGCTCGCACTGCCGGTGCTCGCCGCGGCCGCGCTGCTGCTCGTCGTCATGCGACGCATCCAGGCAGTCGTCGGACGTCGTTTCAGCGTTGTGCGGGAGCGGGTGTCGGCGATGCAGTCCGTCATCGGCGAAGCCATCATCGGCATCGCCGTCATCCGCTCCACCGGCACCGAGCGGCGCAGCCGCGCCGCCGCCGACGAGTCGATCGAACAGGTCGCGGCCGCCCAGCGCCACACCCTGGTCCCGCTGCACACCAACACCGCGCTCGGCGAGGTGGCGATCTCGTTCATCACCACCTTCATCGTCATCGCCGGTGTCCGGTGGTCCGTGGACAACACCTGGTGGGAGCCGGGGCTGGAGCTGTCCGCCGGTGAGCTGGTCGCGTTGTTGCTGCTGGTGACCTTCTTCGTCCGCCCGCTTCAGCTGCTGGTGACGATGCTCGGCGAGGTGCAGAGCGCGGTCGCCGGCTGGCGGCGGGCGATCGAGGTGCTGGCCACCCCGTCCGCGGTGGTCGCCGGGCCGGGCGCCCGCGAGCTCCCACCCGGCCCGATCGCCGTCGACCTGCACGGCGTCGCCGCTTCCTACGGGGACGCCAACGTCGGCGTCACTGCCAACGCCGGCCTCGCCGCCGGCGGGGACTCGGCTGGCGGGGGCTCGGCTGGCGGGGGCTCGGCTGGCGGGGACTCCGCCGCCAACGTCGGCGATGTCGCCGCCGGAGACGGCTTGCTCGCGCTGCGCGACGTCACCATCGGCATCGACCCTGGGGAGCACGTCGCCGTCGTCGGCGAGACCGGATCCGGCAAGAGCACGTTCGCCCGGCTGCTGACCCGCCAGCTCTCGGCGCGGCGCGGGCGCGTCCTGCTCGGCGGCATCCCGATCGCCCAGGTCGGCGACCGGTCGTTCCAACGCCGGATCGCCATAGTCCCGCAGGACCCGTTCCTGTTCGACGCCACGATCGCCGACAACATCCTCGCCGGAGTCCACGGTGACACCCGGGCCCCCGAGGCTCGGGAAGCACTGGACGAGATCGTCGACTCGCTCGGCCTGCGCCCCTGGATCGAGACCCTGCCCGACGGCATCGACACCCGCGTCGGGGTGCGCGGCGCGCGGCTGTCAGCCGGCGAACGCCAGCTCGTCGCGCTCGCCCGCACCGCGCTGGTCGACCCGGACCTGCTCGTGCTCGACGAGGCCACCAGCGGCGTCGACCCGGCCACCGACGTCCGCGTGCAACACGCCCTCGACGCGCTCACCGTCGGCCGCACCACCATCTCGATCGCGCACCGCATGGTCACCGCCGAGCGCGCCGACCGCATCCTCGTCTTCGACGACGGCCGAATCGTCCAGAACGGCCGCCACGCCGACCTCGTCACACGTCCCGGACGCTACGCGGACCTACACGCCGTCTGGGTCGACCACACCGTCGCCGCCGACCACGTCCCCCGCCCACGGGAGGAACGGACGGAAGGCGACGGCGACGAGCACCGCGAATCGGCGTCGCGCCACACCCTCCGGAACGACAGGAGCACCTGATGACATCGGCGCGGCTCGGTTTCAACGCGCGGATCTCCTTCCCCACCGGCGGCGCCGCGCAGGCCCTGCGCGACGGCATCGAGCTGTTCCGCGTCGCCGAACAGCTCGGCTACGACACCGGCTGGGTCTACCAGCGCCACTTCGACAACTACCTGGCCTCCCCGCTGGTGTTCCACGCCGCGGTCGCACAGCACACCGACCGGATCGGCCTGGGCACCGCCATCATCGGCGTCCGCTACGAGGAGCCGATCCTGCTCGCCGAGGCCGCCGCGACCGCCGACCTGCTCAGCTCCGGACGTCTGCAGCTCGGCCTCGGCACCGGCCAGGGCGGCTTCGACAGCGTCTTCGGCCAGGAGCCGAACGACGGGCGGGAACAGTCCCAGACCCGGCTCGCCGCCTTCCTGCGCGCCGTCCGCGGTGAACAGGTCGGAGTCGTGGGCGACCTCGCCGGCATGGTGGCCGCGGGCACCGAGCTGACCGTGCGGCCGACGAGCCCCGGCCTCGCGGACCGGGTCTGGTACGGCGCCGGCTCGGTGGCCTCCGCCGAACGGGTCGGACGCCAGGGGCTGCGGCTGCTGCTCAGCACCATCCTGAGCGGCCAGATCGACGACTACGGTGCCGAGCTCGCCCGCGCGATCAGGGCCTACCGCTCCGTCCACCCGGCGACGTCCCCGGCGCAGGTGGCGGTGGCCCGCTCCGTTCTGCCGGCCACATCCCCCGAGCTCCGCCGCCGTTACGCCGCCTACGACGAGGAACGACGCACCCAGGGCCCGGCGGCATCCCGCCCGCCAGGCGCACTGACCCCGCTGGCTCGGGCGACCCCGCTCGCCCCGTCGACCCCGCTGGCGCGGCCGACCCCGCTGGCGCGGCCGACCCCGACCTCGCTGACCTCGTCGACCTTGCTGGCTCCGTCGGCTTCCCGGGCCGGTGGGGTGGGCACGCCGGTTCCCACGCAGCTCACGCCGGTTTCCACGCAGCTCACGCCGGGTTCGTCCGCCAGGTTCACCATGAGCCCGGTCCACCACGGTGATCCGTACGAGGTCGTCGACCAGCTTCTCGCCGACCCCAGCGTTGCGCTCGCCGACGACCTGATCGCCTTCCTGCCGCCCGCGTTCGGCCTCCGGGAGAACCTGCGCCTGCTGGAGGACATCGCCACAACCGTGGCCCCGCGCCTCGGCTGGGCACCGACCACCGGCGGTCGGACGTCATAGCACCCGGTCATCACCTCTCGACAGCCGCCGCCCCAATCGTGGTCGCGCACCGAGCCGCCTGGCAAAAGGCCGACGAAATGTGGGTCCGAACGACGGCTTAAACCCTCGGTGGAGAGACTGCTCTGCACCTGCAGTGCGAATGCTGGCTGGATTTCGCCCGTTCTCTCGCTGTTGCGCTGCCGCCTGCGGCGTGGCGGCCGTCATCGGCTACGAGAATGAATTGACCTTCTGTATGACGGCTTCTCTGACTGCTTTCCCCGTGGGGGCGAATCCGCCTGGGTACCACCTGGCCGAAAGCGTCGATCCGGACCGGGATATGATGATGTTGTTTGACAGAAAACTGTAGTCGGAACAGTAGGGGGAGTCCCTGAGCTCCTCCGATACTTCGAGCTGGTCTGGTGAAGCTGCAAGGAGGACCAGGGTCTTGACGCAGGGTGAACCGTCGGCGGCCTGCAACTTCGGATAGTCGGCGGTGCCCACCGTCGTGCCCAGCCGACCGCCGGCGATCGTAATATTTACGGGAGATCTCGAGCTGGCCGATGAAACCACGCCCTGCCACCGGCCGATGAAGGACTCGGGAACGCTCAGAAGCTCTGGCCTGGTCTCCGTGGGCCCCGTGTAGGTCGGTACGCCCAGAAGTGCAGAATACGAAGGAGAAAGATAGGGCGGCAGAGCGCCCTGCGTTTGGCCGCCGCCGCTCAGCAGGTCGGTGATATCTGGGCTCGCGGTGGTTCGCACCGTGGCCGGGCCGCCGGGAGGCGATGCCTGTGGACTCCCGTTCTGGTACGCCCTGATCCCGACGATTACGCCGATAATGGCGACAACAAGGCCTGCGATCTCCAGGCCAAGCCGCAGGCGACGGTCACCGCCATCGCCGCTTCCCCCGTTGTCTGTCACGCCACCCCCGGTTCATCAACCAGGCCAATACAGAGACATGATGCTGTTGACCCGGTCTTCATCACGCCGCCCGACAGCCTATGAAGTGCTGCCCTTCCGATCAAGGAACGTGACCTGACGGGCATGTCCGCCGCAGGTACGTGTCCGTTGGCCTGCCCGGGGCGTCGCACGGCCGCCTTTGGTTCGTTCCCCAACAGGCCGCAGCCCTCGGCTACCGAGCCGGTGAGCCGAGGAAATGGTTGATGGCGGCGTCCGTGGGCATCGAGGGCCCGGCCCCGTGGCTGCGTACCGACAGGGCGGCCGCGGCGCTGGCGTACCGCAGCGCCTGCTCAGGCTCCTCGCTTCGGGCCAGGGCCGCGCCGAACGCGCCGCAGAAGCAGTCGCCCGCGCCGGTGGTGTCCACCGCCGTCACCGGAAAGCCGGGCACCCGTAGGACAGCGCCGTCGAGCCGGGCCAACAGGCCCTCGGCGCCGAGGGTGACGACGACGTTGGGCGCCACCCCCGCGCCGTCGGCCAGCAGCCCCTCCACCCGATCGGACGTCATCGCCGCCGCCAGGTCCGCCCCGMCACCGGTGACATTGGCGAACTCGGTCTCGTTCACGACCAGATAATCGACGTCGCGCAGCACGCCAGGCGGCGTCGGCCGATACGGGGCGAGGTTCAGCACCGTTACCGCACCGGCTTCCCCGGCCCGGGCGATCGCCGCAATGTTCGTTGCCTCGGGAATCTCGTCCTGCAACAGCAGGATATCGCCCGGGGTGAGAGGGAGGCCGTCGAGCGAATTCGGCAGCACCCGGTCATTCGCACCCGGAACAATGGTGATGGCATTCTCGCCCGACCCGTCGACGAGAATAACCGCGGTACCGGACGGCCCTGGAACCGCGGTCAGCCGGCCGAGGTCCAGATGCTCGGATTTCAGGAAGTCGCGCAGTATCCGCCCGAAGTCGTCGTCACCGACGGCACCCACCATGGATGTCGCCGCACCCGCCCGGCGTGYCGCGACCGCCTGGTTCGCGCCCTTCCCRCCCGGCAGAAGACTCACGGAGCCTCCCGGGACGGTCTCACCGGGCCGGGGCATGCGCACGCAGCGGGTCAGCACGTCCATATTGACCGAGCCGACCACCACAACTCTGCTCAGCACGCCTCCCTGGCTCCGGAGCCTGAACGCCGGAGGCACAGGTGGACCCGCCGGGCACGGGGCTGGTACTCCCGCGCCTGCCAGATGCCTTCCAGCCGCCGGCCGACGTTACCCGACCGTGCCACGGAGAACCCGCACGCCGCCATCCACCGCGTGCCGCCACCGGCCGCCAGCCGTCTGGAGCCGCCTGCTGCCTGCCAACAGAAGTCACCAACTGCCTGCCGTTACGAGCTACCCGCCGCCACGAGCCGCCCTGCTGCCTGCCGCCACGAGCYACCACCCGCGCACCAGCCCCCGCCCCTGCCGCCCGCCATCGCCGTTGCCGCCTTGCCGTGCGTCGAGGTCGTCGGCTTCCCCGAGTGCGACCCACGCGCGGCCAGGGTGACATTAATGTCTGAAACGGGGATTCGATCAATGTATTGAATGAATTTGCCGCGGATCGTGCGCTGTCGAATGGTGTCGAAATCCCGCCTGGACGACCCGTCCGTCCGGTATTGCCGGCCCGAAGTGGCACAGGGGGAGCCGGTGAAATCCGAACTACCGCCGTGACCAGCGCTTTCGGTAACTCCAGGGGCGACTTCAGGCCTACGGGCGAGAAAGTCCCGGCCCTGCCAAGATCCGCGGGTAGCCCAAAATCGGGGTAAAGAGCTCTCGGTATCCGATCAAAAATAGTGCTCCCGAAGGCTTGCGAAATCTGTGGCTACATGGGCGTCAAGAAGCTTGAGTGAGAGACCACAAGGAGCCTTTTATGTGTGGGTACGCGACAACCATGCGAACACTGGAAGCTGACCATGGCTGTCAGAAAGCTCCCGAACATCGATCAGGCTGGCCGCCCGTCTGACCCGGCGCCGAACCTCTGTCCTGCGCCGCGTCAACRCGACGACGCAGGGCGCGACCGCGCCTCGCCCGTGTCCGGCCTCCGTGCCCGGCGCCCGCGACCGGTGGCCGTGTCCGTGGTCGGGTGTTCGTGGCCGGCGGCAGGCGACCGGCCCCCCGCCCCGCGAGGTAAACGAGGTACCTTGCCGGGCCGGAGAAAGGTGTGTTAGAAAGCTCGCAGCAAAGCTGAGCAAGTGCCCAACGAAAATTCACTTTCACTCGCGCCCACGATGAACTGGCGGCCTTGTCCGTGTGCGCGCACGGTTCCTTACAACTTCGTACCTGAGGAAGAACAATGACTGAGGCGACCCGGCCGGTGCGCGTCGTGCAATGGACGACGGGAAACGTCGCGAAGGAGTCGATCAAGGCGATCGTCGAGCGTCCTGGACTGCTCGAGCTGGTCGGGCTGTTCGCGTTCAGCAAGGAGAAGGTCGGAAAGGACGCAGGTCAGCTGGCCGGCCTCGACCGTGACCTCGGTGTCACCGCGACCGACGACGTCGAGGCGCTGATCGCCTTACGTCCCGACTGTGTGATCTACATGCCGCTGTACCCCGACGTCGAGCACCTGACCCGGCTGCTGCGCGCCGGTATCAACGTCGTCTCCAGCGCGGGCTTCATCACCGGCCGCGCCTACGGTGCCGAGAGCCGGGCCGCGCTCGACGAGGCCGCGCGCGCCGGCAACGCCAGCCTGTTCGGCAGCGGTATCAACCCGGGCTTCGCCGACTACCTCGCCGCGGTCGCGACCGGCCCGTGCCGGGAGGTGAACTACATCCGGGTCACCGAGTCGTTCAACATCGGGCTGTGGGCCGGCGACGCGAACCAGAACGAGCTCGGCTGGGGCCGCCCCGCCGGCGACCCCGGCCACGCCGACGAGATCCGCAAGGCCACCGCGGTGTTCGGTGACGCCGTCGAGTCGATCGCCCACCAGCTCGGCCTGGAGCTGGACGACATCCGCTGCGAGGTCGAGTTCGCCCACGCGACCACCGACGCCGACGTCCCCGGCCGCACGGTGCGGGCCGGCAGCGTCGCCGGGATCGACGCGCGCTGGATCGGCTCGGTGGCCGGCACCGACCTGGTGGAGGCGCAGGTCCGCTGGACGGTCGCCGCCGACATCGAACCAGCCTGGGACATCGCGATGGCCTACCTGATGGAGGTCCGCGGCACTCCGCAGATCAACCTGCGGGTCGAGGTCCTCCCCGCCGACCTCACCAACCTCACCATGGACGACATCAGCGCCATGGGCTCGATGATCACAGCTCTGCCGGTGGTCAACGCGATTCCCGCCGTGGTCGCCGCACGGCCGGGCATCGTCACCTACGCGGACCTGCCGACCGTCGCCTCCCAGCTGGTCGTCAAGCGCTGAGCCAGCTCACCTAACTGAGCCAGCTCACCTAACTGAGCCAGCTCACCTGGCTGACCCGCGTTACCCGGCTGGCCCCACCGCGACCGGGCCGCTCCGCCCGGCTGCTCGGCCGGCCGCCCAGGAGCGGCCCGATAGCGTGTGGTCCATGCCGATATCGCTGGAGAAGATCGAGGCCCAGGCCCCTGAGCTGCTCAGTCTGGTCAAGGAGGCGCGTTCTCGGCTGTCGGCACAGGCATTGGACACCGCCCGCGCGAAGGTCGCGCTGTGCGTCGACCACAGTGGATCGATGCGGGCCCTGTACGTCAAGGGCGTCGTCCAGCGGATCGCCGAACGGGCCCTGGCGCTCGCGACCCAGTTCGACGACGACGGCGCCATCGACGTGTTCATCTTCGACACCGGCGCCGTCCACGCCGGCGAGCTCACCCTCGCGGACTACGCCGGGGGAATCGACCGGCTGCGCACCGGCCGGCGCATGGGCCGGACGGACTACGCCGCCGCGATGACGCTCGTCCGCGAGCACTTTCCGGCCGACGGGCTGCCGGTATACGTGCTGTTCGTCACCGACGGCGCGCCGAACAGCCGGACCGCCGCCAGGCAGGAGCTGGTCACCGCGTCGCAGCGGAACATCTTCTACAAGTTCCTCGGCGTGGGGGAGGGCCCCTTCGACTTCCTGCGCCGCCTCGACGACCTGCGTGGACGTCCAGTGGACAACGCGCACTTCGTCGAGCCGGACGACATCGAGGCCCTCGACGACCGGCAGGTCTTCGATCTCCTGCTGGCGGAGTACCCGCAGTGGCTCGACGAGGCCAGGAAGGCCGGCCTGCTCACCTGACGTTGCACCTGTCGGGCTGCCTGAAGGGCACGCCCCGGCGACGGAGGTGACGGCGGCGACCGCGACGGCGGTGACGACGCCGATGACGAAGGGCTCAACCGGTGACAGTACCGCTCTCCATCCTCGACCTGGCGACGATCGGCGTCGACGAGACCGCGCAGCAGAGCCTCGAAGGCAGCGTCGCGCTCGCGCGCCTGGCCGAGTCCCTCGGCTACCAGCGGATCTGGTACGCCGAGCATCACAACATGCCGCGGATCGCGTCCTCCGCGACCAGCGTGCTCATCGCGCATGTCGCGGCGAACACGAGCACCGTCCGGCTCGGCTCCGGCGGTGTCATGCTGCCGAACCACTCGCCGCTCACCATCGCCGAGCAGTTCGGCACGCTGGCGACGCTGCACCCCGGCCGCATCGACCTGGGCCTGGGCCGGGCCCCAGGCAGCGACCAGCAGACGATGTACGCCCTGCGCCGGGACGACCGCTCGGCCGAACGGTTCCCGCAGGACGTCCAGGAGCTTCAGGGCTACCTGGCCGGCCGGTCGCTCATCCCCGGCGTCGACGCCACCCCCGGCAAGGGCACGAACGTCCCGTTGTACATCCTCGGGTCGTCGCTGTTCGGGGCCCGGCTCGCGGCGGCGCTCGGGCTGCCCTACGGGTTCGCGTCGCATTTCGCCCCGAACGCCCTGCAGGACGCGGTCGCCCTCTACCGCCGCCTGTTCCAGCCGTCGGCGCAGCTCGACCAGCCGTACGTCATCGCAGGCGTCAACGTCATCGCTGCGGACACCGCCGACGACGCACAGGACCAGCAGCGCACGATCCGCCGCCAGCGGGTCAGCTGGCTGCTCGGCCGCGGCCAGACCTTCACCGACGCCGAGGCGGACGAGATCCTCGCGGCACCGCAGGGGCAGCAGCTCGTCCAGATGATGAAGTACACCGCCGCCGGCACCCCGGACACGGTCGGCGAGTACCTGGACTGGTTCACCACCCACGCCGACGCCGACGAGCTCATCGTCGCCCACCAGTCCCCGACGATCGCCCAGCGCCTGCGCTCCGTGGAACTGACCGCCAAGGCAGCCGGCCTCGCCGCACCTACCCCGGGCGACTGACCCCGGCGGCGCTCCGGCCGAGAACACGGTCGATATCCCACAGGTGATGCCACACATCATGGGCGTTGTTCCGCACGATGTCGGCCGCCTGCTGCTCACCGCGCGTCGCGTGGCGGACGACGACGCCCTCGGCGAGCGCGGCGCGCATGACGTCAACCCAGGCGGGCGCGCTGATCCCGAGGGCCCACCGGGCCGCCGCCAGCGGAACGCTGTCGTACCGGCGGGCACGGGCCAGCTCATCGGGGTCGTACCCCGCGATGTCGGTGATGCCGGCCAGGCGCGCTCCCTGGACCCGTTCGGCCCAGTTCCGCAGGTTGTCGGCCATGTGGCTGACGTACTCGGCGACGCTCCACGCTCCGGCGGACAGCCGCTCGCCGCCAACCGCATCCCTGGACCGTCGATCGACCTCGGCGGGTGACGCCGCTACCAGCACGACAGCGTGCACCATGTCGATCCGCCAGTCGAACTGGCATTCGCCACAAGGATCCCCGTACAGCGCCGCACCCCACAGCTCCATACCGAGAATGATGGCCGGTCAGCGGACGGCGTCGGCGGCGACCGTGGCGAGTGGGATTCCTGCCCAGCCGAGAGTGACCGGTTCGGCCTGAGCGCTCGTGACGACGAGGCCGCGGCGGCGTGACCCGTAGGCGTCGCCGCTGTACGCGACGGCCTGGTAGGGGCCCGCCTCTCGCGAGAGTTCGGTGATGTTCCCCGTGCCCTGGGCGTCGTCGACCAGTTCCTGGAAGGCCCGGGCACTGTCAAGATCGGGCATCTCCACCCAGGAGACGGCGACCAGCGCGATGTTTCCCCTGCCGTCGGTGATCGTGAACTGCGCCCGGCTCAGCGCGGAGCACGGCTGCTGCAGGAAGAAGACGTGGACCTCGCCGTAGGAATGCGCCGCGCAGCCGTCCGTATCGGCCTGGAATCGGCTCTGGGTGCCGAGATGGTTCCGCCGGAACCTGTTCTCGATCCGCTCGATCTTCCGGATCTCGTCGGTGCGACCCGCGGCCTCGGCGACCCTGCCCTCGCCGGGCTCGGTGGCCTCGCCGCTCTCGCCGGACGGCTGTGGTTGCCGGCTGTGCACCGACCCGGACGCCGGGCGCGTGGCGGTGGAGTCGCCGGCCGAGATCCCGCTCGCGCTCAGCGCGAGCAGCAGTAGCAGGGCAAGGGCAGGGGCGGACAGATTCTTCACCGGCTCGCTCCCGCCTCCGCAGCAACATCCCATTGCAGCTCCTCCTGCCGGCCACTGCCTGCCCCTGGGGGTGGCACCGTCCGGAGCCGGGGGCGGCGAGTGTGGAACAGGCGAGCTCGTGATATGAGCGTAGCGTGACGGGGTGAACGCGTATAGAGGTCGAAAGCGGAATGCCGTTCACCGTCGCCGGGTGCCCCGAGTTCGACGAGTACGTCCGTCAGGTCTGGGTGCGGGTTTGTGTGGTATCGCCGCTGGCGGGTTGTCAATTGTTGCCTGATTGTTTCGATTGTGGACCGTTGACCGTTCTGTAACGCGGGCCATAGTTTTCCGACGCCAGATTCCGTCCGACATCTGCCGATGCGGAGAACTGATGCGTTTGTTTTCCCGCCCGAGCCGTGCCCTGCTCGCGGCTGCCCTGGCCCTGCCACTCGCGATCGGTGCCGCAGCTGTGGCCACTCCGGCCGCGAACGCCGCCTCACCGGCCGGAGGCTCCTTCTCCGCCCTGACCTACAACATCGCGGGCCTGCCCGAAGCGCTTTCCAGCGCGGAGACCCCGCGCGCGGAGAGCACGACCACCATCGGCCAGCGCCTCGGCCCCTACGACATCGTCCAGGTGCAGGAGGACTTCAACTACCACTCCTACCTCTACGACGGCGACACCACCCACGCGTACCGGACGCCGACCAGCGGCGGCGTCCCGTTCGGCAGCGGGCTCAACACCCTCTCGAAGGTCAGCTACAGCGACCTCGACCGGGTGACCTGGGATGACTGCAGCACCTTCGACAGCGCCGACTGCCTGACGCCGAAGGGCTTCACCTTCAAGCGGATCCGCCTCGGCGAGGGCGTCTACGTCGACTTCTACAACCTGCACGCGGACGCCGGGACCACCAGCGCGGACACCAGCGCCCGGGCCTCGAACCTGAGCCAGCTGGCCTCGTACATCTCGTCGCACTCGGCCGGCAACGCCGTGGTGGTGATGGGTGACACCAACGCCCGCTACACCCGCACCGGCGACACCATCGCCGCCTTCGCCGCGGCGAACGGACTGACCGACGCCTGGGTGAAGCTGGAGCGCGGCGGGGTCGCACCCGCGACCGGCAGCACCGCGCTGGTCTGCGACGAGGCTGCGCCCACCGACACCTGCGAGGTCGTCGACAAGGTCCTGTACCGCAGCAGCAGCTTCGTCACCCTCAACGCCACCGGCTACGCCAACCGCAACGCCGACTTCCTGAACTCCGCCGGCGTCATGCTTTCCGACCACTTCCCGATCGCCGTCGACTTCAGCTGGACCCGTAACAGCGCCTACCAGGCCAGCGACCAGTTCGGTGGTTCCGGTGGCACTGCCTACACCGACATCAACGCCATTCCGGCCGGCGCCACGGTAAGCACCGTCAGGCTGCGTTCCGGCTCCCGGGTCGACCAGATCGGCCTGACCCTGACGAACGGCACCACACTGAACCACGGCGGCACCGGCGGAACCGCCCAGTCGCTGACCCTGGGCAGCGGTGAGTACCTGACGTCCGTCTACCTGTGCTCAGGCGTGAAGGACAGCAGCACCCGGGTCTTCTACACCAGGTTCACCACCAACCTCGGGCGCACCCTCGCCGGTGGGGCCACGACGTCCACCTGCGTCACGTACACGGCGCCGTCCGGCTGGCAGATCGCTGGATTCCACGGCCGTGCCGCCACCGAGAACGACAAGATCGGCGTCTTCTACACCCAGCGCTGAGCGCGGTCCGGAACCGCCACGGATGAAAAGCGAGGCCGGGACGGTGCAACCCGTCCCGGCCCCGCCGGCCCGGACCCCGATGCGCGGTCCGGGCCTTTCTGTCCGCTGGGCCTTGCCCTGGTCGGCTGGTCGGCTGGCCGTAGGCGGGATTATCGAGGAACTCCGCTATCGGGATTGCGGGGAACCCGCGCCGGGTGCGCTCAGCGGGGCTGGTCGAGGTCGATCGTCCACGATGCCGGCGTCGAGCCGGCGACTGTGCCGGTCGCGAGGACCGCCCCGGGCGCGACCACCCCGAGCAGGTCCACCTCGGCGTCCGCGGTGCCTCCGGTGCCTCCGGTGCCTCCGGTGCCTCCGGTGCTCCCGGCGACGACTGGCTCCTGCGGCGTCCATCGCCGTGCACCGGCGTCGGTCACCCAGAGGCGAGGCTCGCGGTGCCCCGCGGCCGGCGTGGAGCCCGTGCCGACGAGCCGTCCGCCGGGGAGTGCCGCCAGGCCGGTGACTTCGGCCCCGTCAGGAAGATCCGTCTCGACGGCGGCCCAGGCCGCCCCGCCGTCCGTCGAACGCCGGACCCGGCTCACCGAGCCAGCCCCGGATGGTTCCCGGCCCACCGCGAGCAGGCTGCCATCGGCAAGCCGGGCGACCCGGTCGAGGCTCTGGACGCCCAACCCGTCGACGCCGGTGACGGTCAGCCGTCTCCACGACGTGCCATCGGACGACGTCCATACGGTGCCGTCGCCCTCACGGTCGAGCGCGAGATCCTGGCCGACGGCCAGCAGGCCACCGGGGACAGCCACCACGTCGCGCAATGTGGCGTTCGACGCCCGTTCGACCGAGGCCGGCTGCCAGCTTCGCCCGTCCGTGGAGGTCCAGGCCGTGGCGGTGAACACGCCCGCGGCGCTGTCGTCCCAGCCGACCGCGACCAGCCGGGCGCCATCGGACGTCGCGGTCACGGCACCCAGGCCGCCGGTGACGCCACCGCCCGAGCCGGCGGTCGCGGCGCGCTGCCAGGTTGCCCCGTCGGCGGTCCACCAGGCGGCGGGCGTCTCGTCCGTCGAGCCTGAGCCGATCTCGCTCCCCACCGCGACCCAGCCGCCGCCCGGCCGTGGGGCGATTCCGCGCGCGGAGCCGCCTGCCTGTCCGCCTGTGCCAGCACCTGTGCCCGAGCCCGTGCCTGGGCCCATGCCCGCTCCCGCCAACGGGCCACCGGTCAGCCGGGCGACCTGTTCGGTGGCCGGAAGGGCCGTGCCGGCACCGGCGCCGGCGGTTCCCTGCCTGGTGGACGGCGGAGCGCCACCGGCCAGGTTGGGATCGCCCGTAGCACCGCCAAGGCCGATGCCGACCCCGACGATGACGGCGACCAGGAGCACCACTGCCGCGACGGCGGCGTACACGACCGCGCCACGTCGACCGGCCTTTCGGTAGTCGCTGTCGCCCGCGGTCCGCACCACCAGCGGCGCGTCCCGATCGGCGAGCGGGACCCGTCGCGGGACGCTCGCGGCGGGGCGCAGCAGCTGGTCGGTCGCGGCGGTGAGACCAGCCCGGTCGAGATCGACCCGCAGGCTCACCGCCGCGGGCGCGGCCTCGGCGGGTGCCGGGCCGCCGTGTACCGGGGCGATCAGGTCGGCGGCCCGACGGGCCTCCTGTTCCGCCGGGGGATCAACCTGGCTGCCGGGACCGGTCCTGCTCCACCCGCCCGTCGTCGTACTAGTGGATTCCACCGGGACGTCGTCCGGCGGGGCGGTGCGGAAGAGCTCGTCCGGTGGGGCGGTGCGGGAGAGTTCGTCCGGTGGGGCGGTGCGGGAGGGCTCGGCGCCGTCGTGCCAGCCGCTGTCGTGCCAGCCGCTGTCGTGCCAGTCGCCGTCGTGCCAGCCTGGTGCCACGGGGTCTCGGCGCGGCGCTGCTGCCTGATCCGGGACGGAGGCCGCGGCCAGCCGGGCACCCGCGGAGATCGCCGCACCGAGGCAGACGGCCAGCTTCGGGTGCGCATCGGCCGTGACGGTCACCCCGAGGTGGTCCGCCAGCAGCCGGCCGATCATCGGAATGCGGCTCGACCCGCCGACGAGCAGCACCTGGGTGAGGTCGGTCTCCCGGCACCCGGCCGCGGCTATCGTCCTGCGCAACGCGTCGACGGTGCGCAGGATCAGGACCCGCACCGAGTCCTCCAGGTCGTCCCGCGTGATCGGGACGACCCTGTTCACCCCGGGCAGGATGACCGGGATCTCGGCCCGGGTGTCGTCGGAGAGCAGCTCCTTGGCCGTCACCGCGGCGGCGGCCACGGCGGCCATCGCCCGCGCTGTCGCCGGGTCGGCGACGTCCAGCTCGTACCAGCCTGGGCCGACGGCTCGGGCGACGTGCTCGAGGACGGCGTCGTCGACATCGGCGCCGCCGATGCTGTCCTCGCCGCCCGGAGCCCCGCACAGCTCGAATCCGTCGACGGTCCGCCGCAGCACGGTGGCGTCGAAGGTGCCACCGCCGAAGTCGTAGACGGCGAGCAGTTCGCCGGGGCCGAGCTGTCGGTCCGGCTGTGCCGCGTACCAGACCGCGGCCGCGGTCGGCTCGTCGAGCAGGCCCACACGTGTGCGCTCGCCGAGCCCGGCGCGACTGGCGGCCTGTTCCAGCAGGCCGCGGCGGTGCGTGGACCAGGTCGCGGGGCAGGCCAACGTCACGTGTGCCGGAGCCTGGGATTCCCGCTCGGTGACCTTGGCGACGACGTAGCGGATCATGTCGGCGGTGAGGTCGGTCGCGTCGACCTTCGTGTCGCCGAGCCAGATCGGCACGTCGTCACCGAGCCGGCGCTTGAACCCGCGGGCGACCCGGTCGGGCTCGGTCACGGCCCGCGCCTCGGCGGCCGCGCCGACGAGCATCAGCCCGTCCTCCCGCCGGAAGAGCACGCTGGGGATGACCGGGGAATGGTCGCCGAGGCCGACCGTCTCGGCCCTGTTGTCACGCCAGACCGCGGCGGCGGTGAAGGTCGTGCCGACGTCGATGCCCAGGGCGTAGGCCATCGGCTACCGGCCCAACACCAGCGAGGTCGGCCGCGCGCTGGGCGTCCCCGACGGCGGTCCGTTGCCTGCCGGGGTGGGTGACGGCACGGGACGCACGGTGGCGCTGCCGGCCTCCAGCGGAGCGAAACAGACCGGGTCCCGGCCGAGCAGCCCACTGGCCTTCTTCTCCGTGCAGTAGGCGTCGGCTTCTGCCCAGGAGGCGAACTGCCCGTCGAGGTAGATGATGACCTGCCCTGGGAACTGGCTGCCCAGGCGCTTCGAGGCGTCCGCGTCCGCCAGCACCGTCGTGACGCCGAGCGCCCGGTCGATCTCCGTCTTGCGCAGGAGTGGCTTCTGAGCGTCCTGCTCCTGCTTGTCCTCCTTCCAGAAGCTGCCGAGCACGACGTAGAAGCCCTGAGGCTCACGTCCCTGCCCGGTCTTCCCGCCCGGGTCGGTGGGAGTGGTGCCGGTGACGTTCGGGTCGGGTGTGGGCGTCGTCGGTGGGGTCGACGAGCCGGTCGGCTCCGGCGTGGCCGGGCTGGCCCCGGCGTCCTGGCACACCATCTCGGAGGCCTTGGATTCACCGCCCTCGTTGGAGGCGACGAGGCGGAAGCAGGTGTGGGCCCCGGCCGCCAGTCCCTCCCAGGTGTGCGCCGTCAGGGGGGCCTTCACCGGATGGAGTTCGTTGGCGGCTCCGTCCGCGTCCGCACCGACCAGCTTGTAGAGCAGGTAGTTCTCCGCGCTGGGCACCGCCGACCAGTTCAGGCTGATCGCGCCGGCTCCGGCGGGCTCGGCGGTCAGCCCGGTGGGCTGGTCCGGCCGGGAGACCTTGTCCGAGGCGAGCTTGTCGCTCGGCGCGGCCCGGGCCAGCAGGAGGACGGCCGCGGCACCGCCGACGAGTGCCAGCGCGCCGACCGCGGCGACGGCCCGTGAGAGTACGGGGACCTGCTCGAACACCAGCTCGACGGTTCCCTCGTCCGCCTTCTCGTCCGGGCCGGTGGCCCTGGTGTAGGTCAGCTGCACCGGTCGGGGGGTGACGGTGCCGAGCAGCGTCGGCACGCTGGCCCGCGCCTTCAGGTAGACCTCGCCGGTCTGGCCGGGATCGACGACGATCTCGTGCGGGGCGAGGGCGAATCCGAGCTCGCGGCGCTTGTCGGACGCCGTCACCCGCAGCCGGGCCGCGACCGTGCCCCGGTTCTCGAACCGCGCCGTCCACCGGCCGGTCCAGCGACCGCGCGAGATGGTCGGGGTAACCGTGGGAACGATGTCGTGGATCGCCCCGACGACCAGCTCGCCCTCGTCGACCGCCGCGCTGTCGGGATGATCCTGGGAGACGCAGCGCAGCGCGAACGGCACGCTCCCCACCGGCCCGACCGGCGGCCGGAACCGGATCTGGACGGTGTTCCGCCCGTTGCGCACGACGGAGACCGTCGGAGGGACGACCTCGGCCCAGGCAGCGGCCGGGCCGAGGACCTCGAACGTGTACTGGGCGATGACATCGGTGGCGTTGTGCACCGTCGCGGATGTCTGCACCGTCTCCCCGGGACGGACCTGAAGCCGGCGGTCCCGCAGTTCCACAACCGGATCCATCACGCTCCGCCCGCGTCCGTACGGTGTGCTCCGCACCGGTGACGTCCCGCACGGTACGGCCGGTACGGCCAGCGGGGCCGGCGCGGGACGTCGCCTGCCCGCAGGTATCCGGAGATCGCCCGCCAGGGCGGGGTGTGCTGCCCTTTCGGGACCACAACCGCGAGGCCGTTTACCGGGGCGCTCGACCTCCCCTAGCGTTCGCCGCGTGATCGTTCGGAGCGGCTCATGACCAGCCCCCCGGCGGCCGGCGCCGCGGCGGGAGACGCCGAGGTGACCTGGTTCCGCGAGTGCTTCGAAGCACTGCACGGCAACATCGGGCGTTTCGTCCGGGGGAAGCCGGAGGTCATCAGGCTTGCGCTGGTGTGCCTGGCCGCCGAAGGGCACATCCTGATCGACGACGTCCCCGGAGTCGGCAAGACCTCGTTGGCGAAGGCGATCGCGAGCTCGATCGAGGGCGGCCTGATGCGCCGCATCCAGTTCACCCCCGACCTGCTGCCGACCGACGTCACCGGGGTGCAGATCTGGAACGCCGAGAGCCGGGAGTTCGAGTTCCAGCCGGGCGCGGTGTTCGGCAACGTCGTCCTGGCCGACGAGATCAACCGGGCCTCGCCCAAGACGCAGTCCGCGCTGCTTGAGGTGATGGAGGAACGGCAGGTCACCACCACGGACAGCATCCCGTACGAGGTGCCCCGGCCGTTCATCGTGATCGCCACCCAGAACCCCGTCGAGCACGGCGGGACGTACGACCTGCCCGAGGCGCAGATCGACCGGTTCATGGCGCGCCTGCACATCGGCTACCCGCGGTACG
This sequence comes from Frankia sp. CcI49, assembly GCF_001983215.1. Classification (NCBI taxonomy): domain Bacteria; kingdom Bacillati; phylum Actinomycetota; class Actinomycetes; order Frankiales; family Frankiaceae; genus Frankia; species Frankia sp. CcI49. The sequence continues at coordinate 210,634 of NZ_MOWP01000029.1, forward strand.
AGGCCGAGGTGGAGATCCTCGCCAACGGTGCCCGCGGGGTGACCCCCCGGTCGCTGTCGCCGGTGGTGAGCATCGCGGACGTCCAGCGGATGACGCAGATCGTGCGCCGGATCCACCTCGCGCCGGCCCTGCTCGGCTACATCGTGATGATCGTCTCGGAGACCCGGCGGATCGGTGAGCTGCGCCTCGGTGTCAGCCCCCGCGGCGGGATGGCCCTCGCCGTCGCCGCCCAGGCCCACGCCGCGGCCGCCGGGCGGTCGTTCGTCAAGCCCGAGGACGTGCAGGCCCTCGCCCCCTATGTGCTGGGGCACCGGATGCTGCTGCGGCCCGAGGCGGAACTGTCCGGGGCGACGAGCGAGAGCCTGCTCGGCGCGATCATGACCTCGATGCCGGTTCCCGACCAGCGCGTGTCCTCCTACTAGCCCGGCAGGGAACCGATGGGGTCCTCACAGGCAACGGGCAGTACGCGGATCACCGGGTCCGGTGTCGCGATGGCGGCGGCCACCGCCGTGCTCATCGCGGCCGGGCTGGTGCTGGACTACCCGGAGCTGCTCGCCCTCGGCCTGGTGGCCGGGGTGGCGCTGCTGTGTGCCGCCGGCTGGATGACGGTGACACCGGACGTGACCCTGATCCGGGAGATCCACCCGCCCAGCGTGTTCCAGGGTGACGGCGCCCGGGCCCTGGTCACCGTCACCAACGCGGCGCGGCGGCGCAGCCCGCCGATCCTGGCGGCCGAGACGGTGGGGGAGCAGACCGTGGCCGTGGCGCTGCCCAGCCTCGCGCCCGGCGCCCGGTTCCAGGCGGCGTACCCGCTGCCGACCGACCGACGCGGGGTGTTCGAGGTCGGCCCGCTCGTCGTCGGGCACACCGACCCGTTGCGCCTGCTGCACGTCGGGCGGGCCTTCCCGGACCGTTCCACCTTGCGGGTGCATCCCCGCATCCACACGGTGGACCCGCTGCCGACCGGCGGCTCGCCGGACATGGACGGCCCGACCAGCGCGACCTCGCCGCTGGGCGGCGTCGCGTTCCACAGCCTGCGCGAGTACGTCCGCGGGGACGACCTACGGCTGATCCACTGGCGGTCCACCGCACGCACCGGAAAGATGATGGTCCGGCACAACGTCGTTCCCAACGAACCGCGGATGACGGTGGTGCTCGACACCAGCGCCGCCCCCTACGCGGGCGACTACTTCGAGGACGCGGTGCGGGTCGCCGCGTCACTGGCGGTGTCCGGCGCCCACCACGGCTTCCCGGTGGAGCTGTGGACCACCGGCGGGCGGCGTGGTGCCGCCGAGAGCAGCCGCGATGTGGCCGGCCTGCTTGACCTGCTCGCCGCCGTAGCGCCCGCCGACGACGACCCGGGGCTCGCCGAACTGACCCGGATGACGCCCGGTGAGGACGGCATGGTCCTCGGCGTGGTCACCGGTCAGCCGCCCGGCGCCAGGCTCGGCGCCGTGTCCGCCGTGCGGTCGCGGTTCGCGATGGCGAGCGTGGTGTGCGTCGGGGAGGAGCACGGGCGCCCGGGGCTACCCGTCCGCGGGGCGCTCACGGTGAACGTGCGGACCAGCGACGACTTCGCCGCGGTCTGGAACTCCTGGGTCCGGCGGTGAGCGGCCAGGAGACCCCGCCACCGGGCCGGCGGCGGGACGAGCCCTCACCAGCCGAGACGACCCAGCCACTCCCGGTGCTCAATCTGCCCCCCGCGCCACCGCCACAGCCGGCCCGCGCACCCCGACCACTGCCCCGCCAATCGCAGACGCCTTCGCCCCCGCGGAGCCCGCGGCCGGCACAGGCCCCTCCGCCGGCGCCGAGTCCGCGGCAGCCGCAGAGCCCGGCGCAGCCGCAGGGCCCGGCGCAGCCGCAGCGCCCGCGGCCGGCTGCTCCGCCGTCCACCCGGCCGGCCGCCGGGTCCGCGCCATCGGCCCCGCCGCCGGCGTTTCCGCCGGCTCCGTCCGCCCCACCGGCCCCACCGGCCCCACCGGCCCCACCGGCGCCGTACGCTCCACCGGCTCCTTACGGGGCGCCGGCCGGCTCTGCGCCTCCGGCTCCGGCTCAGGCCGCGCGGCCTGCCCGGCCCGGCCCACCGGGTGATCGGCCAGTCCCACCGGTCCCCCCGGAGCAGGGCGCGCCGGAGGAATCCGGATCGGGCGGCCCGGCGCGGCGGGGGCTGCGCCCGCGTCGCCCGCGCCCTGCCCGGCGGACCACCTTCCGTCCGCCGCCGCCGGCCGTCAGGTCCTTCCGGCCGGCCCAGGTCGTGCTCGCCGGGGTCCTCACCGCCCTGGTCGGGCTCGCGTTCGGCGGGCTTTTCGCCGGCGGCCCGGCCGGGCGCGCCGCCCTCGAACTGGTCGCGGCGGCGGCCTGCGCCGCGGCACTGGGCTGCCTGGCCGGCGCGCGCCTGCGGCCGGCGCCGCTGGTCGGCCTGGCCGGGCTGGCCGGCGCGCTCGCCTTCAGCGTTCTCGTACTGTTCGCGGGCCGGCTCACGGACGGGGCGTCAGTCGTCACCGACTTCGGTGCCGCCGCCCGGGACGGCTGGGCGCGGCTGCTCACCGTAGGCCTGCCGGCCGCCCCCGACGGCGATCTGCTGTTGCTGCCCGTACTCCTGGTGTGGCTGGCGGCGTTCAGCGCGGCGGTGCTGGTCGTGCGGGCCGAGGCGGTGCTTGCCCCGCTCCTTCCGCCGCTGCTCGGCTACATCGTCGCGTTGCTGCTGGTCGCCAGCCGTGGCCGCTCGCTGTTCGTGCTCACCGGGCTGATCGCCGTCGTCGGGCTGGCGCTCGCCGTGGTGCGCGCGGCCCAACTGCCCGGCCGTGGCCGGATCGCCGCGGTCGCGGTAGGCCTGACCGAGGACGGTACGGGCGGCCCGGGTGCTCCAGGCGGCGCCGGGGCCTCGGGCGAGGCGGACCAGGCGGGCAGTGACGCGAGTGGTCCGACCAGCCGGCCAGGCCGTGGACGGTCACCGTCCGGCCTGCGGTCCCGGTCGCTGGCCGGTGCTCCGTCCTGGCGCCGGCCGCGAGCCGGCCAGCTGGCCGTCGGGATCCCGGCGGTGGCGCTCATGGCGGCGCTCGGCACCGGCCTCGCCGTCCTGTCGCCGATCGCCGAGGGGAACGACAGGTTCGACCCGCGCGACCACCGGCATCCGCCCGTCGACATCACCTCGACGCTCAACCCGCTCGTCCAGGTCAAGTCCGCACGCGGCGGCGCCGAGCGGAAGCTTTTCACGGTGCGGCTGCCGAGCAACGACGGGAAGGTCGTCACCGACCGGATCCGCACCGCCGTGCTCACGGACTTCGACGGTGCGACCTGGCGGGACGACAGCGTCTTCGTCCGCACCGGCAGCGTTCTCGGTACGGACGACACCCCGGTGACCACGACCGGCCGCGAGATCCAGATGGACGTCACCGCCCAGGCCCCGGGCGGCCCGTTCCTGCCCACGCTCGGCCAGCCGACGGGCATCCGCGACGCCACCGTCAGCTACGCGTACCAGCCCAGCTCCGGGTCGCTGGCCGCGACGGACCCGCTGCGGGCCGGCGACCGGTACGTGCTCACCGCCCAGGTACCTGTCGCGGACGACCCCAGACTCCCGGACGCCCACGTCGCCCGCGGCACGGAGATACTTCCCTACCTGGCGCTGCCCGCCAACATCCCGGAGGAGATCACCTACGCCGCAGCGGACGCGGTGGGCACCGAGACCACCGCGTTCGGCAAGATCACCTCGCTCACCGCCTACCTGAACAACTCCACGATGTTCCCGGTCGACCTCGACGCCCGTCCCGGCCACTCCCTGGGCGCGCTGAAGAGGTTCCTTGATCCAGGCGGCGTGAAGGCCGACCATCACGGCTACGTCGAGCAGTTCGTGACCGCGTTCGTGCTGCTGGCCAGGATCGAGAGCCTGCCGAGCCGGATCGCCGTCGGGTATCTGCTCGATGGGCGCACCTCGTCACAGGCGGGAGAGTTCACCGTGACGTCCCGTCAGGCGTTCGCCTGGCCGGAGGTCGCCCTCGAGGGAATCGGCTGGGTCGCCTTCGACCCCACCGACATCTCCAAACTCAAGGATCGGCTTCCCCCGCCCGACCCCGACGACCCGACCGGCGGCGACGGCGCGGCTCAGGCCCCCGAGGCCCAGGCGGCGGACGCCGTCGTCCGCCCGGAGCTCGACCGGTCCGCGGACCTCGGCGCCACCGGCGGCGGATCCGGCGCCAGCAGCCTGTGGTGGGTGCTGTTGCTGGTGCTGCTCGTGGTGGCCGTCGCCGTGCCGGCCGGGATCGTGGGGGAGAAGGCCCGGCGCCGCCGTCGCCGGGCGCGGGCCGGGCCACCCGCGGCACGGGTGGCCGGTGCCTGGCGCGAGGTCCGTGACCGGCTCGCCGAACGCGGGCTGGCCCGCTCCCTGTCACTGTCCGCGGACCAGGTCGCCGACCTGGCCGCCGCGCGGCGCGGTCCGCTGGTCGGCGACCAGCTCGCGCTGCTGGCCCCGCTGGTCGGCACCGCCCTGTTCGGCGCGACCGAGCCGGACGACACCGATGCGCGCCGGGCCTGGGAGCTCACCGCGGCGGCGAGTCGCGAGCTGCGCCGCAGTGACGGCGTCCGGCGCCGGGTCACCGCGACACTCAGCCCGGTGCCACTGCTGCCACGACGTCGCCGCTGATGAGCAGAACGGGCGGCTGGCCGCCGGTGGTCCGCATACCCGCCGTCTGGTGGGCGCTGTGCGCCGTCCTGCTCGGCACCGCCGCGGTGGTCGTCACGGCCGCCGACGGACCGAAGGCCCGCACGGTGGCCCTTGATGACGGCACCACCTGGCTGGTGTCCTCGGCGGTTGGCCAGGCAGCCCTGCTCGACGGCGCCTCCGCGTTGACCGACGGGGCGTCCGCCCAGGTGGTGGCGCAGGTCGCGGTGGGGCGCGGTGAGCTGACCGCGGCCCGCTCCGGCGCGGACGCGTTCGTCGCCAACGCCACCGCGAACAGCGTGACCCGCATCGACGGCGCGACGTACCGCAAGACCACGGCGCCCGCGCCGCTCGGGCGGGCCGGCGAGCCGCTCGCCCTGTTCCCCGGCAGGTCAGCCCTCTACGCCGTCAGCGCGACCGCTGGGCTGGTGACAGTCGCGGACCCGGCGACGCTGCAGGTCCGCGGACCCGAGCAGTCACTCGGCGCCCGGGTCCGCGAGGGTGCCGCGCTGGTCGACGGTGCCGGGCTGCTGTGGCTCATCGACAGTGACTCCGGTGACCTGATCCGTGTCGATGACTCCGGCAAGCACCCGAAGCCGTCCGGTGCCGACCCCGCCGCGGCCACCCTCGTGCTGGCCGGCGGGCGGGTCGCGGTGGTGGACGCCGCGGCGCGGACCGTCCGCCCGGTGGGCGCCGACGGCGTGCCTGGGCCGGCGACCTGCCTGGACGTCCGCCAGGGCGACGAGGTGGCGGTGACCGGCTCGCCGACACAGGACCGGGTGTACGCCGTGTCCGGTGATCGCGGTGTGCTGCTGGTGAGCGACCTGGACCGGAGGTCCTGCGACCGGGCGGTGGATCTCGGTGCCGCCCGCCATCGTCTGGGCCCGGCACAGGAGGCGGCCGGCCGGGTGTTCGTCCCCGACTACACGACCGGCGAGGTCGCGGTGATCGACCTGGCCAGCGGCCGGGTGGTGGCCCGCCCCGAGGTGCTGGCCGGTGGGGACGAGACGGTCTTCGAGCTCGTTCCGAGCGGGTCGTTCGTGTTCTACAACGACCCCGCCAGCGAGCGGGCCGGGGTGATCCGCCTCGACGGGACCACGGTGGAGATCCAGAAGTACGACCCGGAGCGGCCCGACGCCGGGCTCGTCCCCGGCGGCGGCGCATCGGGCCCGTCCTCCGGGCCGGGCGGATCCGGGTCGTCATCCGCACCACCGACCACTCCGCCCACCACCGCGCCGCCCACCATCACGCCGACCCCGACCCGTTCGACCCCCACCCCCTCGACCCCCGGCACGGTCGCGATCGAGCTGTCGGCGGATCGGGCCGCCATCGGCGAGCAGGTGACGATGCGGGCTGTGGCAACCGACCGCACACGGTTGGGTGCCGTGCGTTGGGAGTTCGGCGACGGTTCCGCCGGCGGCGGCGTCCAGGTCTCACACAGCTGGTCGAAGGCAGGCCAGTTCACCATCACGGCACGGGTCACCCTCGCCGACGGCCGACAGGCCGCCCCCACCGCCCGGATCACCGTCGTCGCCGGCATCCCGCGGCCGGACCCGACACCGACGCCAGGACCGGATCCGACGCCAGGGCCGGATCCGACATCGCGGCCGGACCCGACATCGAGCGGGTCAGGCCAACCCGACCCGACCATCACATCAACCAGGCCGACCCCGTCCCAGACAACACCGAGGTCGGAACCGCCCACCGCCGAACTTTCCCTGACCGAGTACGCCGGCACCGTCACCGCCGACGCGAGCGCTTCGAAATCGAACGTGCCCGGCGAGCAGATCGCCAGCTATGCCTTCAATTTCACCGGGACTTTCGGGGCACCCCAGTCGGCCCCGCAAGCCAGCAAGGTCTACGGTTACGGGACTTATCAGGTCGGCGTTCGGGTGACCGACACCGCCGGCCTTACGTCCGAGACCACCCGCACCATCCTCGTCCGGGATTCGTCCTTCATTCTTGGTATTACCCCCGAAGGGCCCGGCGGAGTCAGGGATTCACGTGGCCAGATGTGCCTCGTGGCGGGGGCACGGGAGTGCAAAAGCACCTGGGATCTGAACGACACAGTCACGTTGACCGCGGTTCCCAACTCCGGAGCGACGTTTGTCGGCTGGTCCGGTGACTGCACCGGCCAGAGCCTCACCTGCACGGTCGTTCCTAATCGCCCCGATATGAGCGTGACCGCCACCTTCGCCGAGCCGACGCCGAACCGGACGTTGTCGGTGACGGCCAACGGACCGGGCCGGGTGACCGGCGGTGGCATCTCCTGCCCGGGAACCTGCTCGGTCTCCGTCGCGGACGGCACGCAGGTCACCCTGACGGCGACCGGTGACGGCGGCGACTTCACCGGCTGGTCCGGCGACTGCTCCGGCACACAGAGCTGCACCGTCACGCTCTCCGGCGGCGACCGTTCCGTGACGGCGACGTTCGTGGACTCGCTGGTGGCGTCCCTGCGCTGGGTGGACGACGGCTCGCCGCTGCCACCCTACGGCCCGATCTACGCGGTCCTCGACGCGTCGGCGTCGAGTGGCGCCGTCTCGTACAACTTCGACTACGGCGACGGCACCGGCTCCACCGGATGGATCACGAGCTCGCGGGCCCCGCGGCACGCCTACAACACGGAGGGCCCGCCGGGCACCAGCTGGACGGCGACAGTGACCGTACGTGATGCCTCCGGTCGGGAGAAGTCCGCGACGACGTCGATCTACGTCAAATGCTGCTGACGCTCGGGGGATACCGAGAATGACAACGCGGCGGCGATCCTTCGGCGGCCCGGGGACGGCTCGGCCTGTGCAGGCGCGGGTCGTCTCGGCGCGGTTGGGACCGGCGCGGTTGGGATCGACGTTGCTCGCGCTCGTGGTCGTTCTCGGCGCGGTCGCGGTCGTCCTGTCGGGGCGCGGTGACCGCACGGTGAAGGTGTCACTGCAGGACGGCGCGGCCTGGCTCGTGTCGTCGAAGGTCGGGCAGGCCGCCCTGATCGACGGGGCGTCCGCGCAGGTGGTGACGCAGGTGCCGGTCGCCGGAGCCAACGCGGATCTGACCTCGGCTCAGGCCGGGGCCGACGCCTTCGTCGCCGACGGCGTCACCGGCAGCGTGGTACGTGTGGACGGCATCACCTACGAGCCGTCCAAGCCGGTCAGGTTCGCCCAGCCCGGCCAGCGGATGAAGCTCTTTCCCAGCGGCGACGGCGCCGGACTGTTCGCCTTCACCGAACAGTCCGGCCTGGTCACGGCGGCGGACAGCCGGTCACTGCAGCCCCGGCCGAGCCAGGCTCTGGCTTCGAGGATCGTGCCCGGCGGCGGGGCGGTGGACGGATCCGGCCGGCTGTGGCTGATCGAGGCCGGTTCGGGTGACCTGGTCTGGCTGGATCGTGGCAAGGCGGACCGCCGGGCCGCGGCGGTCGACCCTGACGGCGCCCGGCTGGTGGTCGCCGGCGGCAGGGCGGTGGTCGTCGCCGGGAGCTCGGTACGGCCGTTGGAGGCCGACGGCAGCCTCGGGGCGGCGACCTGCCTGGCGGAGAACCCCGCCGACACGACGGCCGTGGTGACCGGCTCCCCGGAGAGCGCACGCCTCTACACCGCCTCGGGGCGGCGTGGTGTGCTGCTGGTCAGCGACCTGGCCCGGCGGTCCTGTGACGTCGCGGCCGATCTCGGCGCGGCCGATGACGAGCTCGGCCCGCCGCTGGAGGTGGCGGGCCGGGTGTTCGTGCCGGACTTCACCACCGGCGAGATCTTCGTCGTGGATCTCAGCCGGCCCCGTGACCAGCCGCGCCGGGCGAAGGTCCTGCCGCCCGGCACCCGCTTCGAGCTCGTACCCGGCGGGTTGTTCGTGTTCTACAACGATCCGGCCAGCGAACGGTCCGGGGTGGTCCACATCGACGGCACGACGACCTCGATCAACAAGTACGACCCCGACCGGCCGGAGGTCGACCTGATCAACGGTCAGGGGAGCGAGCCGGGGCCGCCGGGGTCAGGGCAGTCGGGGTCGCCCGGCTCGTCGGGCGGGCCGACCACCCCGGCGCAGAGCCCGCCCTCGACGCCGTCGCCCACCCGGCGCCCGTCAGATCCGGCCAGCGGCGCCGTGGCGATCGAGCGGTCGGCGGGCGTGGTCGCGGTCGGGAAGCCGGTGGCACTGCGGGTGGTCGCGGCGGACGGGGCCCGGATCAGCGCCGTGCGCTGGGATTTCGGCGACGACAGTGGGGGCCGCGGCACCGCGGTGTCGCACAGCTGGTCACGAGCCGGGCAGTACACGGTCTCGGCCCAGGTCACCCTCGCCGACGGCCGTAGGGCCGCACCGGTCGCCGGGATCACCGTCACGGCGCAGCCCACACCCACCCMGACGCCCCCACCCACGCACCTCTCGACCCCGACCATCCCAACCACCCCGACCATCCCAACCACCCCGACCGTTCCAACCCTCCCCACCAGCCCGACGCAGACGCAGGAGAACGGGAAACGGGGCCCGACGGCGGTGCTGGCCGTGACACCGGCCTCAGGCGGTGCGCCGCTGGTCGTCAACGTCGACGCCTCCCGATCGACAGCCGGCTCGGAGCCGATCAGCGACTACCGGATCGACTTCGACGACAACGGCGCGGTCGCGACCTCGCGGACCGGTACCCACCGCTATGCCGCCGCCGGGACCTACACCGTCCGGCTCACCGTCACGGACCGGGCCGGCCGGAGTGATTCGGTGACGCGGCCGGTGACGGTCACCGCGGCGTCGGTGGCGCCGACGGTGCAGGTCACAGCCTCGACGGTGCCAGGAGAGCTGGCGGTGAACGCGACCGCCGCCGCGACCCAGGGCACCGCGGCGCTGCGCGACTACGAGTTCAGCATCGCCCCCGCGGGATCGCCCGAAAGCGCGCAGCCGCAGGGGGTGAACACCGCGCGGTTCACGGTTCCCGCCGCCGGCACCTACCGGGTCACGGTCAAGGTCACCGACACGGCGGGGCTGACCGCGACGGACACCTCGCAGGACGTCGTGGTCACGGTCGCCCGCCCGGAGCCCTTCGAGCTGATTCCACACGCCAGCAGCGCACTCTGGCGCAGTGGCGCGGGCACGCCGGCGTTCGGACAGGAGGGCCAGACCCAGGGCGATGTCAACGTCAGCAACGGCGGGTACCTGTTGGAGAACAACACCTCCCCGACCTATATGGCAACGCATCCGAACTGGGCTTCGGACGGCTGGATAACCGGTCAGTTCGACCTTCCGCAGGCAATCGTCGACGGCCAGAGATTCCGTGCCCAGATAGGATTCGTCAAGGCTCAGCAAGGTAATGTCGGCCGCGTCCTGTTCAGTGTCAAAGCCGTTTATCCGGACGGCCGGGTCTCGGCCTCGCTGGTAAGTCAGGAAGACATCCAGTCCGACGGCTACATGCCGACCGTCGACGTCGACCTGTCCGGTGTCAGCGGCGCCACCGCGATAGTTATCCGGGTGGATGCGCTCGGCGACGCCGCACAGGACTGGGCTGCCTGGGTGAACCCCCGGGTCGAATAGCGCCGTCGTCGCCGTCGCCGACGCCGACGGCGCGCGGGCGTCGGGTGGACGACGGCGGATCAGCCGCCGGTGGTGGCGTGCAGCAGGCCCTCGCAGGTGCGGCGCAGGATGGCCGCGGCGCGGCGGGTCGGCTGGGGGAGCAGGCGGTTCTCCGCCAGCTGGCGGTAGCTGCCCAGGACGGCCAGCACCGCCGGCCGGATCTCGGCGGCGTCGGCGTCGGCGGGCAGGCCGAGTCGGGTCCGCACGTCCACCCCGGCGGCGCCGAGCAATCGTTCCATCTCGTCGCGCCGCCCACCGTCCAGGCCGCGCAGGTCGGCCGTGCCGGTGCGCAGCTCGCCGATCAGGCGCAGCTCGGCGAGCTCGTGCGCGCCGGCCTCGATCTGCTCGCGGCGGGCCCGCAACAGTGCCAGCAGTCGGGGCGGCGGGCCCACCGGCCCGTCCGCGCCGGTGGCCTCGCCCGTGCCGCCTTCGCCGAGAACTCCGTCCAGGACGCGCAGCGCATGCTGGGCTTTGAGGACGTCGGCGCGGTCGGTGAACTGCCCGCGAAGCAGCTCGGTCAGCTCGGGCAGGCCGCTGCGCGCGGTGAGTTCCGCGGCGAGCTCGGCCGGGTCACGGGCGTACCCGAGCCGGGCCAGTGCCACGGCGAGACGTACGCCGGCGAGGCCGAGGCCGTCGATCAGGAGCGCCCGCACCGGCGCGGCGACGGATGTCGACGCGGCCGGGGCGACGAACCGGTCGACGGACAGCAGCAGGTCGTCGGTGTCCGCGGCGGGCTCGGCGGCGAGTGCCAGCAGCTGGCCGAGCTCGTCGCCCGACAGCCGGGTGCCGGCCTGGGCGAGCAGGCCGGCGACCGGTACGACGGTCTGCACCAGGGCGCGGACCCGTTCGTCGCGGCCGATGGCGGCGGCGGCCCGGCGGGCCACGTCCACGGAATCGGTGCGTCCGGGAGCGATCTCGTCGGCCCGGGAGAGCACCCCGATGGCATGCGCCGGGGTGGCCTCGCCGAGCCCGGTCCGCCGGAACGAGGCCAGGAAGTCGACGTCGGCCGCGTGCAGGTGACGCAGCAGGTAGACGATCGCGTCCGCACCGGCCAGTGTGGGGCCGGCGGCTCCGGAGCCGGCCGTGCCGAGACCGGGGGGCACGTCGCCAGCAGGCCTGCCGCCGGGCCGGCGGGCCGCTGGCCGGCGGGCGCCCCTGGTCAGGAAACTCTCGGTGCGCCGGGAGAGCTCCACGGACAACGAGGCGATGCCCGGCGTGTCGATGAGGGTGAGGCCGTGCAGCCGCGGGCCCGGCAGCTCGACCCGCAGAGCCTCCACGCCGGGACCGGCCGCGCCGGCTCCGGGGGCTGCCGTGCCCGCGGAACCGGCCCCACCGGGCAGCCCCGCCAGGTCGACATGTGCGCTGCCCGCCGTGCGGCTTAGCCGGGCCTCGACCACCGACCCGTCCCGCAGGTAGGCCCAGGCCGCCTCGCGCGTACCGGCGGCGTAGGAGGTCACGATCCGGGTGCACTCCGTGGCGTCGGTCGCCGCGATCTGCTCGCCCGCGAGGGCGTTGAGCAGTGTGGACTTGCCGGCCTTGACCCGGCCGGCGAGCGCGACCCGCAGCGGCCCGTCGAAGCGGTCTACCTCCTCGCGCAGGACCGGTTCGGCGGGGCATCCCTGACAGGCGTCGAGCGTGTCGAGGAGCAGAGCGCGAACCAGCGCACGCAGGCTCCCAGGGCGGCCGGCGGGGTCGCCTGGACCGGTGTGACCGGTGTGACCGGTGTGGCCGGTCACCTGGCAGCTCCCCGTCCTGCCCGTCCCGTTCTGCCCGCTCGGGCCGCTCGGGCGGCGCCGGCCGGGTCGCCGGCGCCGGGTGCGCCGGCGGCCTCCGTCACGGCGCGCAGCCGGGCGATGTCCCTGTCCAGCACGGCGAGCCGGGCCTGGCGCGATTCCTCGGTCTCCCGACCGGCCCGCTCGGCGGCCGCCAGATTGCGCCGCGCCTCGGTCGTCAGCTCCGTGGCCAGCCCGGTCAGGGCCTGGTGCAGGCTGACGCGGAGCTGTTCGCAGACGACGGTCGCGTCCTGCGCGATGATCCTTCCAGCCTGTTCGATGTACTGCCGCGCGGCTTCCTTGGCATGTGCCTGGTGGGCGCGGCGTTCGTTCGCGCGGACGGAGGCGATCGTGCGCCGCCCGAGCATCACGAGCGCCCCGATTCCGACCGGGGCGAGCACCGTTGTGAGGGCGGCGAGCCCGGCGATGCTGGCAAGCGCCCCACCAGCCGAGACGATGACCATCCCGACACTCCCGCCGCGTGCGCCCTGTGCCAGCAGATCGAAACCGGTCGACTGGGTGAACTCGAGGCCGCGGACGTCCTCGACCGTGGGCAGTGGCCGGTCGACCGCCGTGGCCAGCAGCTCCCGGACGGGGCCGGCGGCGGCCTCGAACGCCTGCGTGACGGTGTCGACGAGAGTCGTGCCTTCGGAGCGGATCTGCTGGCGGTGGTCCAGCAGGGTCTCGTTGACCGCCTGGAACAGCCAGCTGCGCAGCTCGTCCCACTGCTCGGACGGATCACTCGCGGTGATCTTCTCCTCCGCTCTGGCGTGCAACGTCCGGATGCTGGCCGCCAGGCCGTCCCTGCACCGCAGGGTCATCTCCGGGTACTGCTGCGACAGCTCCTGCCGCCAGACCGCGGCGGGCTCACCCATCCGACTCGCGTCGCGGACGGCGGCGGCCAGGCCGGTCGCCCGGTCGCCCGCGTCATGCCGCGGATCGGCGAGTGCTGTCCGTTCGGTCTCCAGCTCGGTGAGCAGCTGGCGTAGCGCGTCGGCGGCGGTGGCGCGGGCCAGCCGTTCAAGGCGGGCCCGGCGCGGTGCGACGATCTCGTGGCGCAGATGGGTCACCAGCGCCGGGTAGCCGGACTCGGTGTCGAGATCAGGCCGGTGGTCGCGCAGGGCGCGCAGCCGCAGCGGCGCGCCGAGGGGGAAGACGGTGAGGTCCAGACCCGCGCGCCGCAGATGCTCCCGGTTGGCCGCGACCACACGGCGCCAGTGCGGGCAGGCGTCGATCTTGGTGATCGCGAGCAGCACGGTCGCGCCCTGCCGGACGAGCCGGCGGATCAGGTCCAGCTCTGGGGCGGTGAGTTCCTGCCCGGCGTCGGAGACGAACAGGACGGCGTCGGCGCTGACGGCCGCGTCCAGCGTCGCCGCCGCGTGGCCGTCGGCCAGTCCGCCGTTCAGCCCCGGGGTGTCGAGCAGGGTCAGACCCTGCGCCAACAGCTGCCGCGGGACCCCGACCTGCGCCGAACTCACCGGACCGGTGTCGGAGCCGAGGCCGGTACCAAGGCCGGTGCCGGTGCCGGTGCCGGAACTGGAGCCGATCGCGAGGCGCGTCGCCGCCGGCGGGCCCTGGACGAGGTCGTGCAGCGCCTCGATGGACACCGCCTCGAGGGACGGCTCCTCGACAGACCGAGCCTCGGCCGGTGGTGCCGCTGTGGGCGGTGACCCGCCGGTCGGTGCGTCACCCGGGGAGGATCGGGCGGCGCGCCGCACCGTCGCGGCCGGGTGCGGGGCGTAGCCGACCACGGTCGGCACCAGCGTGGTCGAGATCGGGTCGGTGCCGCACACCGCCGCCCCCAGCAGGGCGTTGACCAGGGTGCCCTTGCCTTTCTTGAACTCGCCCGCGACGACCACCAGGGCGTCCGGTGTGACCAGCCGGCCGCGTTCCCGGGCAAGCCGCACCTGCAGGTCCGGCCGGCCTCGCCGCCCGGCCTCGGCGGCCACCGCGTCGAGCAGCCGGATCGCGGCCGAAGGCCCGCCGGCGGCCGGGTGTGCCGGGTGCGCCGGGTGCGCCGGACGTGCCGATGCCGGACGCGCCGATGCCGGACGCGCCGGATTTGAGTCCGCGCCGAGGCCCGTCATGAGCGTTCCTTGAGCGGTTCGTGAGGACGAGCCGACCTTGAGTGCGCTGTGCGATACGTGGTCGTCAACGACAGGGAGGACGGACCATGCCCCACCGCATCCGAGTGCTGCTCCGTGCCAGCGATCCGATCACCCAGGCCGGCCTGGCGGCCCAGCTGGGTGGCTGCCCGGACATCGAGATCGTCGAGAGGCTGCCCGGAGCCGTCGCCGTGAGCGCGGGTGGGGGTGGTTCCGAGGCGGCGGTGGCCGTGGCCGGCGCCGGCGGCCCCGGGACGGGTGCGGCTGGGCGGCCGTCGTACCTGCGTCCCGTCCAGCTCACCGCGGAACCCGACCGGGGCCGCGAGCATGGCGCCACACCGGTGCGGCCGGCCCACGACGGTGCGGCGCCGGGTGGGCCGAACCCGTCCGGTGCCGGCGGTGATCCGAGGGCGGCCGACGTGGTCCTGGTGAGCGCGCAGGGCACCGACGAGCGCACCCTGCGAATGGTGCGTGAGCTGCAGCAGGGTGGGGTGCCCGTCGTGCTCGTCGTCGCGGAGCTGGAGGCTCACGACCTGACCGCCGCCGTTGAGGCGGGCGTCGTCGGGCTTCTGCGCCGCGCCACCGCCACCCCGGAAGCGGTGCTGGCCGCCGTGCGCGGGGCCGCCGCCGGTGAGGGCTACCTGCCACCGGACATGCTCGGCTCGCTGCTGAGACAGGTCCAGCAGGTGTCCACGCAGGTGCTGGCGCCGCGCGGGCTCACCTTCTCCGGGCTCTCCGAACGTGAGCTGACGGTGCTGCGCCTGGTCGCCGAAGGGCACGACACCCAGGAGATCGGGCGGCGCCTCAACTACTCGGAACGGACCGTGAAGAACGTCCTGCAGGACGTCACGCGGCGGTTCGGGCTGCGCAACCGCTCCCACGCGGTCGCCTTCGCCCTCCGCCAGGGCCTGCTCTGACTGGCGAGTCAAAGGACCGTGTGTCCGTCGAGGCCGCCGGTACCCGTGTCCACATGATGGGTGAGGGATGTACCGGAACCGGATCCGGAGGCGGCATCGGTGCCGGCGGGGTCGAGGTGGTCGAAGGCCAGCGGGTCGAGGCCGAGCTGGTGCTCCGCACCGTCGAGCAGGCCGTCACCGTCGGAGTCCATCCGGCTCGGATCCGTCCCCAGCACCCGCTCCAGATCGTCGCTGAGCCCGTCGTGATCGCTGTCGAGCGTCGCCGTCGGCCCGGTCGCCCCGTCGAGGTGACCGGCACCGAGGCTGTCCGGGTTCGTGGGGCTGCTCCCGAGGGCGAGCTCGGCCGAGTCGGGCAGGCCGTCATGGTCGGAGTCGGCGGACGTCGGGTCCGAGCCCACGCGCAGCAGCTCGTAGATGTCCGACAGGTTGTCGTGGTCGCTGTCGACGGCAGCGGAGTCCGTACCGAGCTGGCTCTCCAGCGCGTCGGTGAGGCCGTCGCCGTCGTTGTCCGCCCCGCCGGCCTCGGTGCCGACCCCGCCGGCCAGGGCCAGGGAGCTGCTCGAGTACCCGCCGGGCGGTGCCCCGGCGCCGACCGGGCCGGACAGCCCCGGCAGCACCGCGGCCCGGTTCAGCCAGTCACCGCGGTTGTCGAACACACCGACCCCCAGGCGCGAGTTGCGCGCCTCGATCGTGCGGCCGTCACCCAGGCTGATCGCCACATGGCTGATGTAGCCGTTCGGGTCGGCGCGGAACAGCAGCGCGCCCGGGGTGCGCAGCGCGTCGTCGACGGAGATCTCCTGCCCGTGGGTGCGCAGCTCCTCGTACTGGGCCGCGGCCCCGTCGGGGATCTCGACACCCGCCTGCGCGGCCGCCCACTGGGTCAGCTCCGAACAGTCGAACGCGGTCGGGTCGGAGTCGTCGAGGTGCGCCTCGGCCCCGTAGACGTACTTGTCACCGGCCTGCGCGAGCGCTGCCTGCAGAAAACGGGCCGTCGTCTCGTCGAGGTGGCCGCCGCCGGCGTCCCCCGCGGCGGTGAGCTGATGGCCGTAGCCGGCCGTCCCGGCCCAGTTGCCGTGGGCCTCGCCTTCACCGGCCAGCTGGGCCGCCCGCTCGGCCTGGGCCCGGTAGTCGAGGTAACGGGCGTCATCCAGGCCGTGGGTGGTGGTCCACGGCGAGACGTCCCGGCCGCCGCGGGAGACCTCGTAGGCGAGCTTCGCGTTGACCGCGGGGTCGTAGGCTTTCTGGTCGGCCCACTGGCGGTGGGCGTCCATGTTGATCTGCCACAGGCCGCGGGAGTCCTCCCCGCGGGTCGCGTGGGCGGAGCTGTCACCGCCCGACTCGGCCAGGGCGATGGCGGTCATCGTCACCGCCTGGTCCGGGGTGAAACCCGCCGCGCGGGCGTAGCCGTAGATGTCCGCGGCGTTGTACCTCGCCATGAGCCGACGCTACGTCGATCACGCGGCGGGCGGAACCGTCGCACGCGCAGATGTTTCGCCTCGTCTCGTTGCCCGAACACGCAGCCCGAAGACGCAGCCCGAACGGGCAGCGCGGACGGGCCGGGTGCGTCCTTGCGGCGGTCGGTGCCCGGATGCCACCGTCTGAGGCGATGATCCATGACGTGGACGCGACGCTCGCCGCGCTGCTCGCCGCCGAAGCCGTGGCCGGCGGTGACACGGAGGTCCTCTTCGACGCTCCGACCCGGGAATGGGCGGCCCGGCGCGGTGGGCCGTGCATCGACGCGTTCCTCTACGACATCCGGGAGGATGTGGCGCGCCGCGAGATCGCCTTCGAGCAGGTCCGGGACGGCGCCGGCCGGATCGTCGCGCGCCGGCCGCCGCCGCGCCGGCTGCGGCTGTCCTACCTGCTCACCGCGTGGACGTCCCGCCCGGAGGACGAGCACCGGCTCCTTTCCGTCCTGCTCGCCGCCCTGCTGCGGCACGACGCGGTGCCCGCCGAGTACCTGCGCGGGGCACTGGTCGACCAGCCGATCCCGGTGCTGCTGCAGCTCGCGCTGCCCACCGGCGCGGACCGCGGCATCGCCGACGTGTGGAACGCCCTCGGCGGTGAGCTCAAACCCTCCTTGGACCTCGTCGTGGTCGCGCCGTTCGACCCCGCCCGGGTCGAACCGGTGCGCAGGCTGGTCGCGGCCGACCCCGAGGTGCACCTGCGCGCCTCGGCCACCGACCCGCGCGCGCCGGCCGTGCCGCCACCGCCCGGGAGCAGGCCGGCGGGCGCCGGTCCGCGGACCCGGCGCGTCCAGGAGCTCTGAGCGCCACCGTGCACGGGGACGACTCGCTGGCCGATCTGCTGGGCCGGCTCGCCGTGGTCGAGGCCCGGGTCCGCGGCGCCGTCGCCGCCCGGCGCGCCGTCGACCCGGAGCCCGACGACGCCTTCCGCGGCCTCTACCTCAGCGACGGCCACATCGACGCCCTCCTGCTCCGCACCCCGACCCAGGCCGCGCCAGCTCCGCCGGAAGCGCCCGACCCGGCCGTTCCCGCTCCAGGCGATCAGAACGCGGGTTCGGGTGATCTCGCGGCCGAGGTGGAGCGGGCCGCCGCGGCGGCGCGGGAGCGGGGCAGCCGGCTGCGGCTTCGAGAGCTCGCGGGCAGCTGCGGGCTGAGCGGGCTCGATGTCGACATCCTGCTGGTCGCGCTGGCCCCGGACCTGGACGCCCGGTTCGAGAAGCTCTACGGCTATCTGCACGACGACGTGACCCGCCGCCGGGCCAGTCCCGGCCTCGCCCTGGAACTGTGCGGGCGTTCGCCGCTCGACGGCGCGGCCCGCGCCCGGTGCGCGCCCGGCGCCCCGCTGCTCGCCACTGGGCTGCTCGTCGTGGAGGACGCCGACCGCCCGTTCCTGACCAGGTCGCTGCGCGTGCCGGACCGGGTCACCGCCCACCTGCTCGGCGTGGATGACCCGGGCCCGGCGCTGGCCGAGGTGCTGACCGACGCACCGGACGTCGACGATCCGGTGGTCCGGCGGGTGGCCCGTTTCCTCAGCACGGCACCGAGCCCACCGAGCCCACCGAGCCCGCCGGACCCGCCGGTGCGCCAGGATCGTCCGGCGGCCGACGCCCGGCCGTCCGACACCGGGCTGGACGAAGCGGGGCCGGACGGCGTCAGGCATGTTGACGCCGGGCTTGTTGACCCGAGGCTCGTGTACCTGCGGACCACGCCCGGTGCGGACGGCCTCGCTGCCGCGCTGTCCGCCTGCCGCCGGGCCGGGCGCCGCGCCCTCGGCCTGGATCTCTCCGCGCCGGGCCTGGCCCGTGTCGCGGACCCGGCCGGAGGGGCCACCGGCAGCGGTGACGTCGGGGCGGGCGAGGGCGGGGAGATCGGCACGGGCGGTGGCTCAGGCTCCGGTGCCGTGCCGGCCGCCGACCGGTTCGGCGGTGTGGCGGCGACGCTCGCTGCCGCCGTCCGGGAGGCACGACTGGCCGGGGCCGTACTGGTCGCCGGCCCAACCGGAATGCTCGACCCCGCGGCGCGCGGGCTGGTGGTCCGCGCCGCGGCCGGAGGCGATGGGACGCTGCCGCCGCTGCCGGTGGTGCTGTACGGGCGGGGCGCGTGGGATCCGGAGACCCCCGGACCGGTGCCGTTGATCGATGACGTGCTCGCGCTGGGGGCCGGCGCGCAGGCCGCGGTGTGGGCCGCCGAGCTGGGCGCGCCGATGCCCGCCGAGCTCGCGTCCCTGCGGCTCGCGCCCCGCCAGGTGCGCCGGGCGGTCGCCGCCTCCCGGCTGTCCGCCCGCGTCCTGGAAGGCGGCCCGGAGCACGATTCGCCGGAGCTGCCGGAGCTGCCGGAGCTGCCGGAGCTGCCGGAGCTGCCGGAGCTGCCGGAGCTGCCGGAGCTGCCGGAGCCGCCGGAGCCGCAGCCGTCGCCGGAGCGACAGGGGTCGCAGGCGGCGCGGCCGGCCGCGCCGCCGCGGGTCGAGTGGCTGGTGGCGGCGGCACGGGCGCAGAACGCCACCGGGCTGGAGCGGCTGGCCCGCCGGATCAGCCCGGCGGTCGGCTGGGATGATCTGGTGCTGCCGCCGCGCACCCTCACCACCCTGCGCCATCTGGCCGGACGGGCGGCCCACCGCGGCCGGGTTCTCGACGACTGGGGGCTGCGTCGCGGCGGTGGGCGAGGTGAGGCCGTCACCGCACTTTTCGTCGGAGAGTCGGGCACCGGTAAGACCATGGCCGCGGAGGTCGTCGCGGGCGCCCTCGGTGTCGACATGTACGTCATCGACCTGTCCGGGGTCGTCGACAAGTACATCGGCGAGACAGAGAAGAACCTGGAACGCATCTTCGTCGGCGCGGAGGGGCTGAACGCGGTGCTGTTCTTCGACGAGGCCGACGCGTTGTTCGGGAAACGTTCCGAGGTCTCCGACGCCCGCGACCGTTACGCCAATGTCGAGGTCGCCTACCTGCTGCAGCGAATCGAGTCGTTTGACGGGGTGGCCGTCCTGGCGACGAACCTGGCCGCGAACCTCGACGACGCGTTCCGCCGCCGGCTGTCGGTGGTCGCGGAGTTCACCCGGCCGGACGCCGAGCAGCGCCTCGCCCTGTGGCGGCGGATGCTCGCCGGGGTGCCGCTGGCCACCGACGTCGACCTGGAGTTCTGCGCGAAGGCGTTCGGGCTGGCCGGCGGCGACATCCGGAACGCGGCGGTGACCGCGGCTTACCTGGGCGCGGCGAACGGCCAGGTGGTGGACATGCGCGAGATCGTCACCGCGGTCGCGCTCGAATACCGCAAACTCGGCCGCCTCTGCCTCGCCGACGAGTTCGGCCCTTATTTCCCGCTGATCCCACGCTGAACACCGCGAGTGAACCGGTGGCTGCCCGTTCGGGCATCCTCCGGCGTGCGGACGGGCACCGAGGTTTTCGCGTGCTGGCAGAACGGCCACACTGTTCGGTGGAGATGTCGGCCTACGGAAAGCCGGCCGCCTTCTGGACGTCCATTGTCCGCGCGCGGGACGGCGCTGCCTGCCGTGGGAACCGATCGATGCGTCCGTCTCCGGGAGGAGCCTTCCATGGAACACGAGCAGCTTGACGGCCGCTCGGTGGCGCCGGCCGCGCGTCGGCCCGCCGCGGTCGGCCGGGAGCGGGTTCCGGCAGCCCTCCACGCACAGGTGGGTAACGCGGCGGTCGGGAACATGCTGCGGGCCGGCTCCTCGCTGGTCGAGGGCGGCCGGTCATCCGGGGCCGCGATGGCGGTGCTGCGCAGTGCCCTGCGCTCGCAGGGCGCCGGTCCGCTGGACCCGGAGATCGGAGCGGCGATCGAGGCGCGGCGGGGTGCCGGCTCACCGCTTCCGGAGCCGGTGCGGGCGGAGATGGAAGGCCATCTCGGTGCCGACCTGTCCGCCGTGCGGATCCACACCGACGGCGCGGCGGCGACCCTGAACCGAGCGGTGCAGGCGGAGGCGTTCACCACTGGCTCCGACGTCTTCTTCTCGCCCGGGCGGTACGACCCGACCTCGCCGACCGGGCGCGGTCTGCTGGCCCACGAGCTCACCCACGTCGTGCAGCAGACGAGCGGTGCCGGCGGGCCCGGCGGCACGGTCAGCCATCCGGACGACCCTGCCGAGCGGGAGGCCGCCGCGGTCGGCGCCCAGGTGGCCCGTGAGGCCGCTCCGCTGCCGGAGGAGGAAGAGCCCGCGGAGGGCATGTGACCACGGCATCGACTCTGATGCCGCCCACCGCGGCTGACCGGCGTTCGCCAGCCGGCCGGCACCCGGCGGCTGACCGGCCAGGGCCGGCTGCCAACCGGGTGGCATCACCCCGGTCAGTTCCACCCCCGGGGCATCCGCTGCTCGGCCTGCAGCGCAGCGCCGGGAACCGGGCGGCGGCCACCTTGCTGCGTGAGCAGCGCGAGCAGGCAGACTCGGACGGGCGGCTTCGCACCGGGGTGCCGGGGCTGGCCGTGGCAAAGCCGCCGGTTTCCTGCCAGCCGTCGGCGTACCGTCACTCCTCGGCGTCCCAGCCCGCTACGGCACCTCGGCGGCCTTCACCGTCCCGCCAACCGGCGGTGTCCCGGGATCCGGCGGTGTCCCGCCGGCCGGCGCCCGCGGCGAACGGCGCGGCGGTGACGGTGTCGCGCGGCCTGCTCGACGACGTGACCGCCGGAGTGTCCGACCTGGCGGCGGGGGCGCGGGACAGGGCACTGTCCGGGCTGACGTCCTACGCGCACCGGATGCCTGGCTACAAGCTGCTCGGTGTTGTCCTCGGCCGGGACGTGCTCACCGGGGCGGAGGTGCCGCGCTCCGCGGCAACCGTGGTCGGAGGCTTCCTCGAGCTGGTGCCGCGCGGCCAGGAGATCTTCGAGAACCTGAACCGGTCGGGCGCGCTGGAGCGGGCGTCCGCCTGGTTCGAGGCCGAGGTACCGAAGCTCGGGCTCAGCTGGGAGGCGATCCGCGCCCTGTTCAGCCGGGCCTGGGACGCGCTCGACATCACCGACCTCGCCGACCCGGCCGGTGCCTGGGCGAAGATCGCCGGCGTCTTCGGGCCGCCGCTGCAGGCCCTGCTCGGCTTCGCCCGCTCGGCGGCCGGMAAGGTCATGGAGTTCGTCTTCGAGGGCGCGCTCGCGCTGGCCGGCGGTGCCGGCGAGCAGGTGATGGCCATCATCCGGCGCGCCGGTGACGTACTCGGCACGATCGTGAACGACCCGGTGCGCTTCGCCGGCAACCTCGCCGCCGCCGTACGCACCGGCCTGGGGCAGTTCGTCGGCAACATCGGGACGCATCTGCAGTCCGGGCTGCTCGGCTGGCTGACAGGCGCCCTGCGCGGCGCGGTGCGCATACCCGCCCGCCTCGACCTGAACGGCATCGTCTCGGTGGTGCTGGACCTGCTCGGGCTGAGCTGGTCGGCGCTGCGCACCCGGCTGGTCCGGCTGCTCGGCGAGCGGGTCGTGCGCGCGATGGAGACCGCCGTCGACTGGGTGCAGCGGATCATCACCGGCGGGCTCGGCGCCGTCGTCGACAAGATCATGGAATCGGCGACGGGCCTGCTCGACACCGTGCTCGGCGGCATCCGCGACTGGGTGGCCCGCTCCGTGGTCGGCGCCGCCGTCACCCGGCTGATCTCGATGTTCAACCCGGCCGGCGCCGTCATCCAGGCGATCATCGCCGCCTACAACACCGTCCAGTTCTTCATCGAACGAGCCCAGCAGCTCGCCGCCTTCGCCAGCTCGGTCTTCGACTCCATCGCCAAGATCGCCGCCGGCTCGATCGGGGACGCCGCGAACGCCGTCGAGCAGGCGCTCGCTCGCAGCGTCCCGGTCGTCCTCGGCTTCCTCGCCCGCCTGCTCGGCCTCGGCGACATCGCCGCGCCGGTACGGGACGTCGTCGGCCGCGTCCGCGGTGTCGTCGACGGCGCCCTCGACCGCGTCGCCGACTGGCTGGCCTCCCTGGGCCGGCGCATCCTCGGCCGGCTTCGTCCCGGGCGTGATTCCACGGACGGGCCCGGTGCGGAGGGCGCGGCTGGCCAGACCAGCGCCGCCGTTCCGACCGGCGCCACGGCAGGTGGTCAACCCGTGGCTTCCCCGGATGCCGCTGGGGATGGTCGCGTTGTCGCCTCGATCAGCGTGACGGCGGCCGGTCACACCTACAGCGGACGTGCCGTGACCGCGGGGTCCGGCCTGGATGTCCACATCCAGCGAAGCGAGGTCAGGGCGTTGCCGGCGGCCCGGGCAAGCGCCGAACTGACCGCCAGCGAGGAGGCAAGGGCCGAGCTCCGCGAGCTGATCGCGAAGGTCAACGAGATCAGAGAGCTGCGAGGTCTCTCGGACCCGAGGGTCCAGGAACTGATGCGGCAGGTCGGGCGCCACCTGGAGGCATCCGCCAGGCTGGATGCCGAGGCCCCCGAGAAGGACTCGGAGACCGGGCCCGTTCCCGCCCAGACCCGCGCGGACGCGTTGCTGGTCGCTGCTCCGAAGCCTCGGAAGCTGTCGGAAGCCGCCAGGCGCAAGGACGAGGCCGACCGGGCGTTCCGTGACCGGGTCGGCGCCGCCCAGGCCAGAATCGAGGCGCGCTGGCCGGCCTGGAACGCGGAGGTCGCCCGCGTACTGCGCGATCGTGCGGCGGTGCTGACTGCTGCCGCCGAACGCAAGGCGGCGCTCGACGCCAACGACAACACCCGAGCGCGGGAGCTCAACCAGCAGCTTGCCGCTCTGGTCGCCGGGATCGAGGATGCCGAGCGGAACCTGTTGGGAGACATGGGAGATGATGCGCGCCTCCTGACCCACGAGGCGCCGAGCGCGGCCTACGCCCGCATCCGGGGCGGGAACCTCTCCCCGGACAGAGCTGCGAGGGCGCATGTGCGCGCACTCGCGGCTGCCGACGACCAGCGGGACTGCCTCGGTGCGCCGGTCGATGATCTCGAAGCGGATCACATCGTGCCGCTGATCGAGATCGTCAACATGCCAGGCTTCGTCGAGCTGCTCCCCGCATCGCAGCTTGAGGTCGCCAACATGCTCGACAACTTCGCTCCGTTGAACGCCCGTGCCAACGGCACGAGAAGTGACACCCCCTGGGGCTCATGGAGCGGATGGCGTCTCTTCGGCTCGGATGAAGCCCGGTACCGGCGCATGGTCGGGCGTTCGGTGGATCTGGCGGCGAGAATCAGGAGCGAGATCCGGGAAAGACGTGATCGCGAAGCGCGCGCAGCCCGCGAGGCCCGAACCAGGTAGACGGGTCCGGTTGGAAAGCCGTAAAGGCGCTGCCCGCCCGGCTGGCCTCTGGCGGCGTCCGGTGCCGGCCGCCTTCCCGGCTGCCCTATCGGGCGACGGGCTGTGCCCGGGACGATGCGCCGTCGGACGTTGGTTCCAACCTGCCGGCCGGTGATGATCGGAACATTCCCGGTCAGGTCGAGGAGGGCATGGCATGCCGAACTACCGGTCGCCCGGCGTCTACGTTCAGGAGGTCGAGGCGGGGTCCCGGCCGATCGAGGGCGTCGGCACGGCGGTGGCGGCATTCATCGGCTTCACCGCGCGCGGGCCGCGCAACACCGCGATCCGGCTGGCGAACTGGGGGCAGTACGTCGAGAACTTCGGCGACTTCGTGCCCGGTGCGTACCTGCCGCTGGCGGTCTTCCAGTACTTCAACAACGGCGGTGGGGCCTGCTACGTGGTGAGCGTCGGCTCCGGCGGAGAGGGCGCCGCCGCCGGGCCGGTCGCGGAGCTGACCAGCGCGAGCAGGCCCGGGGTGGGTGTCTACCGGATCGAGGCGGTCGACCCGGACGTGCGTGGCAGCCTGTCCGTGCAGATCACTCCGGCTGGCCGGCCTGCCCAGGAGACGTCCGCCGGGCCTGACGGCGGCGCGTCCGACGGTGGCGGTGGCGCGGAGGCATCCGGTGCGAACGGCCCCACGGGAGCCGGCTCCAGCGGCGGTGCCGGGGACGCCGGCCGGCATCTCACCGTCACGGTCATCCGGGACGGTGAGCACGTCGAGGTCTTCGAGGACGTCACCACCCGGCGCGGGCGGCGCAACCTGGCGACCGTCGTCAACGAGGGGTCGGAGCTCGTCCGGGTGACCGAGCTCGAAGGGGTCACGGCACTCGACCGGGCGCCGACGTCCGGTGTGGTGGCGTTGCAGGCGCCCGCTCCGTCGCCCGTGCCGCGAGCCGGCGCCGACGACTTCATCGGGAAGGTCGCCGAGCGCACCGGCGTCGCCGGCCTCGCCGCCTGCGACGACGTGACCATGGTGCTGGTGCCGGACCTGTGGTTCGCCTTCCAGCAGCAGCAGATCAGCCTGGACGTGGTGCAGGCCGTCCAGCGGGCGGTCATCGACCACTGCGAGAGCGCCGGTGACCGGATGGCCATCCTCGACCCGCCCCCGGGGCTGAACGCCCAGGCCATCCGGGACTGGCGGCGGGAGCAGGCCAACTTCGACTCCAAGTACGCCACCCTGTACTGGCCCTGGGTGTCCGTCTTCGACCCGGTGGAGGGCCGCAGCCGGTTCGTTCCACCGTCCGGTTCGGCGGCCGGCATCTGGAGCCGCAGCGATGACACCCGCGGTGTGCACAAGGCGCCGGCCAACGAGGTGGTGCGCGGCGCGCTCGGCCTGGAGCTGAACATCACCAAGGTGGAGCACGACGAGCTCAACCCGGTGGGCGTCAACGTGATCCGGGCGTTCCCGGGCCGAGGCATCCGGGTGTGGGGGGCGCGCACCCTCTCCTCGGACCCGGCCTGGCGCTACGTCAACGTCCGGCGGCTGTTCAACTACCTGGAGGCGTCGATTCTCGGCGGCACCCAGTGGGCGGTGTTCGAGCCGAACGACCTCGATCTGTGGCAGCGGCTGCGGCGCACGGTGTCGGCCTTCCTGCTCGGCCTCTGGCGGGACGGTGCGCTCTTCGGGGTCACCCCGGACGAGGCCTTCTACGTCAAGTGCGACGAGGAGACGAACCCGCCGGGCGTCGTCGACTCCGGCCAGGTGATCATCGAGATCGGGGTCGCGCCGGTGAAGCCGGCCGAGTTCGTCGTGTTCAAGGTCGCCCAGATCACCCTCGGCGCCGAATAACCGGCCGCCGCCCGGCCACCTGACCACCCGACGAGTTCACCGGAAACCCGGACAGGAGAGACGTCGTGCCCATCGGCGAGGACGCGCTCGGCAACTACGCCTACCAGATCGAGATCGACGGTGTGGCGATCGCCCAGTTCAAGGAGGTCTCCGGGCTCAGCGCGGAGATCCAGGTGATCGAGCACAAGGAGAACAAGAAGGGCGGTATCCCGGTCATCAAGAAACTGCCCGGGGCCCGCAAATGGGGCGACATCCAGCTCAAGCGCGGCAAGACCGATGATCCGGGCTGGTGGAAGTGGATCAAGCAGGTGCAGGAGGGGAAGATCGACGAGGCGCGCAAGAACGGCTCGGTGGTCCTCTACGACTACACCCGCGGTGAGAAGGCCCGTTTCAACTTCATCAACGCCTGGCCGTCCAAGGTGAGCATCGGCAGCCTGCAGGCCGGCGGCAGCGAGATCACCATCGAGGAGGTCACGCTCGTCCACGAAGGCCTGGAGCTGGCGTGACCACAGGCGCCGCCGGGCTGGTCACCGAGTTCGCCTTCGCGCTGCCGCGCGGCTATCTGGACGCCGACGGCCAGCTACACCGCGAAGGCGTCATGCGGCTCGCGACGGCGCGGGACGAGATCCTCCCGCTGCGTGATCCGCGAGTGCGGGACAACGAGGCGTACCTGACTGTGCTCCTGCTGTCTCGGGTGATCACCCGCCTCGGATCGCTCACCACGATCACCCCGGCGGTCGTCGAGGGGCTGTTCGCCCCTGATCTCGCGTTCCTGCAGGACCTCTACCGCCGGATCAACCAGGAGGGGCACACCCACGCCGCGGTGAGCTGCCCCTCCTGCGAGCACGCCTTCACGGTCGACGTGGCAGGTGGTGCACCGGGGGAATCCTGACGTACGCGGCCGAGGACCTGCTCGAGGAGGTCGCGTACCTGGCCGCCGGCTACCACTGGTCGCTCGCGGACATCCTCGACCTCGAGCATCCCGACCGGCGGTATTTCCTCACCGCGCTGACGAAACTGACCGACGAATCCGGAGGGCTGGACTAGGCGATGCTGGGTTCGGGCCTGGGCGCATGGCTGCGCCGTCGATCGGATCGCCCCTCGTCGGGCGGTGCGGTCGGCGGGGATGGAAGCACGGAGGGGGAGACCGCCTCCGGTGGCAGCGGCCCAGGCGAGGCTTCGGGCCGTGCTGCCCTGCCAGCACGGCCGCGTGGCGTTCGCTACCGCCGATCCGGCCCGCGGACCATCCGGTGACCGCCGATGCCACCGGCTTCGCCCGGGGGCTCGGAAGTCGCAGCCCGGCCCCGATCGTCCTGAGTGCCCTGGCCCACGGCGTGGACCCGCTCGCGCCGTCCGGAACATTCCGGCCCAGCCCCATCGGGCCGGCCTCCGCGGCGCGGATCCCCACGCGGCCAGTCGCCACACCGCCGTCAGTCGCCACACCGCCGTCAGTCGCCACACCGCCGTCAGTCGCCACACCGCCGTCAGCCGCCACACCGCCGTCAGTCGCCACACCGCCGCCGGTCACCCCGCCACCGCCGGTCGCCGACCGTCCCGCGGTCGCTCGATCGACGGGCGAGTCGATCGGCAGGACGGCCGTCGGATCGGGCGCCGAGGCGATGCCGCCGGCTGGTCAGGCCTCGTCCGGCTGGCGGCGCCAGCGGCTCGCCCGATCGGTCGGTGACCTTCCGTCGACCGGCGCCCCGCCATCATCGACCGCACCTTCCGCGTCTTCGGCACCCGACGGGGCGCCCGGTGAGGCGGTTGCCGGCGGCCTGACGTCGGATGGTGTGGTTCCGCCTGCCGCGACTCCGTTCGCCGCGGCTCCGCTGCCGGTGTCGGTTCCGGCATCCGTACCCGCTGCTCCCACGCCGCCGCCCCGCCGGCTGGTTGCCAGCACCGGGTCGGTACAGCCCATGCGCCTTGCCGCCGAGCTGCCGCCCCCGGTGGTCCGTGTGCTGCGCCGGCCGCAGCCAGCCACCGCGGCGGACGGGGACATCATCGGTGCCGGTGCGCGCACTCCGCAGCCGCGGGAAGGCACGACCGCCGAGAACGACGGCCTGTCGTCAGACATGCCTCGCAGCGGCGGGGGCGACCTCGGTCTCGGCGATCACGGCAGTGACGCCGGCGGGTGGCCGGCCATGCCCGTGGCACGAGCGGCTACGAACCCGCCGCCACCGTCGTCGGCCAGCACGGAGGCGGCGCCGTCCGGCGTGGGATCGCCGGACGCGCCCGCCGGGCGCCGTGGCCTCGGTGTCCCGATCGGGCCGACACGAGATGATCGTCCACGGCGGGGTCGGGTCATCGAGACGCCGTCAGTCACCCGTTCCCCAGAGGGGACGGGCCCCGGCGGCCGTCCGGCTGCCCGCCGGGCCGGCCTCGGCCTGCCGGTCTCGCGCCGCCCCCTCGTCGATCCCGGAAGCAACGACTCCGGAGGCAACGACTCCGGAAGCGGCGGCTCTGGAGGCGATGGCCCCGGAAACGAGAGTCCGGGAGGCGGTGGCACTGGCGGGTCTGATTCTGGAGGCGGTGGGCGGCAGCCCGGCGCTCCGTCGCCGTCGGAGCTGACCGCAACGCCTGGAGGAACGCCGCCCACGCAGAGCGCGGGCGGCACGTCCGCCGTGTGGCGGGCCGGGCTCCCGGAGCAGCAGCTCCTGTCACCGCCCTCGCGGCCACCCGCCAGATCGGTGCCACCGGTGAGCCGGGCGGCGCGTTCCACGGACGTCGTCCCGTCCGCGGAACCCCTGTCACCGGCCACATCCACACCGGAATCGGTGGGACGACCGCCGGCACCGTCCGTGTCGGCGGATCTGGACGTTCCACCGCTGCCAGGCGTCGCACCGGCGTTGGACGTCCCGGCTGTGCCGCCCCCGGACGCTCCGGTGTTCCGGGACGCCCCGCCGCTGCCTCCGGGTTTCCCAGCCATGCCGGGGGCGCCGGCGGTGTCCGACGGCCGGGCGGTGTCGGATGGGCGGGCACAGTCGGATTGGCGGGCGGCTTCGAGCGGGCCGGCGGACCTGACGGGAATGGCGGGCAGGGCCACCGGCGGGACGCCGCAGCAGCGAGCCACGACCTCGTCGAGGGACCGTCCGGTGGCACGTGTCGTCCAGCCTCCGCTGGCGGGCCCGGTCCCGCTGGTTCCGCGCGTCCAGCGGGTGGCTCGTGCCGCGGCGCGGGCAGACAGCGGTGTCTCCGATCCGCCCCGTTCCGGCGGCCCGGCCGACACGGTGTGGTCCGCGCCGGCCGAGCGCGGTGGTGGCCCTGGCACGTCGCCTTCGTTCGGATGGGGGGGTGCTGCCTCCGCAGGGTCCGCGTCGGACGGTGCCGACGGTGCCGGCCGAACGCCACCCGTGATCGTTCCGGCGTGGGGGCGCCCGCCTGGGCCCGCGCAGGCGCCTGCTCCGTTGTCGGCACCGTCCGTGGCACGCCTTGCGGGGGTGGCATCGGATCCGGCCGGGCCGGCGCATCAGCCCCTTCAACGTCGGCCGCTCCCAGCGTTCCAGCCCTTCCCGGCGCTCCAGCCAGCCCGGTCGCTCCACCCGGAGCAGATCGCCGTGTCGCGGGAGCCCGAGTCGGCCGCCGATGCATCCCTGCCGCCGGCGGCCGCGCCATCCACGCTGGTCACCAGGTTCAGCGCATCCGCGCCGAACGTGGCCAGGGCGACGGCGGACGAGCAGCCGGCAGCCTCGGAACCTGCCGGAGCCGGAACCCGAGCCGGAGTGGGAGCCGGAGCCGCGGGCGCCACAGCCGGGACCGGGAGCGGGAGCGGTGGGCGGATTCCGGATGCCGAGATCGCCGGGCTCGCCGAGCGGATCTACGAGTATCTGGCCCGTCGGCTACGCGCCGAACTGCTCGCCGACCGGGAACGTCGCGGCCTGTTGGCGGACCCGCTGTGAACGCCGCGTCGTCGTCACTGCAGCAGAGGAGGACTCCGATGCCCGTACCGGCCAGACCCGTGCCGGCCAGACCCCGGCCATCCAGGCCTGGGCCGGCCAACGGGCTGCGTTTCGACGTGACCATCGGCGCGTTCGAGCTCGGTGCCTTCACCGCGATCGAGGGCCTGGATGCCAGCTACGAGATCAAGACCTACGACGAGGGCGGCCAGAACGGCTTCCAGCATCAGCTCCTCGGGCGCGTCCATTACCAGAACGTCAAGCTGACCCGGCCGATCGACGCGGACAGCCRCAACCTCAGCGGCTGGTTCAGCACCTTCGCGCGGGAGGGCGACGGGCGGGAGACGACGGCCACGATCACCGCGTTCGATGACAACCTGCGCCGGATCGCCGAGTGGACGATGGTCGGGGTGTGCCCGGTCCGCTATTCGGGGCCGCGTTTCTCCAGCGCCGACGCGAAGGTGGCGACGGAGACCCTGGAGTTCGCCCACCAGGGGTTCCGGGCGCAGTGGCCGGGCCGGTGATCGGGCGGTGAGCCCGGCGCGCGGGAGTTTCGTCAGGGCCCGGCTGTGCGAGCAGGACAACCAGAACACGCGGGTGACCTTCCATTTCAACCCGTCCACGATCAAGATCGGGAAACGGGCGGAGTACCGGGAGCAGCCCACGCAGGCGGCCCGGGAGTCGTCCCGTCCGACCTTCCTCGGCGCCCGGGCCGCCGATCTCCAGTTCAGTCTCCTGCTCGATGCCGGCCGCGGGCAGGACCGATCGGTGCTGGCCGAGATCCAGCAGCTGCTGGAGTGGACGAACCCGACCAGGGATTCGCGTGAGGGGACGTCACCGAGCCCGCCGGTGCTGATGTTCACCTGGGGTGAGTTCAAGCTCGGCGCCAGCGGCCAGTTCATCGGCCTGCTCACCAGCGTCGACGCGACCTGCAACCTGTTCGCGCCGAGCGGGGCGCCCACCAGGGCCGAGGTGTCGCTGGCGATGAGGGCTGTCCCGGAGGAGCCGAAGGGGACCAATCCGACCTCGGGCGGGGTGAGCGCGCGCCGCGCCCACCGGGTGATCGACGGCGAGACCCTCGCCGGCATCGCGTACCGCACCTACGGCGACGCCGGTTGCTGGCGGGCGATCGCGGAGCTCAACGGGCTCGACGATCCGACCCGGCTGACCTCCGGCGCCCGGCTGCTGCTGCCGGACCGCGCCGACCTCACGCCCGGGCCGGGCCGGCGGGGTGGTCGGTGATGGCGGCGGAGACCTACGGGGCGCTGCCCGTTCTCTACCTCGACTCGGCCAGGGTGCCACCCGCGGTCGTCACCGCGATCCGCCGGGTGGTCATCGACAGCGATCTCGCCGCGCCGGACGCCTGCCGGGTGGTCCTCGACGATCCGGGCCGTGAGCTGCTCACCGTCGGCGGGTTCGACTTCCACAAGACGCTGCGGGTCACCGCGCCGCCGGCAGCCGACCCGACGGGCGCCGCGGCCGAGACGACCCTGTTCGAGGGGCGCGTCTACAGCCTCGGGATCTCCTACGACGAGCTCGGCTCACACACCGTGATCGTCGCGTTCGACAGCTCGTACGCGCTGTTCAACGGCGTCCACACCGCGACCTACCACAACGTCACCGACTCCGATCTCGTCTCCATGATCGCCGGGAAGGCGGGGATCGAGACCGGGACGATCGCGGCGACCTCCGTCGTGCACGACCACGTCGGGCAGATCAGCGAGACGTACTGGGATTTCCTCACCCGGCGCGCCCGTGAGATCGGCTACGTGCTGCGGGTCCGCGGGAACCGGCTCGAGTTCGACCGGCCGGCCCCGGCCGACGAGGCGCCGGGCCCCGGTGGTTTCGACAGCCGGGACCATCTGCAGCTGACCCCGGGTGGTGACCTGGAGGTGTTCACCGCCCGGGTGACCGCGGCCCAGCAGGTCACCGAGGTGGAGGTTCGCGGCTGGGACGACCGGGCCAAGCAGGAGGTGGTGGCGACGGCCCGGGCACGGACGAGTTCGGCACAGCTTCCCGACGAGCCGGCGACGCTCGGCGCGGGGAACGCCAACGCCCGCTTCACCGCCGCGGCAAGGCCGCTGGCGACCCAGGCCGAATGCGACGCGATGGTCGCCGCGCTCGCCGAGCGGATCGCCAGTACCTCGGCGGCCGCGGAGGGGGTGGCCCACGGCGACCCGCGCATCCTCGCCGGTGTGGCGCTCAGCGTCGGGCGCACCGGTGGCCGTTTCGACGGGAAGCTCACGGTCTCACACGCCGAGCATGTCTTCGACCATTCCGGCTACCGGACCCGTTTCACCGTCGCGGGTGGGCATGACCGTTCGCTGCTCGGCCTGGTCGCCGCGGCGGGCGGCGCACGAGGAGGCAACCCGACGATCCCCGGGGTGGTGCCGGGCATCGTCTCCAACATCAACGATCCGGAGGCGCGGGGCCGGGTGCGGGTCCGCCTGCCCTGGCTGTCCGCCGAGTACGAGACGTACTGGGCGCGGGTCGCGTTCGCCGGCGCCGGCCCGGACCGCGGCCTGCTCATCCCGCCGGAGGTCGACGACGAGGTGCTGGTCGCCTTCGAGCAGGGCGATCCCCGCCGCCCCTTCGTCCTCGCCGGCCTTTACAACGGGGTGGACGCGCCGCCGTTCGAGGGCGGGGTCGACACCGCCACGGGCCTGGCGGTGCGCCGCGGGCTGCGGACCCGCCAGGGCCACGAAATCATGATCAGCGACGCCGACGGTGACGAGCACGTCGAGATCCGCACCCGGGACGGCCGGGTCCGGATCCGTCTCGACCACGACGCCGGTGGGCTGACCGTCGAGACGGACTCCGACGTGGAGATCCGGGCCGGGGGAAATCTGCGGATGACCGCCAACGGGGATCTGGAGATCTCCGCGCGTGGCTCGGCATCGCTGTCGGCGGACGGCGGCGTCGCGGTGACCAGCAGCGCCGACGTCACGGTGCAGGGCTCCCAGATCAAGTTGAACTGACCTCGCGGGCCACGGGCGGCAGGCGAGATGGACGAATCCGAGATCGGCGTGAGGGAGGTGACTCGGTGAGCGCTCCCGTCGTCGTCGCCGGGGACAAGATCACCGGTATGTGCGCGGTCCACCAGATACCGGGGCCCGCCGGTGCCCCGATCCTCTCACCGGCGCCGCTGCCGTTCTCGGCGCCGTTGACCATGGGTCTTTCCGCCACCGTGTTCGTCGGCGGGAAGCCGGTGGCGCTGGAGTCGTCCACGGGCACGAACCTGCCGCCGCACGTCGGCCTGCATGTCTCCGATCCCTACCTTGTGCCGGCCACACAGCAGGGCCGGGTGCTCTCCGGCAGCGGCACCGTCCGCGTCGAGGGGCGCGGCGTGGCCTACTCGGGCTGCCCGGTCACCCAGTGCGCGCAGATGACGGCCATGATCGTCGGTTCGGGCGCGACGGTGCTGGTGGGGCCATGACGGTGCAGCCGGTGGGCCCCGCGGCGGGTGGCTTCCTCGGAGCCGGGTGGCGCTGGCCGGTGGCGGTCGACGCGGCCGGCGCGTTCGCGATGACGACGGGCGCCGCCGAGGTGGAGCAGGCCATGTACCTGATCCTCAGCACCACCCCGGGGGAACGGCCGATGCGCCCGGAGTTCGGGTGCCCGCTCGCCGACCATGTGTTCGCGCCGGCCGACGCGAACACGGCCGGTCTGATCGCCTACGAGGTGCAGCGCTCGCTCACCCGGTGGGAGCCGCGGGTCGAGGTCCTCGAGGTCGTGGTCACGCCGGACGTCGCCGCGTCGACGCTGTGGATCGACATCGCCTACCGGATCCGCGACGACTACGACCGGCGCAACCTCGTCGTCCCGTTCTACGTGATCCCCGACGACGAGACGGAGGCCCTCCGATGACCCTGCCGGCACCGAATCTCGACGACCGCACCTTCCAGCAGCTCGTCGACGACGCCAAGCGCTTCATCGCCGATCGCTGCCCGACGTGGACGAACCACAACGTCAGCGATCCGGGCATCACCCTCGTCGAGACCTTCGCCTGGATGACCGACCTGATGCTGTACCGGCTCAACCGGGTCCCCGAGCGCAACTACCTGCGCTTCCTCGACCTCGTCGGGGTCCGGCTGTTCCCGCCGGTCGCCGCGCGGGCCGAGGTGTCGTTCCGGCTGTCCGCGCCGCAGGACGCCACGGTGCGCATCCCGAAGGGGACCGTCGTCTCCACCCGGCGTACCGCCACCGAGCCGGCCATCGAGTTCACCACGATGGTCGACCTCGACGTGGTGCCCGCCCGCTCGGTACGGGTCGGGTCCGTCATCGACGGCCAGACGTGGCGTGACCACACCGAGGAGCTCGGCCTGGGCACCGGGTTCGCCTGTTTCGACCAGCACCCGAAGCCGGGCGACGCGCTGTACATCGGCTTCGACCGGCCGGCCCCGTCGCTGATCGTCCTGCTGCGTTTCGCCTGCACGGTCAGCGGGCACGGCATCGACCCGGACAACCCGCCGCTGCGCTGGGAGGCCTGGGACGGCGAGCGGTGGCGTCGGTGCCCGCAGGAACAGGACACCACCAACGGCCTGAACACCTCCGGTGTGATCGAACTCCATCTGCCCCGCGGCCATGCCGTCCGGGACATCGGCGGGCGGTCCGCGGCCTGGGTGCGCTGCCGGGTCGTCGAGCGCCGAGGCGTGCGCGGCTACCGGGATTCGCCGAAGATCGTGTCGGTGACCGGCATGGCCGTCGGCGGAGATGTCGACGCCGTGCACGGGGCGCAGGTACCCGGTGAGATCCTCGGGCTCGCCGAAGGGGTGGCCGGGCAGGCGTTCACCCTCAGCCAGGCGCCGGTGCCGACGACCTCGGAGCCGATCGTCGTCGAGGTCGGCGCCGCCCGGCGGGCCCCGGGCGATGCTCCCGAGGCGCTGCCCGAGCCTGCCCCGGAGCTCGAATGGACGGTGTGGGAGGCCGTCGAGTCGTTCGCGGCCAGCGGGCCCGCCGACCGCCACGTCACCGTGGATCCGACTTCCGGGGAGATCCGCTTCGGGCCGCTGGTCCGGCTGGCCGACGGCACGGTGCGCACGTTTGGCGCGGTGCCGGCGAAGGGCGCCACCGTGCGGGTTCGTCCCTACCAGACCGGCGGCGGGCGCGACGGCAACGTGGTGGCCCGGTCGCTCAACACCCTGCGCACCTCCATCCCCTACGTGGCGGCGGTCTACAACCGGGAGCCGGCCGCCGGCGGCCAGGACGGGGAGACCGTGGAGGAGGCCAGGGTTCGCGGCCCACTGACACTGCGCCACCGCGACCGCGCGGTGACCACGGAGGACTACGAGATCCTCGCCCGCCAGGCCGCGCCGGAGATCGCCCGGGCGCGCTGCGTCGTCGACGAGTCCGGCGAGAACGCGGGTGTGGTGCGCGTGCTGCTCGTCCCGCGGGTCGCCGACGTCGCCGCCGACGGCCAGCTCGACCCCACCGGGCTCCTCGTCTCGGACCGCACCGGTGAGGCGGTGCGGCGCTACCTCGACGCCCGCCGGGTCATCGGGGTGCGCCTCGTCGTGGAACCCCCGATCTACCTGGGCTTCACCGTCGCTGCCCGGGTGCGGGCAACCGCCACGGCGGCCCCCGAGCAGGTGCGCGACGAGGCGCTTCGCCTGCTGCACCGGCGCCTGCACCCGGTCACCGGAGGGCCGGACGGCACCGGATGGCCCTTCGGCCGGGCAGTCACCATCGGCGACATCCACGGTGTGCTCCAGGCGGTGCCCGGTGTCGCCTACCTGGAGGAGGTCCGGCTCTACCGGGCCAACCCGATCGCCCGGGCCAACTCGCCGGCCGCGGAGCAGCGGCCCGTCCGCACAGAGCGGATCGATGTGCCGGCGAACGGCCTGGTGATCGGTTTCGAGCATCAGGTGGATGTCATCCGATGAGGCAGGCCGCCGATCTGCCGACGCCGTTCCCGCTGGCCCGCGGAGTGCCGGGAGTGCTGCTCGAAGCAGGTGCGCTCGGGGATCTGCTCGCCGCGTTCGACCAGGTGCTCGCACCGGCACTGGCCACGATCGACAACATCGACGCCTACCTCGACCCGGATCTGACCCCGGCGGACTTCCTCGGCTGGCTTGCCGGCTGGCTCGGCGTCGCGGTGGACGACCGGTGGCCACCGGAGCACGTCCGAAGGGTGCTGCGGCACACCCCGGAGCTGCTGCGTTGGCGGGGCACCGTGCGTGGGGTGATCGCCGCCGTCAGGGTGCTGGCCGAGGTGGAGGCCGAGGTCATCGACAGCGGAGGGACGCAGTGGTCGCCGCGCCCGTACGGGATCCCGCCGGGCAGCCGGGCGCCGCTGCTGCGGGTGCGGGTGCCGCGCGACGCCGACCTGCGCGCGGTGGAGGCGGCGGTGCGCGGTGCGAAACCCGCGCACGTCCCACACCGGATCGAGACCGGCTGACGCCGCTGGTCACCGACCGCCGCCGCCGCCGGAACCGTCGCCGGGACCGTCGCTGACCCCCAGCTCGGCGAGCATCGAGCGGTAGCGGACCTCGGCCAGCGCGGCCGCGGCCGGTTGCCCGCCTGCGCGCAGGGCGAGTGCCAGCACCTGCCAGAGCCCGTCCCGGTACCGGTCGACGTCGAGCCCGCGCTCGGCGAGCCGAGCGGCCTCGGCGTGCCGACCGGCCTCGGTGAGGAGGCGGCTGACCCGCTCGCAGGCGGTGGCGAGCACGACGCGAAGGCGTTCTCGCTCGGTCAGCAACCAGTCCGTCGGACGGCCGGCCGGAAGCAGCTCACCGCCGTGGCGCTCGATCGCCGTCATCAGGCGGTCGGCCTCGGTTTCGCGATCGCCGCGCTGGCGGGCCTCGTCCGCCGCGGTGAGCAGCTGCCCGAACCGGAGAAGATCGTGGTCGGCGTGGTCGGTGACGACCAGCAGGTACCCCTGGCCCGCGCGGCGCAGCAGCCGGCGCTGTTCTCGTGGTACGTCCGGCTCCAGCAGGCCGCGCAGCGCGCTGATGGCCACCTGCAGACTGTGGTTGGCGCGGCTGGGTGATGCGTCCGGCCAGATCAGCTCGGTGAGCCGGTCCCGGGATACGGCACGGTCCGCGTGGACCGCGAGGATGTGGAGAAGCTCGAGGTTGCGTGGCTGCACCCCGTCGAGGCTGATCGCCGTGCCACCGCGGCTGATCTCGAAGCCGCCCAGGCAACGGATGGTCAGCCGGCCCGCGGCTGCGGTCCGCGGGTTCGGCGGCCCGGGCTCGACCGCGGCGCGCTGGTCCGCGGCTGGCCGCTCGGCGGCTGGCTGGTTTCTGGCCGGCCGGTCGGCGGTCGTGTTCGTCGCGGGTGTTGGCGGGCCGACGGCCGGGCGCACGACGTCGGTGGGGGTGCCCCCGTGCTCGTCGTGCGCCCCGGTGAGCCGGCGGAGCAGGGGGCCGATACCGGCGTCGGCCGCGATCCGGGCGGCCATCTCGTCCGCGGAGGCGTGACCGGGCCCGTCGGGCAGGTGGCCGGCGCCGCGCGACGGTGCGCTGCCGGCCAGCGCGAGCGCGTACGGGGCTGGGCCGATGCGGGCCGCCGCCCGCACGGTCCGCGCCGTCTCCCGTTCGGGCAGCGCTGTTCCGGTGTGGCGTCCCGCGATCAGTCGCAGGACGCGGGCCCAGGTGGCCAGTGCCGGCGCGGAGAGCTCGTCGAAGTCCCGCGCTGCGGTCTCCAACGTCGCCGCCGCCTGCTGGGCGGCCCACGATCCGGTCGGCCTGGCGCGCGTGCGGGCCTGCGCCGTTTCGCCGAGCCCGCCGATGGCCGGGTGGCGCACCGAGGCCGCCAGGGCGAGGGCGGCGAGGGCCTGCTCGCTCCCCGCGTCGGCCCCGTCGTCAGCGCTGGGAGGCGCGGTCAGCGTGACGAGCGCGCCGATCAGGCGGAGTATCGCTGCACCCCACTGGTCATCGGCGACCTCGGCGGCGTTGAGCAGGTGCAGGACGCGGCGGTGCCCGGTAGGCAGGCGCATCGCCCGGATACCGGTCGCGACCCGCAGGAAGGCCGGATAGCCGAGCCGCTCGGCGGCTGCCATCGCCGCGTCGACGACGTCGTCCGGCGTCCTGCCTCCGCGGTCGTCCGGCTGGACTCGTTCGTCCGCCATGAGCATGGCGCAGGCGGCGCTGCCGATCGCGGCGACAGCCTCGACGACCGGGCCTCCACCGGCTCCTCCAGCTCCACCTGCTCCGTCGGCTCCGTCGGCTCCGTCGGTGATCAGGTCGAACCGGCGGCGTGCCAGCGGGATCCGGCCGCCGACGAAGGCGGCGATCCCGCTGGTGAGCAGGGCGTGCGGGCTGTCGGCCGGGCGGTCGATGTGGGCACCGGGATCCTCCAGCACCTTCCGGATCATCCCGCTCCAGCTCGTCGTCCGCCGCAAAGCCGGATGGCGCCAGTCGTCGAGGCCGGCCTGCTCCCGGGCAACCCAGACGGGGGCCTGCGGGCCGAAGGCGGCGACGGCGCCCCGGTAGGCGTCGGCCGCGGCATTCAGTGATCCGTTCGCGGTCAGCCGGCGTGCCACCGCGAGCAGCACCCACGGGTCGGAGTCCCGAATCGACGGCGGAAGCAGCTCGAACCAGTCGGCCGGATCCTCCGCCAGCCGTTCGCCGCCCTGCTCGAGCAGCCGCCGGACCTGGTTCCAGTCGCCGCATCGGCAGTAACACAGCACTGCCTCACTCAAAGCTCCGTCGCGTTCACACAGGGTGGCCGCCGCGTGGTGTATCTCGTTCGCGCCGGCCTCGCCGAGCTCGTCGACGAGCTGGGCGAGCAGGTGCATCCGCAGGACCTCGTGGTAGCGATAGCTGATCCCGTCATCGTCGACGACGGTGAAAAGCCCGCGGCGTTCCAGGCCGGCGAGCTGGGCGTCGCTGCCCGTGCGGCCGAGCAGGTCATCGCAGCGCCGGTCGGTGAGCCGGTCGAAGACACAGGTCCGGATGAGGAAGTCCCGCTCCTCCGGGCGGACCGTGTCCAGGACGTGGGTGGTCAGGTACTCCCGGACGACTCTGGCCTTGGCCAGCCCGGAGAGGATCCGGGCCCGCTCACGCTGCGGGCGCCCCGACGTGGCCAGGTGAAACAGCTGCAGCCCGGCGGCCCAGCCGGACGTGCTGCGGGTGAGTGCGGCGACCTCGTCGGGACGAAGCCGGACCCCATGGCAGTCCCGGAACAGCTCCTCGACCTCCCAGACGCGGAACCGCAGCGCGTCCGCGTCCAGCTCCAGGATCCGCCCGGCAAGCCGGAGCCGGTGCAGGTCGAGATCGGGACGCCACCGGGCGGAGACGAGCACCCGCACGTGGGACGGCAGGTAGTCGAGGAAGGTCTGCGCCGCGGCCTCGGCCGGCTGGCCCTGAACCGTGTGCAGGTCGTCGAGAACGATCAGCAGATCGCTCCGCAGCCGCTGTTCGAGATCAGTGATCGCCATCTCGATGTCGGTCCAGGGCCGCTCGGTGGCCTGGCCGGCGCGGGTCGTGCCCTCCGCCGAGGGCGCCCGCGCCGCCGGGGTGTGTTGTGCCGCCGGGGAGGCCTGTGTCGCTGCCGGCTGGCTCGCGTTCCTGACGGCTGCCTGGAGATGGGCGAGGAACGCACCGCTGGTGCCGATCCGATCATCGAGTGTCAGCCAGGCGGTGGGATGGCGCAGGTGCTGGGCGATCTCGGCCAGGAGTGTGGACTTCCCCGCTCCGGCCGGAGCGACCACGAGGCCGACGCGGTAGGCGGGCGAGCCGGCGAACTCCCTGGTCAGGCGTTCCCGGCGCATTCTCGCGGCCGGCGGTGGACGAAATCGTGCCGGGATGACCCGCGGCGGCGCGCTCTCAGCCGTCACAGCGCCCTCCGACGTTGGCCGGGCCTGAACATCGGCCAGCCGTACCTGCACACGCCCATGCTGCGACGCATCGCCCCCCGCGTTCCTTCAGGCCGGCGCTTTCCGCGCCCATACGCCGGCCTGACGCCATTGTCTGCACCGGCGTCCGCGCCGGCCGAGACATCGCTACTATTGCAGTGCTGGTGGTCGCCAGGTGGTCCCTTTCTGTGGATGCGACGTTGCAGGCCGGGTGGGCCGGCCGGCGGGTGATTCTCGGTGGTTTGCCAGAAGCGGATAAGCAAACCTGTCGAGGCGGCGGACCAGACAGATCATCCGAGGTCGGTGCGGTGTCGAGGGAGTCCGGGTCGGGGGAGCTGTGCGGCTGGGGTGCGGGGCGCCGATGTGGAGAACTTGCTCGTACGCAAGGATGCTGGTGGCGGATGACGGTTCGGTGAGACCGTGGCACCCGAGGCCGTGGCACCCGAGGTCGTGGCACCCGAGGTTGCGGCCACCAACTCGCACCTTTCGTTCGAACAGTTCGAGAAACGTGGTGCTCCTGGTAGCACTGCACCATCCCGCCCGACATGGTTCCTGACCGGCGGGGCGTGGACTTCGTCCAATCCCGGCATCGTGGAACAACGCACTATTTCGGATGGGTGGCCGGTGCGTGCGGTATACCGTTGCCGATACAAGGTGCGGCCGCCGTCCGGAATGCGCTGTGACGCCGCGCGCACCACTCGTGATTACGGGGGAGATGCCGGATGGGGGCCGACGTCACGGCGAGTGGTCCGCGGGGGGACGACAATGACCGACTTTCGGCGCTGTTCGCTTCCTACCCGGCGGAGGAAGCGGAGGTTGCGCAGGGCTGCGCGGATCCCGGTTCGGAACCGGGCCTCGTCCCTGCGTCCGCTGATTCGCCCCCTGTCCGGACCGGGGCGGGCGGGTCGAGCCCGGTGGGCGGGCCAGCCTGGTCACATCGGCCGGACGGGCCGCCGCAGGAGCGGAACCCCGGAGACCGGCCGTCGGCGCCGTCCCCCGCGCGCTCACCGAACCGCGCCGAGCCACAGCCAGAGCCACAGCCAGAGCCGCAGTCGCAGCCAGAGCCGCAGTCGCAGTCGCAGCCGCAGCCGTGCAGCGGACCTCGGTGCCAGCCGTTGTCGGGCGCCCTGCTGGTGGCGCCCAGCACTGGGCGAGCGGTTCGGATCCCGGCCCGCGCCGAGGAACCCGTGCACGCCGTGGTGGCCGGTGCGGTCACCACCTGGCCGCCACCGGAATCGCAGCTGGCGCTGCGAGGGGATGACGGCCGCGAATACCGGTTCGCCGGGGTCCGTGCGCTGGTCGAGAGCGGTTCCCGGGTCCGCGTCGGGCAGGTGGTGGCGGTGGTGGCCGGTCACAGCGGTGGCGGGCCGTCGAGGTCGGCGGTCCTCGAGGTCGAGGTCACCGGGGCGGACGGCCGTCCGCTGGACGGGTACGGCCTGTTCGCCGGCCTGGCCGACCCGGCGGCGTACGTCGACCTGACGGAGGGCACCGATCCCGAGCTTGTCGCCGTCGACCGGCACGACGACCTGCTCTCCGGGTACCGGGGTGCGGTCGGCGGCTGGGGTRTCCTTCGGTGACCACCTGTGCGCACTGCCATCGGGGGAACGACAGCGCGGCCGAGTTCTGCGCCGGGTGCGGTCGGATTCTCTGGTCCGCGCGGGGCGAGGGCTCCCAGCCGCGGGCCGACAGTCCGGGTGCGGTGCGCCTGGCCGGGCGCGCTGCCCGGTCAGGCGAGGGCGGTGGTCCCGCAAATCCGGCAGATGCCGCGAATGCGCGGCATCCTCGGGCGGAACCGCCGCCAGCCCCCGCCCCGGCTCCTGGTCCTGCTCCGCGCAACCTTCAGCGCGACGGCGGGTGGGCGGGCACCGGGTCCGCTTACGAGGTGAGGCCGGGGCCGGGGCCGGAGACCACAATGTCATCACCTCCGGCCGGCCCCGGCGCCAGTCAGCAGGATCGGTCCCCCCGCCTGCCGGGCGCGCCGGCAGGGGCCTCGCGCACACCGCAGGGGCGTATCCGGATCGGTCGGGGCACACGTCCCGACGGCCTGACACCCATCCCCATCACCCAGCTCCTCGGCACCGACGCCGCCGGCGAATCGTCCCTGCACGGAAGTCGTGGTGGGCATCCCGGCGAGGAGACGTCCTCCGCGACGTCCTCCCAGTCGCTGGCCGCCCCACGCGTGCTCCCGAGCGATTCCGGCCTGGCCGACGCGCCGGTACGCTGCCACTGTGGGCGAGAGAGCCCGCCGCAGAGCCGCTTCTGCCGCTGCGGCCAGATGCTGGTTCCCGCGCAGTCCGACCTGCGGCCGGACGACCCACGGCCCGCCGCCGCGCCCGTCCCGTCGCGGGGGCTCGGCTCGAGCCTCGAACGGGCCGGCGAGCGGCGCAGGTTCGACCGGGAGATGCGCCGCGCCGCGACCGGGCGGTCCGGTTACAGCCGACCGCTCGCGCTACGGGTCGTTGCCTTCCGGACGACGCTGGTGGTCGCCCTCATCGCAGTGGTGCTGGCATCGGCCAGCACCACCACCCGGAGCTGGGCCGCTGACCGGCTCTCGACGGTGTTGCCGGGTTCCTACCGCGAGATCGACGAGTTCGCCTCGGTGCGCGTCGATCCGGAGATGGACGAGCGGCCCGGCTACCTGGCGCAACGTGCCGTGGACGGATCCCGCAACCGGGCCTGGATGACAGCCTGGGACCCCACCGCCGAGATCGGTGAGAGCTGCCCGAAGACCGCCGGCCGGAGCGCGACCCTGGTGCTGCGATTCACCAGCGCGGTTCGTGTGGATCGGGTCTCGATCCGGGCCGGCCTGCCCAAGAACGATCCGGAGGCACCGGTCCAGGCACAGCCGAAACAGATCGGGATCCAACTCGACGACCAGTGCTGGACGAAGGACCTCAGCGACAGCGGTGAACCGCAGGTGCTGAAGGGCGTGGCCGGCCGGGATGTCCGCATCGCGCGGGTGTGGATCGTCGATACCTTCGACCATTCGAATGGCTCGGGTACCTTCGTGGCGATCAGCGAGATCGACTTCTCGACCGGCGGATGACACCGCCCCGGCCCCGGCCCAGGCAGGGGCCGGGGCCGGGCCAGGCTCAGACCGGGAGAAGCCGCACCGAGACCTCGCGGGCGCCGTGCTCCACGACCGCCCGCACACCGTCGGCAAGCACCGTCACCTGGGTGAACCGGCCGCGCACCGACGCCGCGGTGAGCACCGGCACCGAGCCTC
Source organism: Frankia sp. CcI49 (assembly GCF_001983215.1). Classification (NCBI taxonomy): domain Bacteria; kingdom Bacillati; phylum Actinomycetota; class Actinomycetes; order Frankiales; family Frankiaceae; genus Frankia; species Frankia sp. CcI49. Next base: position 253,038 of record NZ_MOWP01000029.1, read on the forward strand.
GCGGCAGCGAACGAACCGCCGGATCCAGCCGGATCGTCAACGTCGCCGCGCCGCCGAGCCGAACCGCCCGCTCGACCCGCAGCGGCGCCTCGCGCCCAGCTCCCGCGGCYCCCACCGTCACCTCCAGCGCGCCGCCGGTCTGCGTGAGGTCGCCCCTGACCTGCACCGTCTTCGTGGCTTCGACCCGCAGTACACCGCCATCCACCCGGACGTCGCCGCGGCCGAGCGCCGCAGCCGAACCGGCGGTGAGGGTGCCGGCCCGAACCGTGGTGGTGCCGGTGAAGCTGTTCGCGCCGGTCAGCGCGAGCGTGCCGCTGCCGGTCTTGACCAGCCCGCCGCGCCCGCCGATGTCGTTGCGCCAGGTGTCGTGGGCGTGGAAGCCACCGAGGGAGGCGTCCAGGTCGGCGGACACGTCACCGTCGAAGGCGCCGTAGCCGTCGGCCGCGGTGAACAGGTCGAGCCGGCCCCACTGCTCGGTGCCGTCCAGCAGCGGGTAGCCGCCGGGGAGCGCGGTGCTGCGTAGCACCGCGCGGCGCTGGTCCGCGCTCAGGTACGGCAGCCGGGTCTCCAGCAGCACCTCGGCGCCCTTCGGGACGACCAGCGGCCGGTCCGGCCCGCTGCGGCGCAGCATGTACGTGTAGAACGGGGCGATCCTGCGGGCGTTGGCCTCCCGGCTCGCGTAGGCATCGGTGCCGGTGCCGGTGCCGGTGCCGGGCGCCGCCGTATGCGCGTAGGCGAACAGGGTGTCGGCGGTCGTGCCGGTCCGTCCGGTGAAGTACTGCGTGGCCTGGGCTCGTGCGGCCACCTTGAGCGCCGCGTTGGCCGGGTCGCCGAGCGTCGCCGCGGCGAGTGCGGTCGCCAGGATCCGCCCGCCGATCACGTCGACGGGGGAGTGCATACCGGCGAGGATCCGGGTGTTGCTCAGCTCGTACGCCCGGGCCACCAGCTCCTGGAACCGCTCGGGCACGGCGTAGGCGAGGGCGAGCGCGGCCAGGTGGAAGGCGTTCGTGTGCCCGCTGGGGAAACCGCCGTCCTCGGCGGGCACCGTCGACCGCTGGCGCAACAGCTGCGCGGCGACCGTCACCTCCGAGCGGTACACCGGGAATCCCAGGTCGTCGACGGCGCCGGTGTCGACGATCTCGCTGCGCTCGGTCATCCGCCACGGGCGCGGGTACAGGTAGCTGAACTTGCTCGGATTACTGGACGCGAACGGGCCGCGCACCGTGTTCACGAGAGTGACGACGTTGCCCAGCGCGGAGCTCACCGAACCGGCCCCGATCGCCGAACCGGCCGGCGCGCCCGCGGGGACGGCATCGTCGATCTTCGCGGGCGGGGTGCCGTCCGGAGCGGAGGTGATGCTGGTGACGGCCAGCGCCCCCTCCTTGTACAGCGCGGCCAGCGGGCCGAGCGCGGCGATCACGGCGTAGCTCTGGTGCTGCCGGTCGTAGATGAACGCGTCACGGGCCTGCGCGTCGGTGCGCCGACGGGTCACCTCGGCGGTGTAGCGCATGTTCTCGCGCAGCACGTCCGGCCGCAGCGGGCTGCCGGTGTTCCAGGCCGTCCCGGTCTGCCACAGCTTCGCCATCCCGTCGAGGATCCGCACGGCCGCGTTGCCCGCCGCGGTCAGGTCCGCGGTCGTGTTCGTCCGGTAGGCGTCGACGAACGCGGCGGCTGCGCTTCCACCGGCTGTGCCTTCGGCGGCGCCGGTGGTCGTGGTGGAGGCGGCCGCGGCGGTGCCGGCGGATGCCGTGAGCCAGGCCGGTGCCATCAGCGTTCCGACGGCGGCCGCCGCGGATCCGCGCAGAACGCTCCGCCGGTCGAGTGCCCGCAGGCCGTCCGCTGCCACCCTGCCCGCCGCCCCGTCCGCCACCGCTGCGTCGTGCTTTTCCTCGTGCATGAAAGAAGCGCTCCACCGGCCGGTTCGGAGAAGGGGACGCGCCGCCGGCCCCGTGCTCGCCCCACCCGCAGCTGGCAGTATGCAGATGATCTGCGACGGCGGCCGGAACGAAACGTTGTTGCGACATGAACGGAAGCCGTCACTGTTTCGGTTCCCCGGGAGCACCGGGGATTCTGGTGGGCAGTGACCGGTGCACCCGCCCGCCTATCGATGACTTTCGCTATTCACCGCTTTCACCGAAAGCGGCGAGGGTAGAGTCCGCTGGCGACAGTTCGTGTTGTGCCGGGAGTAGCCGGGCTCGGTGAAGCCGGTGAAATCGGCGAGGGGGTGCGGCCGTGGACCTTCCGGCGGGGGGCGGGCCCGTCGACTTCCACGTTCACCGGTCCCGGCTCGGCGTCGAGGGCGGCCGGGCCGCGTTCGAGCGGATGGTGACCTCACTCGTCGACCGCCTGCACGGCCCGGCGCACGGCGTCGCCCCGATCCAGGGCGACCGGGGCGTCGATGTCTTCCTCGGCGATCTCACCAGCCAGGTCCGGATCTGGCAGGTCCGCTACGTCATCGACCGCCTGGCCGCCGACCAGCTGCGCAACGTCGAGCACTCCTTCGCGCGGGCCTGCCGGGCGGCGCGCGAGAACGGCTACGGGATCGAAAGCTGGGTGCTGTGCGTCCCGGTGAGCCTTCCGCCGGAAGCCCGCCGGCGTTGGACGGCCTGGCGCGACGGCCGCCAGCGGGAGATGAACATCGCCATCGAGCTGTGGGACGAGACGCGCCTGCGCTCCCTGCTGATGCGTCCCGACACCGACGACATCCGCCGTGCTTACTACGACGACGTCCAGGCCGAGCGGCGGACGTCGACCGGCGAGACACAGCCGGCGACTGGCGAGGTACGGCCCTCGGCCGGTACCGGCGAGGGGTGGCCGTCGACCGGTGGGAGGCGGCTCCCGACCGGGCAGCCGCGGTTGCGTGCCCGCCACGACGACGAGGCGCTCGACGCGACTGATCCGGCGGCCGGTCGCTGGTACGGGGGAGCGGAGGTCCGCCTCGGCCACGCCTGCTATCTCCTGCATGATCCGGTCACCGAGACCGTCGCGCCGGACCGGTCCTGGGCGCAGTACGACGCCGACGCCCGGGAGCTGGTGCCGACGGCCCGGCCGGTGCGGATCAGGCACCTGCAGGTACATCGCCCGACAGCTGACGCCGAGGCCCGCCGCGCCGGCCTACGTGCCCAGGCCGACCTGCTGGACCAGTTCGCCGGCGCCGCCGGGCTGCCGCGCACGCTCACCCGGCACGGCCTGGCCGGCAACGGTGAGGACAGCGGCAGCGGCAGCGGTGACGGCAGCGGCATCGGCAGCGGCAGCGGTGACGGCCATGGCCACGGCCCTGGCCCCGGGCGTGGGCAGGAACACGAGTACGAACACGAGCACAGGTACCGGCAGGCGCTCACCCGGTGCGACACGGCGACGCTGGTGCTGTCGGCGCCGACCGGCCGGCCCTGGCGCGACGTCCACACCCCCGGGGCGAGCCTCTCCGGCCTCTCCCGCCTCTCCCGTTCCGCGGTCACCCGCGGCGGCCCGGCCCGTACCCGTCCCGTCCCAGGCGGGTTCGGTGTGCGCGGATTCGGCGCGGGCGGGCCGGTCGGCGGGCTGGACCGCATCGCCGCCGCGGGGGCGCTCGCCGCGGCGGCCGAACTCTGCCTCGTCCTGCAGACACTGCACCAGCAGGGGCAGGCGCACCGCTGCCTGACCCCCGACGCGATCGTCATCACCGCCCCCGGCCGCGGCCGGCGGGCCGTCGCGCTGCGCGATCTCGGCCTGCTCGGCCTGACCGAGGTCCCCGGCGAGGGCGGCCCCTGGCAGGCACCCGAGCAACGTCACCAGGGGCTCGGCCGCTGGCACCATTCCGTGCCGGCGGGCGGCAGCCTGAGCCCGCGTCCCATCCGGGGCCTGGGGGCTCGTCCCGGGCCACCGGCGGACGTCCACCAGGTCGCGGCGCTGGTCCGGGAGACTCTCGGTGGGCTCGCGTCCGCGCCGGACGTGCCGCTGCCGGGCCATTCGGCCGAGTTCAACGATCTGCTGGCGCGCGCCCTGCACCCGGACCCGGCCCGGCGCCCACCCGTCGGCGCTCTCGCCGTCGGCCTGCGCGCCGAGCGCCAGCGACTTTCCCTCGGGGGACGTCCGTGACCGTCGTCCCGCCGCCTGTTCGTGCTGCCTGACCTGGGTGATACCTGACAAGCACGATGCCTGACAGACACGACTGACATGGGCGACTTCTGGTCAACCGCCGAGAATGCCCGGGGCAGGTGATACGGGTGACGCTCCGGTCAGGTGCCCCTACAGCGGCGAACGTCGGTCGGTTCGCGAATTGGGCTACGCCCGCCGGCCCTTTTCCGTTCCGGAGATCATTACAAGGGCCCATGCCGGCGGCGCATCACTCTCCCGGTCGAGGTGGCTTCGTCCGGTAACCCCTTTTCTGGCGCCGCGGCGGGGTCAACCGGCATTCCCCCGGGTGCTCGCTCGTTCCCCTGAAGAGAGCCGGACGGCTGCCGGCTGGGGCCGTCTCGTCCACGGAGGGATATTCGACAAATGGGGCAACCGGTGCAGGTGCAGGTGCCGGGGATGGCAGACCGGCACGAGTCCGTGCCGACCTTGGGCGCGGCGCTGGATGACGCGGGCAGATGCCGCGGTGGCCGATCGCTGTCGCCGCTGGAGGCATCCCTGGAACTGCTCGACTTCACCGACGGGCTCAGCACGGCACTGACCGTGGAGGACGTTGCCCGGGTCGCCTTCGGGACGGTCACCCGCCTCGGTGTCACCTTCGCCGGCATGGTGCTGTTCGAGGAGGACGGCGACCTCGGCCCACGCGGCGGCCCACCGGGCGCGCCGCTGCGGACGAGGGTCATCACCTGGCCCCGCCCACCCGCCGTCGACCGCGCCTGGGCTGCTCCGGGCAGTTGGGGCCCCGCCGTCGCGACCCAGGTCATGCAGACGGGCCGCGCCCGCTTCGACACCTCGGCGGCACGCTACCTGCGCGACTTTCCCGACCGTGCCGAGGTCTTCGCCGAGCTCGGCATCGAGGCCTGCGCCAGCCTCCCGGTCGTCGCCGACGGCGGCGACGGCCCGCTCGGGGTGCTGCTGCTCGCCTGGCCCGAGCCCAGGCAGTTCGGGCCGGACTGCCAGGCCTTCCTCCGCGCGATGGCCTCCGCCTACGGGCGGGCGATCGGGCGTGCCCGTCGCTACGAACGCCAGATGTGCACCGTGGAGACCCTGCAGCGCGCCATCCTGCCGCAGCAGCTGCCGGTCGTGCCCGGCGTCCAGCTGACCGCCCGCTACCTGCCCGCCGGCCGCGACGTCGGCCTCGGCGGCGACTGGTACGACGCGACCGTCCTGCCCGACGGGACGCTGGCCCTCGCCGTCGGCGACGTCGGCGGCCACGGGCTGCGCGCCACCGCGCTCATGGCCGAGCTCAGCCACTCGGCCCGGGCCTATGCGCTGCACGGCCTGTCGCCCGCGGCGATCACCACCCAGCTGTCGGCCAACCTCGCCGGCTCCGGCAGCGAGATCCTGGCCACCGCGGTGATCGCCCAGCTCGATCCGGCCACCGGGCGTTTCAGCTGGTCGTGCGCGGGTCATCCACCGCCGCTGCACCTCGCGGGGGAGGGCGGCCGCCCGCGCTACCTGCCCGAGGTCCACGGCCCGATGCTCGGCGTGCTGTCCGACCACCGGTACGGGCAGAGCGGCCTGCGGCTGGCCGGCCCGGGCCTGCTGCTGTACACCGACGGGCTCGTCGAGCGCCGTGACGTCTCCATCTCCCAGCGCCTCGAGGCCTTGGCGGCGAGCGCCGCCCGGGTGGCCGGACGAGACTCGTCGGGACGGGTGCCGTCGGGACGGGTGCCGTCCGAGCGGGCGCTCGATCGGGCGGACATCGCCGCAGCCGCCGCCAGCACCGACCTCGACCAGCTGTGCGACGCGCTGCTGGCCGAGATCGCCGGGCCGGGCGAACGAGAGGACGATGTCTGCGTCCTCGGCGTCACGCTGACCTGAGCCCGAAGGCGTACAAACCGCCGGCATATCCGCAGATACGGTCTATAGTCCAAGGTTATTCCGTGTCTGCGGATCTCGTGCGGCGTCGCACGCCGACCGGTTCAGCTCCGGGGCCGGTCACTGACAGTGCGTGCGCGGCCGATGGCCAGCGGTCGACGACTCGCGGCCCGCGTAACGCGCCCCGACCGTGAAGGACGACGTGCGCGCCTACCCACACCCACCAGCTGACCGGAGCTCCGCGGCGGCCACGCCCTCCGCAGCGGCGTGGAAACCGGTGCCGGGCCCGGCCGCGGGCACAGTGCTCGAGCGGGCGTCGGTGAGCATGATCGGCCCCACGACGGGCGTGCAGCTCCACGGCGCCGACCTGCGTGTTCCCCTGTCGCAGCTCGATGTGGACGTCCTGAGGAGCCTTCTCGACACCCACAAGCTCCTGGTCTTCCGCGACCAGCGTCTCGACACATCCCAGTACGTGGCGTTCTGCCGGAACTTCGGCTCGCTCATCTCCTTCCCCTCCGTGCTCCCGAACCACCCCACGACGCCGGGCGTACATCTCGTCCACAACCGCGACCGCACGCCGGAACCCGACGACGCCGGCAGCTGGCACCTTGACGCGAGCAGCCTCGTCACCGCGCCGGACTACTCGGCGCTGCGCGCCGTCCAGGTGCCACCGGTCGGCGGTGACACCGTGTTCTCGAACCTCGTCGACTGCTACCGCCGCCTCAGCCCGGCGGTGAAGGAGTCCATCGAGGACCTCTACACGACCCACATGGCCAGGCGCCGGCCGATCGACCGGCAGAACTACCCGGCCGTCGTGCGTTCGCTGGTGCAGGAACACCCACGCACCGGCGAACGCCACCTCTACGTCTGCTTCATGCTCGACCCCGTCGTGGTCGGCTGGGACCGGTCGAGCAGCGCGGACCTCGTCCGCGTGCTGCTCGCCGAGGCCACGAGGCCCGAGTGCCAGGTAAGACTCAGCTGGTCCGCCGGTGATGTCGCGCTCTGGGACAACCGCGTCCTGCTGCACTACGGAGTACGTGACTACGGTGACTCCCCGCGGGAGCTGGAACGCGTGCTCGTCACCGCGCGGCCGCAGGACTTCATCGAGGAGCTGATCTGAGGAACCGATCCGAGGGCAGAGCACCGGCCGGAGTCCGGTGGCCGACAGGCACGCACGCCTTGCAGGCCTGGGACGTCCCGCGTGACACTCCCAGTGAGCTCACGATTCGGTTGTGACCATCACGGTCCGGCGCGGCGGAGGTTGCTGATGTTCGGTCATCGCAGGTCCGCGAGCGACAGGGCCGCCGACCCGGGCCCGCCGGCCGCGCCGCCCATGCCCGGCCCCGGCCCCTACGACGAGGCCGACGCACCGGACCTCGGCCTGCCCGAGTGGGACTGGCCGCCGCTGGTCGACTACGGCGCGCTGCGCGTCGCCGTGCCGGATGCCGTGACGGCCGAGATCCAGCCGGCCCCCGGCCGGCCCGAGGTCCAGGAACTCGTCCTGCGGGCCGATCAGCTGACGATTCGGCTGGCCGCCTTCGCCGCTCCGAAGAGCCGCGGCACCTGGGACGGATTCCGCGCCGACCTGGCCGCCGCGACCGCCGCGACCGACGTGCCCAGCGCGGCCGACGTGCCCAGCGCAGCCGACGCGCCCGGCACGACTGCCGTACCCGCCTGCGCCACCCCGGTCGGCACGCCGACCGTCACCTCCGGCCGGTACGGGCCGGAGTTCAGCAGCGGCGGCAGCCGGCTGATCGGGATCTCAGGCCCGCGCTGGTACCTGCGGATCGTCATCACCCCGGCCGGGGAGGGCGAGGCCGCGGACGCCGGCGCCGGTACCTCGCTGCCCGTTCTGGACGAGATCCTGCGCGGCACGGTGGTCGTGCGCGGAACGGGCGCCATGCCGGCCGGAGCGGCCCTCCCGCTGGACCACCGCCAGCCCGCCGGCCAGCACCGCGTCGCCGTGTCCGATCTGTGGACGGACGAGCCGACCACGGCCGGCACCGGCACCCTCGAACGCCGGCGCGACGTCTACGAGTCCACCGGTGTCTTCACCGGCTCCCTGAGCCGCAACCTCTCCACCTGGGGCTGACCTTGCCGCCTGTAGCTCTGCCTGTGGCTCGCGTCCGCACCTGAGGCTGGTGTCCCGCGGTGCCCGGCTCGGCCCGGGCCCGCCGGATCAGGGTTCTCGATGTCTCTGCCCGTGCGCCTGGCCGTGCCGTGGCCGGCTGTCGGTCGAAATCCGCTTCAGGACGTCGATGACCGAAACCCCCGCCTCGACGTACCAGCTGCCGACCACCGCGCCACCGATCATCACCACACCGAACCCGATCAGCCAGGACAGGATGGTGAACACGACACCGATCGGCCCGTAGGTGCTTTCGTTCGACACGATCGTCGCAGAGAACGCCAGCCGGCTGAACCCACCCAGCCCGGTCAGCCCGATCGTCGTGAAGAAGGCCACCGGCCAGACCGCCCGCCAGCTCAGCCGGCCCATCGTGAGTACCCAGGCACCCGCCCACAGGAACATCGCCGTCATCACGACGACGACCAGTGCGTAGCCGACCTGACCGACCGCGGTGCCGGTAAGCACCGCTCCGAGCGCCGTCGAACCGGCCAGGAACACGAGCAGCCCAGACAGCCAGATGACCTGATGGCGTAGACCGCGCAGACCCGCCGGGCTCAGCCGGAACACCCGCTCGTACACCACCTGAATGGACGCGGCCAGGCTCACCCCACCCAGCACCAGCCAGAGCACACCCAGCACGGACCAACCGGAGACCGTCGTCCCACCCCGCGGCGTGAAAAGCCGCTCGACGGCCATCGCCGCATCATGGTTCAGGCCCATCCGCCTGATGATGATGTCCGCCGCCCCGCCGGCACCCAGAGGCGATGCCGCCGCCAACGCGATCACGAACGGAAAGAACATCATCAGAATCAGCGCGGCGAGGTTCATCGCCCCGTTGATCAGATCCGCCGCGCGGAGCCGCGAAGCCAGATCGCCACGCAGCGCCCGCCGCATCCGCCGCCGCGCCACACCGAGGCGAAGCGTGTCGCGAATCCTCGCACCGACGCGCCCGAAAGGCCCGAAGCGGTTCGACGTCACTCCTGGACGGCTTCCGGACGGCGTTCCGCGGCTACCGGGACGGATACCCGGAGGTCAGTTCGTCCCGGCGAGCAGGTGAGGCGGGAAGCCGCCGCGGCTGATCGGCCCCCAGCGGTCGATCCGCAGCCGCAGCAGCACCTTGCCCTGGCGCCGCATCGCCTCGCGGTACTCCTCCCAGTCCGGATGCTCCCCGCTGATGCAGCGGTAGTACTCGACGAGTTCCTCCACCGCCGCCGKCTGATCCACCACCGTGATGCTTCCGTCGACCTGCACCCAGTCACCGCTGAACTCGTCCGACAGCACACAGACCGACGCCCGTTCGTCCCGGCGTGCGTTACGTGCCTTGGCACGATCGGGATAGGTCGAGATGACGATGTCGTCGGCCCTGTCCACACCCATGGTCACGGGCGACAACTGTGGCCTTCCGTCACTTCGGGTGGTGACGAGAATGCCATGGTGTCGAGGACGGACGAACTCGAGCAGAGCGGTCCGGTCGACAACGAGATCACGTGCGGCGGTCGGGCTCACGCGCCCGATGCTAACGCCGCCACCAGGCACCTTCGGTCAACCCGCGACCGCCCGCTCGCGCCCCGCGCCTCGTCCCGGCTGTCCCGCACCCGGGGGGAGCCGTCCTGGGGGCCGCCTGCGACTGCGCGCGTCCAGGCCCTCAACGATCGGCCAACCCCGGCGACACGCCGCACCCGGGCTGCACCCGGGGCCGGATCCGAGGCCGCCTGGGCCTCCGATCGACCGCCGACAAAATTGGTTGCCCCCTCGGCGTCAAACGCCCTGCGGGCCTGGTATGGTTGTCCACGTCGCCGCGGAAACGCGGAGGCATGCGCCGCTAGCTCAATTGGCAGAGCAGCGGACTCTTAATCCGCGGGTTCGGGGTTCAAGTCCCTGGCGGCGCACCCGTAGCTACCAGCGGTTTCGTCCATGTGGACGGAGCCGCTATTTCTTTCTGGCAGCCACAGGTGCGAACCCATGTCAGCCTTTCTCGTTTTCTCGTCTTGGCCTTCTTCGTCGTCTGCGGCCGGTGTTGTTTCTCCCCATAGCGCAGAGCCCATCCGGTCCGCTGCTTCCGTCGACAGTTCCGGCGCGACGTGGCTGTAGGTGCCGAGAGTCAGGCTGATCTGCGAGTGCCCGTGATCTCCATGACCACCCGCGGATGGACCTTCTCGCGAGCATCAGGCTCGCCATCGTGTGCCGAGCATCGTGGAGCCGAGCGGCGCGCACTCCGGCTTGTGAGTAGGTCCTGCCAGGCCCGGTGGTCGGCCCGCGAGTCGATCGGCCGTCCGTTCGGCTGGACGAACACGAGGTCATGTCCGTTGACCCACTCACCGTGGCCGCCCGACATTCGGCGCGTTGCGCGGAACGGTGGGCCCGCAGGCTCGCGCACAGGTTCTCCGGGATGACGATCGCCCGCCGACCGGCGCGGCTCTTCGGACGGACGATTACCCGGCCGCCGCCGGTACGATGAGGGCATCGGGCGCCAGGAACACCGCATGCTCACCGAGCCGCAACATCCGAGCGCCGGCAGGATCAAGGCCAGCCACGGCACAGGCAGCGGCCGGCACCRCCCGAGCCTCAGCCACCCCAAAGCCCACGACGTCCCCGCTACCGTCCGCCACGCCAGAACGCTAGCCGAGCGCTCACCGCCCGTCCGCCGAAGTGCAGAGCCCGCTGGACCGCAGTCAAGCATCAGGTGGGACCGGCACGTCAAGTATCACCCAGAACACGACAGCGACGAGCCGCGTGTCCAGTCCCACCACATGCTTGACGATTCCATCCCACCACATGTTCTACAAGGCGCCTAGCAGTCCTGAAGGACACGCTGCAGGTCCGCACCTGTCTGGACGATCACGGCGTCGTCATGAAGTTCCTCGGGAAGGTGCCGACGCTGGTCCTCGTGCGCGAGCAAGGTGGGACAGCCGGGGGCGAGTACTACGGCGTCGGCGAGGCCGATGAACTCGACAAGCATGTCGAGCACTCGACCCGCAGAGAACCGGGTGATCATCAGGCTTTCCAGCGTGTTTTCGGCAGGTGTGGCGTAGATGTCTGCTTCGCTGCCGTCGTCGGCACTGACGTGCCAGTATCTGTGTTGGTGCTCCCGACGGTCGATATGGGGGCCGAAGACAGCCAGGAAGGCCGTACGGGGCAACGGCGCCGCCTCGCGGCGCTCGAATCGCTGGACGAACATGTCGTAGCTCACGCATGCAGGCTAGGACTCCGTCCTAAAGGATCACGTCAAGCGCCAGGCGGGACCGAGATGTAAAACATCACCCGGGATCGGACAGGCGGCCGGGCCGCATCGTTGCCGAATCTCTCGTTTGAGATCAAGCGGCGCCACGCGACGGCTGCGCGCGGCCCTGGCGGGCCGTGCTCGCCGGCGCGTCGCTGGCAACTCGTAAGAGAGCAGGCATGGTGACGCCCCCGCGGGATCCTCCGCGGGGGCGTCCAACCTAAGTTGATCGCTATGAGCTGGTGTGGTGATGGCCGGCCGCGCCGCCGACAACGTGTCCGACAGTCTTGATTGTCGTACTCGTCAGCTCGTCGGAATGCTTGTCTCCGAACTTGCCGGCTGCATCTATTGCGTCCTCAACGGCATCGCCGACGGCGTCGAATCCGTCAGAGAACTTGCCACCGGACAGTGCCGTCGCCGCTCCGGCCACCGCTCCGACGCCGAGTGCTGGCAGACCGACGACGAAACCAGTCGTGGCCTCCGCTACGTGGCCCCAAAAGCTCTTCGCCACCTTGCCCCCTGCTGATGGATGAACGAACAAACCTTTTGATTGGGATTATGGAGATCATAGAACCCGATGTCCAGCAGGATGAGAGTAAGTAGGTGAAGATTGACTGAAAGATCCGAACCGCTGCCACCCAAGCCGATGATTCAGCGGACGGCGGTGGACACGGACAGAGCAGCCGGTCACCGTCCCGACGCACCAGACTGAAGCGGACCAGTGCTCCGACCGCCTCAGTCCACCCCCGCCTGTCCGCGGCAACCTCGCCGAGCGATCCGCCAAGCAGCGCGGGATGGCTGGTGAACAGGTCAAGCGGGATCGGCTCCGCGTCACATCACGCGCACACCTCCAACAGCTTCGCCGCCGCCGGCACCCCCACCCGCAGCCGCTCCACCGACCGCCCCCACACATCCTCGACCGCACGACCCGGCGCCTCTGCCAACAACTCCGCGTACTCCCCGGCCGGGGTGTCGGTCAGCACCGCGTTCGACGCACCCCACGGAAACCGACCCGCCGGAAACCCCGCCCGCTCCAGCACCGACCGCGCCGACCGCTCATCCGAGAACACCTCGGCCAGCGCACGCACCTGCTCACCGCTCAGACCCTCGACCACCGGCCACCCCCGCCAGGCCCCACCAGGACGACACGAGACGTCACCCAGACGAACATCGTCTCTCATCGGCTCGCGCTCGCCGTGTCAAGACGCCGCCAGGGAAGGGCCGCGCCGCGCGACGGCTGCGCGCGGCGCTGGCGCGTCGTGCTCGCCGGCGCGTCCCAGGCTGCCACCGATCGCATCGGGCCGCCGGTTGCCTGGCTGCAATGATGTGCAGGTGAGGTCTGCCCGGGCGCTGCCTACAGAGAACGCAGCGCAGGTGTTGCTTGCCAAGGTCGAGGCGCAGAGAACAGCTGCCCACGAACTCACCGTGCGGCAGGCGTGGGCCGTGTTCCTGGATTTCGCCGCCGTCCGCTTCGACGTCCCAGACGAGCCGAACGCCGACGGTCTGCTCTACCAGTTTGGGATCTTTGACTTCGGCGGTGGATCCGCGTTCCGCCTCGCGCCCGTTCGGCAGTTCGCCCGCTTCGACGATGACGAATACATCCAAGTGCACCTGGAGATTCAGTTCGCCCCAAGTGCCAATCTCGCCGCCCTCGGCAAGCATTCCGAGTGGTGGTTCTCCGATGACAGCATCGAGTTGAGCGATTGGACACGGGCCATCTCGCGTCGATCGGAATGGGCGATCCTGGACGAGCTCAATCCGACCATGATCAACATCTACCAAGACGAGACCTGAGTCGGCGGGCCTCTCGCTTCGCCGGCGCGATGAGCGTCCACGGCGGTCCTCGCCGCAGAGGGACCGCCCGGGTACGGCTCCAGAAGACGGCCTGGCCGCCGAAGCCGCGCCGCCTTCGCCCGACGGCCGCCGCCAGGTGTCCAGCGAGCTCGACCGAAGTCTGACCGCCGCCGACCTGCGGGCGGCTGCCGTGGCCTGGGAGGAGAACCTGGTCGCCTTCCCGAGCGGTGATTCCCCCTGGCGGCGGCTCCCTGTGGGAGAGCGGACGGCTGCGGCCATCCCTCGCGAGTTCGGACAGTGCGTTCGCATGGCACCTCGACCCGGCAGGGGTCGGCGGCTTGCTGCTGATCCGGCAGTGCTGCAGCTAGAATGCAGGCATGACCGCGATCACCATCCGCGATGTCCCGGACGGGACTCTGGACGCTCTCAAGGTCAAAGCCGCGCAGTCCGGTCGCAGCCTGCAGGCCTACCTTCTTGATCTGGTCACCAGAGACGCCCGGACTCCGCTTCTCTCGGACATGATGGCGCGGCTCGACCGGGAGACCCACTCCGACGTGTCCACCGGGGACATCCTCGCCGCGATCGACGAGGGCCGAGAGCGTCGGTGAACCGTCCCGAGGCCGTGATCGACTGCTCCGCCCTGGTCCGGACGCTGACCGACCGCAGTCCGGCTGGGCACGCGGTGCGCCGTCGGCTCGCCGGCCTCGCGTCGCTCGCGGCCCCAGGGCTCCTGGACTACGAGATGCTCTCAGCCCTCTTCGGGATGGTCCGTGGCCGCAGGATCAGCGAGCGGGAGGCGGAGAAGGCTGTCGGTGACTACCGACTTCTTCCGCTTGTGCGTCACGAGACGTTCGTCCTCTGGCCGCGAGTCCGCGACCTGCACCACAACCTCAGCGCCTACGATGCCCAGTATGTGGCCCTCGCGGAAGCGCTGAGCCTGCCATTGATTACCTGTGACACTCGGATCGAACGCGGGGGCGTTGCCCGATGCCCTGTCGAAGTCTTCGCCTGATGCCGTCGCTCCCGGCCCACAGGAGATCCCGGTGGAGTACGCCCTGCAGCTCGATTGTCCTGATCGGGGCCCGAGCGGACTCCTTCCGGCTTGGTGCGGGACACGTGGGTTTCACGGCCGGCGGGCAGGCGTCGAGGACCCGGGCGGGTGGGGGCGATGCCGGTCAATTCGCGGTCCTTCTTGTCTGAGGACTCTAAAGTTGTCTACAGGGGAGTAGATCGATTCCGGGAGGGCACACCGCCGATGCGTGGGCTCCGGGGTCGAGGGGCCTACGGTCATACAGCCTGCCTGATAGAGGGGTTCCCATGACGAGAACTGCTGAACGTAACAAGCTCTCCTCTCTCAAAGTTGACCGAATTCAACGCCAGGCTCGTCAGGCCGAGGATCTACTTCTGTCCATTGCGGATGTCGCCCTGGGCGATCTAGATTTTGATCAGGGCAGTGATTCGGTCGCGGAGATTCGCCTTATCCGTGGGGAAAAGATCAGAATTGAGTTCCGGGGTGAGAACAGGAGTTGCGGCGTCTACGAGGATCCCCCCGGAATCTGTCGTCCCTGTTGATGGAGTGCCGTGCGGCATCTCGCCGTCGATGAGCTGGCCAGGCACCCCTGCTGGCCAGCTCATCGACATAGGACGAGGCTGGACCCTTGACCGGCGGACGTCCACGGACGCCGGTGGACGAACCGCCGATGATCTCTGGCGTGCCGCGTTCCTGCGTCCAGCCGACGACTCCAGTGGCATGACGCAAGGCGACTACCCAGGTGTACAACCAAGGGGTGGATGTTGGGCCGAGTCCGCGGATGATCGACCACAGCACCAATCTCTTGCCCGCGCCTGGTCGCGCCTACGACGAGGATGCGCCGGACAGACAGGGTCCAGGGGGTTCCGTCGTCACAGCGACCGATCGGAGTTTGGGTGCCGCTCAGGCCGGGGTGGATGTGTCCGGCGGTCGGCGATGTGACCTAATACCGCGTCGCGGAGGATGCGGTCGGTTTCCCAGCGCTCCCGGTCCACATCTTCCATGTATTCCTGGACAGCGCGTGCGTTGTCCAGGAGATCGGCCAGATAGAGTTCGTTACGCCGCATACAGGACCTGGGCGTCGTGCAGTACCTCGTTGCGGATCAGCCGGTGCAGTCCGTCCTTGGCGACAAGGTCGACGGATCTGCCGAAAAGTGCCTCCAGGTCGTCTTGCAGGTCGAAATAGGACATGCCGAGATCGTTGCCCGGAGCCCGAACGTACAGAATATCGACGTCACTGGCTGGACTGGCGGAACCACGCGCCACCGAACCGAAGACCGCCAACTCGGCGATCCCATATTTATGGCACAGGGCGGCGATCTGGGGACGGAGCGCCCGGATCTCCTCCAAGGTCATGGTGCCGACCTCCCTCACTGGACGACGAGTCTGAGTTTATGACGATCAACTCTGCCTGCGCTGACCAGGCGGGGTTGGGACTCGTGAGGCCGAAGGCGCGGATGCGCGCCGGCTGTGTCGGCGTCGCTACAGTCTTTGCTCTGTGAGCGAGGCGCTGGAGCTGAACCGGGCGCGGTGGGACGAACTGGCTCGCTTGCACGGGCAGGACGACTACTACGACGTCGAAGGTTTCCTCGCCGGGCGGTGCGCGCTGTCCGTCCGGGAGCGGGACGAGGTGACGGCGGCCGTCGGGGCGCTGTCCGATGTCGATCTGCTCCATGTGCAATGCCACTTCGGGTTGGGCACCTTGTCCTGGGCACGGCTCGGTGCCCGCGTGACGGGGCTGGACTTCTCCGGTGTCGCGGTGGAGCGCGCCCGCGCCCTGGCCGCCGCGGCCGGGCTGGGCGCGCGGTTCGTCCAGGCGGACGCGCAGCGGCTGCCCAGCGACCTCGCCGCGTCGTTTGATCTGGTGGTCGCCTCCTACGGGGTGCTTCCCTGGATCTCGGACGTGGCGGCCTGGATGAACAGCGCGGCCACGGCTCTGCGCCCTGGTGGGGTCATGGTGCTGATCGACGGGCATCCGCTGACCCAGATGGTCGACACCGCCGAGCCGGTCCGGTTCGACTTTCCCTATCAGGGCGGCGCGGCGCACCGCCTGCCCTCGGCGACGTTCTATGCCAGCAGCGCGGCCCGCCTGCGGACCACGCACACCGTGCAGTACCCCCACGGGATGGGGGAGATCGTGACAGCCGCCGCGGCGGCCGGTCTGCGTGTCACCAGGCTCACCGAGTACCTCGACGCCGAAGGCCCTCAGGGGCGTCAGGAACTGATGGTCCGAGGGTCGGACGGCCGGTGGCGGCTGTTCCTCGCCGGGCAGGAGATCCCGGTGGAATACGCCCTGCACGCTCGATTGCCCTGACCGGTGCCGCGGAGGGTTGGAGATCATCTGCCGGGTCGGTCGCCGATCTGGACGAGGCGGGCCCAGGCTGGCGGGGCCTCGGGCACGTACTCGCTGTTCTCGGACCAGGCTCCGGGCCGGTCGAAGAGGCCGATCACGGTCCGACTGGGCGGGCGGCGCGGCCAGGGTGTCTGGCCGTCGGTGAGCGCGACGATGACGTCTGGCCGGTGTCGGAGTGCCGCGGCGAAGCCGGCTCGCAGGTCCGTCCCGCCGCCGCCCACGAGCGGGAGATCCTCTTCGCGGCACAGCGTCGTGACCGCGCCGGCCGCGGCGTCGCAGGGCACGACCAGGACACTGTCGCGCCGGCCGCCGACGGCTCGGCCGATCGCGGCGATCTCGAGCAGCGCGCTGCCCAGTTCGGTGTCGCTGACGGAGCCGGAGGTGTCCACGACGACGGCCACCCGGGGCGGCACGCGGCGCAGGCTCGGCGCGATGACTCCTGGCAGCGCGGCGGCGCGCCGGGAGGGACGGGTGTAGGTGTAGTCGTCGCCAGCGCCCGCGCCGGAGATGGCTGCCCGTAGCGCCGCGCCGAGGAGGGCCCGCCAGGGCTGGGCCGGGTGTGTGACCTGTTCGGCCCAGCGCCGCCACCCCGCCGGCATGGTCCCTGGCGCGCCGATGATGCCGCGGGCGACTCGATGGCGGACGAGGTCGCGTTCCTGTTCGCTCAGGCCGTGTGCGCCGTCCGGGCCGAGTTCCCAGGGGCGGTCGAGCCCGTCTGCTCCGGAGCCGCAGTCCAGCCAGGCGAGGGTCCGGCTGTAGGTGGTCAGCCGGAAGCCGGCGAGGTACTCCTCCATCAACTGGCCCGGCGGGTGCCGCAGCCATTCCGGGTCGACGCAGTCCAGGGGCCGGGCGAGGCCGTCGCCGTAGATGTCGTCGTTGATCTCGCAGTCGGCGGCGATGTTCATCCGCAGCCGTTCGGCGGGGCTGTCCTCGCCGTGTTCGGCGATGTAACGGTCGCTGCGGCCGTGGTGGTCGCGCAGCAGGTGGGAGATCTCGTGCACCCAGACACCGGCGAGCTGGTCCACCGGCGTCTCGGTGACGAACCGTGGGGAGATGTAGCAGCGCCAGTGCCGGTCGACACCCATTGTCGGAACCCGCCAGGACGGAACGGGGCAGAGCGCGAAGAGTGCCGTCGCGAGGTAGGGCCGTACCTGGGCCGCGTGCAGCCTGGCGGCGAAGAGCTTCTCGCCGTCGATGGCCGCGGCGGGGTCCGGGACGGGGCGCGGGGCGTTCATCGGCGTCCCCGGGTGGGGGAGTCGGTGAGGGAGTCGACGCGCCGGCGCAGCGCGACGACCCCGTTGAAGCGGTCGATCGCCTCGGGAAGGTCCCAGTCGGGCTGGCGCAGCGCGGCGAGGGTCGAGGCGGGGACGACGAGAAGGTCCGGGGCGCCGGTGTCCAGGGCGTGGGCGAGCACTGCCCAGGCGGCGTCCCAGCGGCTCCTGTCGGGTTGGCGGCGGACGGCGTCGACGACGGCGTCGAGCACGGCCTGTCGCAGGTCGCCCCGGTCGGGCAGGTCAGCCGCGGTCGGGTCGGCGAGCAGGGTCTCCGGGTCGGGAAGGTCGAGCCGGTCGAGACTGGCGAGCAGCTCCAGCCCGGGACCGTCACCGACGGTGCCACGGACCAGTAGCGAGAGCGCGTCTCGGGAGGCGTTGGCGGCGGTGGCGAAGGCGACGAGGCGCAGCGTCATCTCCCAGCTGCGTGGCGACGGCCAGGCCCCGCCGCGCCGGGTCTCACCGTCCGGGAGCTTGTGGACGAGCTTCGGGCGGGTGGTCAGCAGGCCGCAAACGGCGCGACGGGCGTAGGCTACCGCGCCGGGGAGCCGGTCCGGGTCGAGCCGCGGGAGGACCGCGCGTGGCCAGGTGCCGCCGAGGCCGCGGACGACGACACCGGCGTCGTGGACCCAGGGCAGGTGGACGAACCGGTTGCCGAGCGGCGCGCTGAGATCCCAGCCGTCGGCCGCGGACGCCTTCGGGTTGGCGGCGGCGATGATCCGCACCCCTGGGGGCAGCCTCAGCGCGCCGACCCTGCGCTCCAGCACGAGGCGCAGCAGCGCGGCCTGTACGGCCGGCGGGGCGGTCGAGAGCTCGTCGAGGAACAGCAGGCCGCGGCCCTCCCGGACGAGCCGCACCGCCCAGTCCGGCGGTGCCAGCGGCACTCCATGGACGGCGGGGTCCTCGCCTACGACCGGCAGCCCGGAGAAGTCCGATGGCTCGTGCACGCTGGCGATCACCGTGGTCAGCGGCAGGTCGAGGGCCTCGGCAAGCTGGGTGATCGCCGAGGTCTTGCCGATCCCCGGCTCACCCCAGAGCAGGACCGGAAGATCCGCGGCGACGGCGAGCATCAGCGCCTCGAGCTGGGGGTCGGGGCGCGGTTCGGTGGATGTTTCGGACAGGAACGCGATCAGCTCGTCGGCCACCGCGAGCGGGTCGGGGGTGCGTGGCTGCGCGCTGTCGTGGACGGCATCGAAGGACAGCGTGGCCAGCGGAATCAGGGGTTCGTTGCCGTCGGGCTTGTTCTCGTCGGGCAGGGTGGCGGTCATGGGCATGCGTCATCACCTGGCGGGTGTGCGGGCGCGGCTGTCGGCCGCGCGAAGCTTGTAAGGGGTCGCGGGCAGTGGCCCGCCGTGCGGTGACCTGTGGTCAGCGGGAAGGTCGGGCGTGTGCCCGGCGCGCCCGGCGGTCGGGGCGGTTGGGGCGCCCGTGCGCGCTCGATGGCCAGGATCTGCCGGTGACCCTCCAGGTCGCTGGGCGGGGGAGGGAAGTGTGCGGCGCCGCGCCGAACAGGTCGACGCCGTCCGGAGCAGCGTCCTGCGGATCACCCGGAACGCCGTCGGCAGGGACTGTCAGACGAAGTGCCTGGTCGAGCACCCGGACGCACGGCAGCGGCGCGCCGGTCAGCTCGGCGAGAAGCCGTTCACGGCGGAGTTCCGCCGGACCATGGTCGAGCGCGACCGGCAACCCGTCCACCAGGACGATCAGGTGCGGGGTGCCTCGGCAGTCCACGTGCCAGACAGTCCCCGAGGTTGGACCGAGGTGCTCCTCGGCGCCCTCGCGGGCATTCGCGATCTCGACGGGGGGCGGCGGCGCGGAACGGTCACGCGCGGGCCACAGCAGATCGGACGGGAAGGTGCCGGTCACAGGCGAGTGCATCAGCACTCACCTTCGGTGAACCAGGCCCCCAATCCGTGCTTGGAGGTAGTCATCGCGGCGTAGCGTACCGCCAGCCATGCGGCGGCGGTCAAGACCCCGCCCGCGGCCGGGTCCGCTCGGGTCGGAGACCCGTGAGCGCTACTCCAGATCACGCAACGAAAACGCCTGGGTGTCATTGATGCCCTTGCGGGCAGCCTCCGCCTGTTGCGCCCGCACCTCAGCTTTTCTTCGCGGCCGATATCTCGGCTCTCTGCCGCATCCACATGTCTGGAATCCCTCGTAGCGCAGGCCGGACCCGAGCACGGCCGCGACCGCCGCCCATCCCTCGTCATCTGTTCTGCGAGGCGCCGCGAAGTCATGACCCGCAAACACCATCGGCGCACGGCACCGCGTGCAGAGGTGCTCCGCACTGTCCCACCGGGACTTGTGAGACTGCCGGCAGCGCACACAGACGTAATGAACCTTGTAGGGCTGCTGTGCGTACCGGCACACCGCGCGATCGTATCAGTCAAGATTCCAGAAGTCGCTCATAATTTCGCTGCGGCGCCGCTGGCTCGCGGACCACGACATTTTCGAAGAGCCCACCTGGTCAGGCTCCGAGGGAAATTCAATCGACCGTCCGCCTGCCCCATGGCAGGCTGCACCCATGGCGATCTTCCACGCAGCGGATCTCCATTTCGGTCACCGCGGGGCTGTCGAGCGTCGCTGCCGGCAGTGGAAAAACATCGACGAACACGACGCCCCGAAGCGACGATCGCTCTGCTACTGAACGGAAACACTGACGATGGTCCGCTCTGACGCCCGTCCGAACGTCGACTACGGCCCTGGGGAGGTCGCCCGCGAAAACGAGATCCTCCGCGGCCTGGTCGGCTCCACACTTCACGGCACCGCGCTGGACGGCCAGGACGACCGGGACGAGATGGGGATCTCGATCGAACCCCCGGCGTACGCCCTCGGCCTGCACGCCGTGGATGTGCACAACGGGTCGACCGACGACTCGTTCACCCGCTACGTGTTCCGCACCCAGCCGGAAGGCGCCCGCTCGGGCCCCGGCGACACCGATCTGGTGATCTACAGCCTGCGACGGTGGCTGAGCCTCGCCGTCTCCGGGAACCCGTCGGTGCTCCTGCTGTTCTGGGTGCCCGACGACGCCCTGATCGTCCGCACCGAGGAGGGGGACCGGCTGCGCGCGCTCGCCCCCGCGGTGGTGTCGCAGCAGGCCGGCGAGCGGTTTCTCCGCTACCTGAGGAACCAGGCCGAACGCATGGACGGCCTGGGCCGGCGCAACCGGGTTCCGAACCGTCCGGAGCTCGTCGCCGCCCACGGCTATGACACGAAATACGCCGCGCAGGCCCTCCGCCTGGGCCTGCAGGGGTTCGAGCTGATGACCACCGGCCGGCTGTCCCTGCCTATGCGGGACGAGGACCGTGAGCAGGTGATGGCCATCCGCCGCGGCGACGTAGACAAGGCCACCGCCCGCGAAATGATCGACATGGTGGCGCGAGACCTCGCCGACCTGCTCGACAGCCCGGATCTCCCCGCGTCGTCCCCGCTTCCGCTGCGGCCGGACCTCGACGCGGTCAACGACTACCTCGCCCAGGCACACCGCCGGGCCTGGGGATGGGCCGCCTGAGCACGCTTCTGGGTGGGCTGGACGGCCGGTCATCGACGGCGGGTGAGGGGTTGGGTGTCGGCATCGAGGTGACCGCCGCTGGCCGGGTCGGCTGTATCCGCGTCGGTCGGCGGTGGGGATTCCGGGCTTGGCGGTAGCGGGCGTCGTGATGCGGCCAGGGCGGCGATGGCGGTGGTGAGGGGGACCGAGGCGACCAGGGCGACGGTGCCGGCGGCGGTTCGCACGATCTCGGCCYCGACGAGATCGGTGCCGGCCAGGTCCGTGCTGCTGCGGTCGGCGAGGGTGAACAGGAGCAGGGTCGGCAGGGCGGCACCGGCGTAGGCGAGCACCAGGGTGTAGACGCTGGAGGCGATGTGGTCGCGTCCGACCCGCATCCCGGAGCGGTACAGGTGCCGCAGCGAGGCGTGCGGGGCCGCCTCGGAAACCTCCCAGACCGCGGCGGCCTGCGTGATCGTCATGTCGTTGATCAGGCCGAGTGAGCCGATGATGACACTGGCGAGCACGAGGCCTGGCAGGCTCAGCTGCCCGGCGAACGCCTTGAGCATCACGTCCTCGTCGGAGCCGAGCCCGGTGATGTGGGCGAACCTGATCGCCAGTGCACCGAAGGCGCCGGCCAGGGCCATGCTGGCCAGGGTTCCCAGCAGTGCGGCGGTCGTGCGGGCCGAGACACCGTGGGCGAGGTAGAGCAGGACGATGACCAGGGCGGCGCCGGTGGTCAGGGCGACCGCGACGGGAGGATGCCCGTCGAGCAGGGACGGCAACGTGAACTCGACGATCACGAGATAGCTGAGGACGAGGCCGGCGAGTGCCGCCAGCCCGCGCCAACGGGCGACCGCGACGACCACGGCGGCGGCGAGGAACGCGATCCAGCCGATGGGGGCGGAGCGCTGGAAGTCCGCGACATAGTAGGTCGCCTGGCCCGCGATGTTCGTCGTGGCGGCGAGACGGACCTCGTCCCCGGCCTTCAGGACCGGGCCGGTGGGGTCGACGAGGGTGTCGAGATGGACCCGGGCGTCGGCTTCCGGCGCATCGTCCAGGACGGCGTCGATCTGGTCGCAGGTCCCCTGCGGCGTCCCGGTGCCGACCAGGTCGGGGCAGGGCCCCCGGCCGGCGCGTTCGATGGTGGCGTCGACGAGCTGGCCGGCACCGCCGACCAGACCACGCAGATCCTCCGGCGTCTCGTGGGCGCCGCCAGACGGCCAGAGCATCACCACACCGGCACCTGTGAGGATCAGGAACAGCGTGACCGCCACCGCCATGACGATCGTGGCTGGCCGCGACGTCTCACCGGTTCCGGCTCCGCCGCCTCCGCCGTGGTGATGCCCATGTCCCATAGGCCCGAGTGTGGCCCTTTAGTCCGGCCGCCCCGCCGTCCGACCATCTGAAGGGCGGTGGCGGTGGCCAGGCTGTTCCGCGTAAAGATCGTCTGGTCAACGGGTTGGTCGACTGAGGTGAAGGGCCTCCTCTCCGTTCCTCATGCGTGCCACGCGGCCACTCGGGACGAATCCAACGCGACGATAGAGGCGCTGGGCTGCACGGTTGGTGGTTCCGGTCCACAGCTGAAGGCGGCGGTATCCGCTACCGCGAGCATGGTCCACGAGGGCTCGGAGGAGGCTTTCACCCATTCGCTGCCCCCAGAAGCCGGGATCAACGAAGACCATCGAGATGTGACACAGTTCTTCCAGCTCGGGACCTTGCCCGTCGTCTTCCCGGCCCGTCTCGGCCAGAAGCATGCCGAGAATTTCTGTTCCATCCTCGGCGACGAACAGCAGGGCGTCTGGGGCGGCGAGCTTCGCGTGAACCCTGGCGACGCGGGCGACATCAGGTGGGCGGCCACGAGCGGTATTCGCCCTCTGCCACACCTCCAGGGCGGCGGGAAGATCTTCGCCGCGTGCGTGGCGGACGGTGATCGGCGCCCGGCTCGGAATGCCCATGGCACCATGATTGCGGGTCGGGCCTTCTTGCCCGGCGTCCGCTCGGCTGGTGCCACAATGGATCGGTGGGGAAACGGCAGCCGCGGAACCGGGTACTCGGTGACCGGCTGTGGGATGACGCGGGGCGGGAGTGGCGTCGCGAGCGATGGGCCGAGGCTGACGAGGTGGAGCGCCGACTCGTCGACGCGCGCACCGTACTTTTACACGGGTTCCACCGCCCGTTGCGGTGGCTTACTCCGGTCGACGCGTCCGAGCGCTGGGAGCGGATGCGGCACCATTTCGACGTTCCGGGGCGATACGGCGCGCGGGGCGACGCCGACGGCCTGACCTACGCGGCCGCGGTGTGGCGCCGTGGCGATGAGCAGCTCCTGGGCTTCGAGTCGTTCTGCTGAGGAGCCGATGCGCACAGGCGCAGGCCCTCGTCAACGCGGCGGCGGGCCGTACACGGATCACGACCCAGCCGGCCGGCCAGCCGTTCCATCCGCTCGTGCAGGAACTTCTGGGCGGCCTGGTCGTGCAGCGCGAACGCGGCGAGCACCGCGAGCCGCAGGTCGCCGGGCAGCCGCTCACACTGTCCGATCAGAGCACGGACCAGTTTCTCCCGCAGCTGCCCCGGGGAATCATGGTCTGCGATGCCACAGAACAGCCGGAGCCTGGGCCCGGTCCGAGCCGGGAGGTCGTCCGAGCGCGCCCCGCGCCCTCGGCGCAGCTCCCGCAGCTTCTCCACCATCGCCAGGGTCTCGCTACCCGTGGGACTCTCCCACTGATGCCTGCCAACGACAGCCTGTGCGGAGACCGGCCCCGGTGAGCGTCACCCCCGGTCTCCCCGGCACACAGCTGATTCTGCTCTACCGGCGGGCGGGGGGCCTGAACACCGAGATCGACCCACGCGAGAACGCCCTGCGGGTCGACTCGCGATGGCTGCTACACCCCGGCATGGTTTTCGGCTTTGGTCGGGCTCCTGCCGGCGTCGACCTCGCGGCCACGCTGCTGACCCCGGAGGGCTCTCTCGAGCCGTCCATGCCCCGGCTGGCGGGACGGATCAGTCAGGCAGGCGGCGGGTGGGCGGTTACCAACTGCTCGACCACCGCCACGAAGCTCCTGCTGACAGCACCCGGGCTGCATCGGGAGATCACCCCGTTCAGCCCGCCGGAGCTGCTTCCCCGCTCCCGTCAGTGGCTGACGCTGCGTTCCCCCGACGGGGATGTGGAACATCGTTTCCARCTGATCGTGCAGTTGGTCGCGCCATGCCGGACACCGATCTCCCCGGGGGTGCGTTCTGAGCCGTCGGGGCCCGGCGACGATGCGGCCTCCCCTGTCACGGCAGTCGCTCCAGCCGTCGGCGTGATCGCCGGTACCGCCGCCACGACGACCGCCGCGGCACCTGATCCGGACTGGTCGGCGGGCGATGTCCGTACCCTCGCCGCCTACTGCTACCCCGAGCTGCGGGGCCTGCCGCCGCGGTCGCGGGACCGCACTCATCAGACCCTGCGCCTGCTGGACCGGCCGTCCGACCAGACGAACGAGGAGTGGCTCGAACGGCAGCTCGTCCGTCTGCGGCGGGACGCGGGGCAGCGGATCGGGGTGGACCTGCATGGCGAGCATCACACACCGGTATTCGTCAACTACGTGGTGGAGCATCGGATGCTGTTGGGTTCGGCGCTGAGCTCCCTGGAGGACCGCTTCATGGCCGCCCGAGGTGCTGTCGAGCGGCCGGAGTAGGTCCGGGGGGCAGCCCCCGCATCGCGGTCATTTTCCGAGGAAACGATTCCTCCGGCTGCTTTCCTTTGGAATATGGAAACCGAATAGATTTGTACCTGCCGGCTGTCCGGCCGAAGGGCATGCGGACGGCATCGAGCGAAAGGGGCAGTGTCGCCGAAGGTGAGGCCGTCGGTGCGGCGTAGCCGCTGTTGGGGTCGCGCCGCACCGTCCGCTGGTATCTCCGTGCTTTCCCTGGGTGGGCTCAGCCCACGCGGGTTCCGGTGAACGACATCCCGGGCATGATGCCGGGCTTCGCCTTGCCCGTCATCGTGTCGCCGCTGACGGTGGCCGTCGACTTGAGGGTGAGCTTCATCGGGGAGGTGACCGCGACCGACCAGGAGATCTTGTCACCGTCGACCCGGCCGTCGGTGATCTCGAGTGTCGTGCCGTCCTGAACCATGGAGCCCGTGAATCCGGAGCCGGTGCTCGTGATCGTGAGCTCACCCTTCTGCTCGCCGATCGGTGATGAAAGAATGATTTCCCAGCGTCCGTCGATGCTCATGTGCGCCCGCTCCTTCGCCGTTGGAACAGCTGACAGCGCTTTATATCGCCTTCGGTTGGGCGCGCGCCCAAATCGGCACCTGAATAGCCGGGAATCGGGTGGCCGGCCGGCCGGTTGGTACTCGGATAATCCCTCCGCGGCTCCGCGGCTCCGCGGCTCCGCGGCTCCGCGGCTCCGCGGCTCCGCGGC
>NZ_MOWP01000030.1:0-15427 GCF_001983215.1 Frankia sp. CcI49
CTCCGCGGCTCCGCGGCTCCGCGGCTCCGCGGCTCCGCGGCTCCGCGGCTCCGCGGCGACGTGCTCGGGACGACGTCGCCGCGGAGCCACCGCGGTCAGTCCTTGCCGAGCTGGGGCTCCGCGGCGCGTCTGTTCGCCGCGCCATCGAGAAGGTCGGCCACCGTCCGCCGCGGTGCGTCGGAGGCGGCGGGAGCGTTCTCGGCCCCGAACCGGCGCAGCAGCTCGCCGCGGACCGCCGCCGGGTTGCCGGTGACGACGCGCTGCAGCAGCTGGTCCTTCTCTGCCGCGGGCAGTCCTGTGATCCAGATTTCCAGGCGCTCGGAACCACCCGGTGCCAGGTTGTCGAGGGGCTGGCTCGCCTCGGCGGCGACCGCGAGCAGGTCTTCGTCCAGACGCAGGAAGGTCGCCAGCTCACGCTGCGGGGCGGTGAGACTGCCCACCCCGGCGGGGACGGGTGGTTCGACCTCGTCCTCCGCATCGTCGTCGAAGGCGTTCTCGTCGCGCTCCCAGGATCCGTACGCCGCCAGCCAGGCCAGGTACAGCGCCCGGTGGTCGCCGGCGGCGAGCTCGTCGCGAAGGCCGGCGAACGGGGCCAGCGACCATTCCGCCGCGGACTCCTCGCTGTCGGCTTCATCCTCGCTCGACAGCTCGAGGATCAGGTGTTCGTCCGTCGTCCAGGCGCCGACCTGGCCGTCAACGAAGTAGGGCTCCACCGCGTCGAAGGGCAGCAGCTTGGTCGGCAGCCTGAGCAGCAGCCGCCGTGAACCCCAGTCCGCGTAGTACAGATGGGCGTCGTAGTAGGCCTCGACCAGCTCGTCGGGCTGGCCGCTGAAGTCGCCGCCGTCGTACTCGTCGACGAAGCTGGTGGCCGTGATCTGTGCCCGCTTCGACAGTGCGCGCACCTCGTCCTGCGCGTCGGTGTCGAGCGGCTCGTCGACGGCGAGGAACTCGTAGTACTGATACTCGCTCAACGCGCACCTCGCTGGCCGGTGGTTGGTGGTCGTGGTGGTGTGGTGGACGTGATGTGAACGGGGTTACCGATCCCTGCGCCCGCCTATGGGACGTCTACCACGTCGACGGCCGCGGCTTGGCAGCGGGAGTCGCTGTGGTCGTCGGCGGCCGACCGTGATCACCCGGGCGGGGGATGGGCGGCGATATCCTTGTGGGCCATGGACTCTTCCGCCGCGGAGCGTCACTGGGTTGGCTGGCATCGTCGCTACGACCTGCCGGGCTCGTCGTTGAGCCGGCGGCTGGCACTCGTCCAACGGCGGCTGCGGGAGGCACTGGAGGAGCAGCCCGCCGGAGAGATCCGAATGCTGAGCATGTGCGCCGGGCAGGGGCGCGACATCCTCGGTGTGCTGCCGGATCACGCCCGGCGCGGGGATGTGCGGGCCAGGCTCGTCGAGCTCGACCCCGACCTCGCCGCCGACGCCGAGCGCGCGGCCCGCGCCGCCGGGCTGGGCGGGGTGGAGGTCGTGCACGGCGACGCGTCGGTCACCGCCGTGTACGAGCCGGTCGCGCCGGTGCACATCGCCCTGGTCTGCGGGGTTTTCGGCAACATCGCCGACGCCGATGTGCGGCACACCGTCGAACAGCTGCCGCGGCTGTGCCGGCCCGCCGCGACCGTGATCTGGACCCGGCACCGCCGCCCACCCGATCTCACGCCCACCATCCGCTCCTGGTTCGCCGGCGCCGGTTTCGCGGAGACGGGATTCGACGGCGAGGACGGATTCCTCATGGGGGTGGGCACCCACCGGCTGGTGGGGCAGCCGCTGCCATACCAGCCGGATGTCCGGCTGTTCGACTTCGTCGGCGACGGCGAGGACGCCCACCGGTAGCCGACCGCACGGGGGCAGCAGCTCGGCCGGCAGGCAACTGCCAGATCGTCGATCGCCGAGCCCCGGGTCCAGCGGACCACCGCCGTCTCCGCCGCGACCAGTCCAGCCGGCCGCACAGTGACTCTGCTGAACGGGTAACCATCTGACTGAGTGCCGATCGCCCGAGCGCCTTGTGTGATTCATCTGAGTCGTTGACATTCAGGGCATGGATCCCGTGATCGACATCGTGCTTGAGGCCGGTCTGCGCTACACGGAGACGATCGAGCCGGGTGCGGGCGGCAGGCCGGTGCGGTTCTGTCGGCTCCTGGCCGACGGGGAAACGCCTGTCGGTGAGCTGGAGGCGCATTCGTTCCGGTGGCGGTTCGGTGCCGTGGCCGTCGACGCCGAGAGCATCGGCGGGGTGGAGGTCCAGCCGCCCTTCCGGCGGCGTGGGCACATGGGCCGGCTTCTCCGTCAGGCGTTGGCAGGGATGTCACGGCGGGTGGACGTCGCCATGGTTTCGGACGGCATCCGGGGTGTGTACGAGAAGTTCGGCTTCACCACCTGCGTGGCCGAGGGATCTCTGGAGATCCGCGTTCGCGATGTGGAACGCGCCGCGGATGCCGCCGTGGCGGCGGCTGCGGCTGACACGGCCGTGAGGCCTGGCGGTGTGCGCGTCCGACTCGGCTCGGCGGACGACCTGCCGGCGATGGTGGGCCTCTACAACGCCGCGCACGCCCACCGCCCGTGGACCCATGAACGTCGCGCGGACTGGAACCGGCTGGTACCCCGGACGACCTGGCGGCCGGGATCGGAGATCCGCGTGGCCGAGGCCGCGGGGGAGCCCGTGGGATACGCGATCCTGGCGGGCCGGTCGTTCGGCGACGGCTATTTCGGGCTGACTGTGGAGGAGATGGCGGCCCGCGATGCGGAGGCCGCCCGGTGCCTGCTCGCCGACGTCGCCCGCTCCGCCTGGGAGCTGCGGGTCAGCGACTTCCGGGTGCGGGAGCCGTTGGACGGGGTCGTCGGGCGGCTCGCGCGACAGCTCGGCTGCGCGTACCACCAGGAGTTCCCGCCGACCGGCGGGATGATGGCGGCGATCCTGAACCGAGCCGAGCTGCTGGCCACGCTCGAACCGGAACTTCGGCGGCGAGACGGCGGGGCGGCCACCGGCACCGCGATGGACGAGCTGGTGGGCGGCGAGCTCATCCCCGACAACCGGCTGCTGGTGCGCCTGCTCCTCGGATACTCCTGCGCGGCCGAGACGACCATCCCGCAGCGCCACCGGCGAACCTGCGCGGCGTGGTTTCCGGGCGGTGCCACACCGGAGCTGCCGATGCCCTATGCGCACGTTCTGGACCGGTACTGACCACAGGCGTGGCTTACGAGGCCAGCCGCTCGCGTGCGTCGCGATCCGAGCCAGCCGGATCGGACGTGGCGGCCGGCTGGTTGATCTCGGCCCACACCTCGTCGAGGGAGAGGCACAGGACGTCGGCGATCGCCGCAATGGTCGGGAAGGACGGGGTGGCCACCCGGCCGGACTCGATCTTTCGGAGTGTCTCCGGTGAGACGCCTGCCGCCAGGGCGATGGTGAGCATCGAGCGCTCACCGCGGGCTCGCCGGAGGAGGGCACCGAGGCGCTGGCCGCGCTCGACCTCGGCGGCAGTGAGCGGCAACCTGACCACGGGACCGATTGTAATACCGGTATAGTATGGCCGGGATAATTATTGGGGATGTGTGGGAGGGGTGCCGCGCGTGATCGAGATCCTGGACCCCGCCAGACTGGCCCGGGCGAAGGAGGCAGGCGCCCTGGTCGCCGACATCCTTCAGACGCTGAAGAGCCAGACCGTGGTGGGTACGAGCCTCCTGGACATCGACCGCTGGACGAAGGCCATGATCGTCGAGGCTGGCGCGGAGTCCTGCTACGTCGACTACGCGCCGTCGTTCGGGCGTGGGCCGTTCGGCCACTACATCTGCACGGGCGTCAACGACGCCGTGCTCCACGGGCTGCCCCACGACTACCGGCTCGCCGACGGCGATCTGCTCTCGCTCGACCTCGCCGTCTCGAAGAACGGCGTCGCCGCGGACTCCGCCATCAGCTTCGTCGTGGGCGAGTCAAAGCCCGCGGAGAGCGTCGCGCTCATCGACGCGACCGAACGCGCGCTGCACGCGGGGATCGCCGCCGCCGGCCCCGGGGCGCGCATCGGCGACATCGCCCATGCCATCGGCTCCGTCCTCAGTGCGGCCGGGTATCTGATCAACACCGAGTTCGGCGGTCATGGCATCGGCTCGACGATGCACCAGGACCCGCATGTCCCGAACACCGGGCGGCCCGGCCGTGGCTACAAGCTGCGCCCCGGCCTGATGCTGGCCCTGGAGCCCTGGATCATGGCGGACACCGCCGAGCTCGTCATCGATGCCGACGGCTGGACGCTGCGCAGCGAGACCGGCTGCCGGACGGCACACAGCGAGCACACGATCGCCATCACCGACGACGGAGCCGACATCCTCACCCTGCCAAGGCTCACCGTGCCGGGGCACACGCGGCCGTGAGCCCCGCCGGGACGTCCCGGCGGACGTCCCGGCGAAGCCGCGCTGGAACAGGTGTTCAGATCGTTGTGACCATGCCGCCGTCGATGACCACGTCGGTTCCGGTGATGTTGCCGGCGGTCCCGGACGCGAGGAACAGGACGAGCTCGGCGACCTCCTCAGGGTGGGTGAACCGCTCGGTCGGCGTTCCGGCGACCGCGGCGGCCCGCACGGCGGCGGGATCGATCGCCTGCGCTCGCCCCACCGTCTCGGCGACGCCGCCGGGGCCGAGCCACAGCGCGGTTTCGACCGGCCCAGGGCTGACCGTGTTGACCCGGACCCCACGCGGGCCGAACTCCTTCGACAGGGATTTGCAGAAGCTTCGCAGCGCCGCCTTGGCCGCGCTGTAGTCGACGACGTCGGGATCGGGCAGCGAGGCGTTGACCGAACAGACCGTGACGACGGTGGACGGAGCGGACCGGAGCAGGTGCGGGAGGGCCGCGCGGGTCGCGCGCACAGCCGAGAACAGGTTCATCTCGATCGCCCACTGCCAGTCCTCGTCGGTGACGCCGAGGAATCCTTCGGTGCGGGGATGGACTCCGCCGACGTTGTTGACGAGCACGTCGACCCCGCCGAAGCGGGCCACGGCCGCGTCGACCAGGGCCTGGCATCCGGCCGCGGTGGTCAGGTCGCCCAGAACGACCATCACGTCGCCCTGGTCGGCGAGGGCCGCCAGTTCGGGGGAGCCCGCCCGCGCTCCCGCCGCGACCTGCGCTCCCTCCCGGACCAGGCCCTGCACCACCGCGAGCCCGATTCCCCGGCTGGCTCCCGTGACGATGACGGCCTTGCCGGCCAGCCCGAGATTCACAGCGACTGCCGCCGCAGCCAGGCCAGGCATTCCTCGGCGACCTCACGCCAGCCGGAATCGATGGTCAGCGAATGCGACCGGTCGGCGAACTCCAGGATGTCGGTGACGGCCGAGGAGTGGCGGTACTGCTTGAGGGTCGCGCGGGTGACCGTCTCCGGGACGGTGTTGTCCTTGCCACCCGCGATCAGCAGCAGCGGGCCGCGGTTCTCGTTGCCCGTCGCGACCTGAGCCGGCGAATGCGGGCTGAAGTTGGCGGCCGCCGCCTCGAACAGCGGCCGCCCCGGCGCCGGGATCGCCCAGTGCTCGAAGAGATCCTCGGATTCCTCCGCGGACACGGCGCTGGCGAACGCGAACCGGAACTGCTCCGCGGTCAGGGAGACCGTGCGGTTCCGGTTGGCCGGATTCTTGAACACCGGCAGCGTCGCCTTCAACGAGGACAGCGGTACCGGCAGGACGCCCTTGATCTGCGCCGCGTCGATCGCGATGGCGGCCAGCGCCCGATCCTGCCCGAGCAGCTTCTGCGCGATCATCCCGCCGAACGAGTGCCCGATCAGGATGGGCGGCGACGGCAGCTTGTCGATGACGGCGGCGAAGTGCTCGGTGACGTCGTCGATGCC
Organism: Frankia sp. CcI49; assembly: GCF_001983215.1. NCBI lineage: Bacteria > Bacillati > Actinomycetota > Actinomycetes > Frankiales > Frankiaceae > Frankia > Frankia sp. CcI49. Next base: position 5,832 of record NZ_MOWP01000030.1, read on the forward strand.
GTGGCCGGCGATCGGCTCCGGATTGGCTCGGGTCGCCTCGACTGTCTCGCCGTCGCCGGGCCAGCCCGGGGCCTGCGGGTCGTACCCGGCGTCCCGGAACAGATGCAGCCAGGGCTCCCAGGAGCTCGCGTGCAGCCACAGGCCGTGGATGAACAGCACCGGCGTCGCCATCGTTCACTCCCTCATCGCGTGCTCGGCGGCCGACGCCGAGCCGTCGGTGTGAACCTAGAACGGTTCGGGCGGGTACGGCTTCGGTCGCGGACCGAGTCGATTCACGGGAGGAGACACGGGGACGTCCAGCTGGCTAGCGTCATCTGACCGAATCCGATCCCGGCGGGCGTGGCTGCGGGGCGCCGGACGTCGCGGTTCCGCCGGAAGTCGCGGTGACGTTGGATGGCGTGGTGCCGCTGGTCAGCGCGGTGCGCAGCTGTGCCCGCGAGGTGATGCCGAGCTTCGGGAAGATGCGGTAGAGGTGCGAGCCGATCGTGCGATGGGACAGGTACAGGCGCTGCCCGATCTCCCGGTTCGACAGGCCCTGCGCGGCCAGCTCGGCGATCTGGGCCTCCTGCGGTGACAGCAGTTCGCTCGGGCCGACGGTGGGCAGCCAGCCCTTCTCACCGGTCGCGCGAAGCTCCTGGTCGGCGCGTTCGGCCCAGGCTCGGGCACCCAGGGTGTCGAAGGTGTCACGAGCTGCCCGCAGCATCGTTCGGGACTCGACGAGCCGGCGGTGCCGGCGCAGCCACGAGCCATAGGCCAGCTCCGCTCGGGCCCGATGCCAGGGCAGGCGGCGCCCGCCGCCGTCGAGGGCCTGCTGGAACAGCACGTCGGCGGTCGTGTCGTCGGCCAGGACCGCGCGGGAGTACTCCAGGGCGATCCTCGCCGCGGGCGAGGGATCACTCCCGGCGAGGTGCTCGATGGCGACCAGCAGGGCACGTCCCTCGTCCTGGCGACCGGTGTGGACGGCGGCTTCCGCCAGGTAGCTCAGCGTCCAGACCTGTTGGGCGCGCTGGAAGGCCGGATCCTCGGGATCGAACACCCGTCGCAGCTGCCCGTAGGCCTGTTCGTAGCGGGCTGAGCCCAGCTCGGCTAGGCCGCGGGCGAACTGGACACCCGCGAGCAGGGACGACGTGGCGATCGGCGTCCGAACGGCCACCCGCTCAGCGGCGGTGAGCAGTTCCGCGCCCGGGCCGTGGCTGCCGCGGATCGCTCCGATGGTGGCGATCGCGATCCGTGCTGTCGCCGCCCACAGGGTCTGGCCGGTCTCGTCGGCCAGCCGCATCGCCTCGTCGGCCGTGCGCGCCAGCTCAAAACCGCCGAGGTAGATCGCGGCCCAGGCGCGGATCGCGAGGGCCTCGGCGAGCAGGCTCAACCGGCCCTGAGAGCGCAGCGCGTCGACCGGTGTGGAGAGGAACTCGACCGCGCGGGCGAAGTCACCCGTGCAGAACGCGGCGATACCGAGCAGGCCAGCCGCCTCCGGCCGGCCGTGCGCGTCCGAAGGCCAGTGGGCGAGCTGGCCGATGACGAAGGATCCGCGTTCGTTCGATTCGGCGAGCGCGCAGACGGCCAGCAGCCGCGGATCGTTCTCCGGCAGCGACACCTGCTGCACCGTGCGGACGATCTCATGACGGACGTCCGCTCCAGGGTCGCTCCACCACACCCGCCGGGCGGCGCCGACCAGAAGCTGCATGGCAAGGTCCGGATCGCTGGTGCGCAGGGCCTGCTCGGCCAGCCGGATCAGCCGCCGCACCTCCGCCGATTCGCCCGAGCAGCCGTCATCGAAGACGCCTTCCAACCATGCCAGCCTCGACTGGTCCCGGGGGCGAAGTGCCATCCCGGCGACCTGCCTCCTGATCTGCTCGACCTGGCCGAAACGGCCCAGCTCGAACGCGATCTCCGCCGCGTCGAGCAGACGCGCCCCCCGCGCCGACGGATCGGGGCTGAGCGCTGCCGCTCGTCGCAGCCAGGACACGGCTGACACCAGGGCGCCACGCCGGAAGGCGTTGCGGGCCGCCTGCTCGAGCTCGGCGGCGATCCGCTCGTCGGCCGCCGTGATCGAGGACGCCCGATGCCAGGCGGCCCGGTCGGGATGCGGACTGGAAAGGACGCTGGCCAGCGCGGCATGGCCGGCCTGCCGCTGCGCGAGCGGCGTCGCGTGCCACAGCGCCGAGCGGACGAGGGGATGCCGGAAATGGGCGACCGTGCCGTCGGAGATCAGCAGACCCTCGTCGAACGCCGGCTGGCTGGCCTCGAGACCAACCGTGGCACCCCCGACGATGCTCGCCGCGGCCAGCATCTCCGCCAGATCCGTGCCGTCGTCCAGCGCGGCGACCATCAGCAGCGTCCGCGTCGCGGCGGGCAGGTGCGCGACCCGGGACACGAAGGYGCGCTCCAGCCGGGTCGTCATCGGCAGCTCGTCGGACAGCTCGGTCCACCCGAACCGGCCGGATCGCATCGCCACCGGGAACTCCTGCAGCGCCAGCGGATTGCCCCGGGCCGCCCGCAACACCCGCTCGCGCAGTGCCGGTGTCAGGTCCGGCGCGTGCTTGTCGACGAGGGCCGAGGCCGCGGAGGTGTCGAGGCCGGCGACAGTCACCCATTCCATCGACGGGTCGTCCGTGAACGGTGCGGAGCCGGCCCGTACCGAAGCCAGCACCATGACCCGCTCGCTCTCGACGCGCCGGGCCACGAACGCCGCCACGTCGACCGACGGCTCGTCCATCCAGTGCAGGTCGTCGAGCGACAGGAGGACGGGTRCCTGCCGGGCCGCGTCCACCACGAGCTCCAGCACGGCGAGCGCGATCAGGAACGGGTCCGGTGACGTCAGGTCGCTCATACCGAAGCCGGACAGCAGGGCGTCCCGCTGCCGTGCCGGCAAGGTGGCGCTGCGTGCGAGTACCGGTCGCAGCACCTGATGGAGGCTCGCGAACGGCAGGTGCGTCTCCGATTCGCTGCCCCGTGCCGTCAGCACGGTGAATCCACGCGCGCGGGCGTCCTCGACGACSGCGGCCTGCAGCGCGCTCTTGCCCACGCCGGCCTCGCCGACCAGGCCGACCCCGCAGCCCCGCGACTCGATGCGGCTCAGGCGATCGCGCAGGTCGCCGAGTTCCTTCTCCCGGCCCAGCAACAAGCCCTCACCTGCCATCACCCCAGCATGATGGCGCAGCGGCGGGAAACGCCAAGACGGCATCGTCGACCGGACACCCGGTTGCCGGAGTCCGTCCACTGCCGGCACCACCGCACGGACCGGCCCCGAAGGGCGGCCCGTGCGGTGGCCCAGGGGATACCGATGCCTAGACGGATGTTCCCTTGCCGGCCTCCGCCGGCTCTCCCGCCTGCTCCTTCGTCTCCGTGGCGTCCTCGTCTTCGTCCTCGTCCGCGTCGGCGGCGGCGTCCGTGGCGTCCGTGTCCGCCTCGTCGTCGTCCGTCCCGGCTGTTGCCGTGGCGGTGTCGTCCGTCACGCTGTCGGGAGCCTCGGCGGTTGCCGCGGGCGCCGGCGCGGCCGGCGGACGGGCCGGTGAGGTGGCCGCGCGGTAGATCCAGCCCTGCTCGTCCGCCCACAGCAGCAGGGGCGGCAGCACGATCAGGGCGGAGAGCAGCGCGACGCCGACGTTCAGGGCCACCACGAGTCCGAAGCCACGCAGCAGCGGCAGCTCACTGAACGCCAGCACCACGATTCCGATGACCGCGGCCAGTGCCGAGACCATGAAGGCGCGGCCGGTTCTGGTCGCGGCCTCGTCGATCGCGGCCTGTGGGCTGCGGCCGCGTTCACGCTCCTCGAGGTGCCGGATGACGATCAGCGTGGTGAACTCCGTACACAGCGCGATCACCAGTGGTCCGCCGACGGCGGTCAGCGGGCTGAGCTCGAAGCCGGCGGCCCAGGAGATGAGCCCGGTGAGGCCGACCGCGATCAGCACCGGAACCATCGACACCAGGGCCCGGACGAGGTTCAGGTGGCGGATCAGCAGAACGAGGAACACCGCGATGAGCGCGTAGTAGGTGAGCTCGGCGCGGTTCTTCTCGAAGTTCTCCAGCAGGCCGGTGCCGACGACGGCCAGGCCCGACGGGGTGGCCCGCACGCCCTCCGGCGGCGCCACGGTGTCGCGGATGTCGTTGACGACGACGGCCCGCTGCTCCAGTGACCCCGGGCCGGTCCGGAAGATCAGGTTGAGCGATTTTCCGTCCAGGTTGACGGTGCTCTTCCTGATCGCTTCCGGCGCCACCTTGTAGGCGCGCTCGATGTCGGCGCCGGTCGGCGCCACCAGCGTGGTGTCGGGGATCTCCATGAGGAAGCTGACCGTCGTCACCAGGCTGGACGCGGTGACCAGATCCCCGGGGTGCTCCTCGAGCTGCTGGTAGGCGAAGTCATGGACGAACTTCACCGTCTTGTCGTCGAAGACGTCGCCGGACTGGATGTAGATGCCCAGCTCGCTGCTGGAGCCGGTGCGCGCCTTCAGCGTCTGGATGTCCTTCACGACCTGGGAGTCCTGGTTGACCCACTTCTCCGGGTCGGTCTGGACCTTCAGGTTGCCGTCGGCGAACACCCCGCCGACGAAGACCCCGACCGCGGCGACGACGAGGGGGATGGCGGTGAACCGGGGGAGGGAGCCGAGGACGAGCACGGTCCGCCCGAGCGGCCCGTGGGAGTAGTCCTTCGGCGGGGTGGGCCTGCGGCGCTCCCGGAAGCCGAGCGAGGCGGCCAACAGCAGCACTGTCGCGACGACGATGACCGGCAGGCCGATCGCGAGCAGAACGCCGAAGTCGCGGATCATCGGCACCTGGCTGAACTCCAGGGCGAGGAAGGAGACGATGCCGGCGACGGCGGCGAGCACCAGGGCGGGCATCAGCCGGCCGAGTGCCTCGGCCACCGGATGCCCGGCCCGGTCGAGCTGTGCCTCCTCCTCGACCCGGCTGTGCAGCTGGACCGCGAAGTCGATGCCGACGCCGAGCAGCACCGGCAGGCCGGCGATCGTGACGATGGACAGCGGCACGTCGAGGTAACCGGCGAGCCCGAAGGCCCAGACGAGCCCGACGCCCACCACCCCGAGCGGCAGCAGCCGCCAGCGCACCGCGAAGGCGACCACCAGCAGGACGGCCATCAGCAGCAGCGAGATGCCGCCGAGGGTGAGGAACCCACCGCGCAGGTAGTCGTTGATGTCGCGGAGCAGCGCGGCGGCGCCGGTGGTGACCACCTCGGCGTTGTCGAACGTGAGCTCCTTGGTGGCCGCTTCGGCCGCCGAAGCGCCCTCACCCTCGTCCGCGATCGAGGCGTTGCCCTGCAGCCGCACCACCATCTGCGCGGTGCTGTCGCTCGGGAAGAACGGTCGCAGCGACTTGCGGATGGCGCCGGTGTTGTCGTGCAGGAGGAAGTCGACCCACTCCGGATCATCGAAGACGCGCCGCTCCGCGGGGATCTCGTTGATCCGTTGCAGCGTCTTCAGCGAGTCCTGCAGCCGGCGGTCCGCGGACGCCGGGTCGGGGTCGCGGTCGCGGGCACCGAGCAGGATCTGCCCGGCCGCGCTGTTGATCGGGTTCCCGTCGTCGCTGGTGACGAGGTTGTGGGTGAACTCCAGCGCGGTCAGCGGAGTGACCACGGCGGTGATGCGCGGGTCCTTCTCCAGCTTTGCGGACAGCGCGCGGAACTTCTCGACGTTGCCGGTGGTGAACAGATCCTTCAGCTCGGAGCCGGGCTTGACGGTGAACAGGCTGATCATGGCCTGGCCGCCGAAGAGATCCTGGTAGGCGACGTTGTCCTTGGCGACCTGGGAGTCGGAGTTGAGGTAGTTCTCCTGTCCGGTGGTGAACTCCAGGCGCGGTAACCCGAGACCCAGGACGACGGTGACCACTGCCACAACCGCCGCGACGATGCTCGTCCGCCGGCTCAGTGTCTGCCCGATGCCTGACCAGAAGGGTCCGGTCGGACCGGGGACAGGGCCGGGTCCGGTGTCTGGGGGCGCGGTGGACTCGGAGGGCACTTGCGCGCTCGACATCAGCATGCTCCGCAGCTGTGGTAGTGGGCCAGGGCTCGACGGGAAGTCTCTGTCGTTCGTTGTACAGGGCTGTATAGCGCAGATCACATCAAGTTAGCTACTCGTGGGTAGTGTTGACTTTCATGTCGATCTGTGCATCTCGGCGGAAATGGCTGGTCGGGTGCGGTGGTCCGTTGAAAGAAGTTGGACGTAGTTGTCGGGCCATCGGCTGCGGTGTGGCCCTCGGGGTGTCAATGGAAGTTACCGGCAGGTAGCCTGTGGATGCGCCTACTGGCGAGTAGGAACGTCCGTGTGGCGCCCCCGCGGCGTGTCCGAGCGGCCGAGGGGCCGGGTGGTCGTGCGGTCGAGTGGTCGTGCGGCCTCCGTGCGGCGGGAGTGCGGTGGCAGCGAGGTGGCAGCGAGGGGAGGGGCCGTCCATGGGGGCACTACCGGAGCAGCCGCCAGCCGCGCTCGCCCGCGCATCGCGCCGAGTCGGCCGGGTGCCGGGCGAGCCTGGCCTGACCGGCGTGCTCGCCACGGCCGAGAACCTGCTCGGACAGCTGGTGGCACACGCGGTCGACGCGATCTGGGCGCAGGTCCCGGCTTACCGCACGAGCACGGATGGGCAGCTGCGTGGGGATGTGACCGCGCATGTGGAGGCTGTGTTCCGAGCGTTGCTGGCCAGCGTGGCGGAGCAGCGGCCGACCCGGGCGGAGGATCTCGCGCCCACCCGGGCGCAGTCGCGTCGCCGGGCCAGACAGGAGATTCCGCTCGCCGACCTCCTGCAGGCGTTCGTCGTCGGCCAGCTCACGCTCTGGGAGGCAATGGTGGCGGCCACCCGCGCCGACTCCGGTGCCCGCGCCGCGACGCTCGCACTCGCCGCCGATGTCATGCGCCTCACCGAGGCCGGGACCGCGGCGGCGGCCGAGTCCTATCTGGATGAGCAACAGTTCCAGCTCGCGGACAGCGACCGCCTGCGCCGGGACGTCCTTGAGGATCTGCTGGCCGCGCGCGAGCTGCCGGACGGCCCGAAACGGGCCCTGCTGCGCTCGGTCGGCCTGGGAACGCGGACCAGGCTGGTGGCCCTGTCCGCGGTGCCCGTGGCCCCGTTGTCGGCTGACCAGCAGTTGCAGGACGCCGCTTCGACTCTGCGCAGAGCGGTGGTCCGCGGCGGCGCCGGTCTGGTCGTGGTGCGGCAGGCGGAGATCGTCGCGGTGTCGCCCGTCCCCGCCTGCGCGGCGGAGGTGGTGGAACGCCTCGAGGCGTTGGTGGATGCCCTCGGCCGGGACGGGGTGCGCCTCGCGGTGGGTGTCAGCGCCGTGCATGACCGGCTCGCCGAGCTACCCGACGCCTATTCGGAGGCTTGCCTCGCCCGAAGAAGCCTGGGTGAGCACGGCGGGGTGGTGGTGCTGCCCCTGCTGTCCAGTTTCGACTATCTGCTGATGCGGGACGACTCCCTGGCGCGCCAGCTCGTGCGACCGGCGGTGCGGCGGTTCGTCGAAGAGGACTCGGCGTGCGGCTCAAGGCTGATAAAGACGTTTCTCGCATACACCGCCAGCAATCTCAACGCGAAGACCGCGGCCGAGCTGCTGCATCTGCACGCCAATACGGCCTACTACCGGCTGGAGCGCATTGCCGAGCGCACCGGATGTGACCTGCGCTCCGTCCAGGACGTGATCGAACTGGTCGTGGCCATCCGCCTGCTCGCGCCCGGCAGTGTGGTGCGGCGGCCGGAGCGGCCCGGCGGGCGGTCTGTGGACGAGTCACAGCCGACTTCGTGACCCGGCCACTAGCTCGCCGGACAGGTGAAGGAACAGAGTGGTTACCGGAACAGAGTGGTTTACGGGAACAGAGTGGTTACGCGCCCCACACACGCGGTCTCACGGAGGTGCTCGTGCTCAACTTAGCCGTGTTGCTCGAGGACAGCGCACGCACGGTTCCGGATCGGACCGCCATAGTCTTCGACGATCGCCGCTGGACGTATCACGAGGTGAACGCGATGGCGAACCTCGTGGCCGGCGCACTGGTGGATCGAGGCATCAAAGCGGGGGACCGGGTCGCGTTGAGCTGCCCCAACCTGCCGTACTTCCCGGTCGTCTACTACGGGATCCTCAAGGCGGGCGCGGTCGTGGTACCGCTGTCCATCCTGCTCACCGAGCGGGAGATCTCCTACCATCTGAGTGATTCCGGTGCGCGGGCCTTCTTCTGTTTCGAGGGGGCCGACGACCTTCCCATGGGCGAGCGCGGGCTGGCCGCCTTCGATTCCACTCCGGGGTGTGACCTCTTTGTTCTCCTCGCGGCGGACCTGGCGGCACAGGCCGGCCGGGTACCCGGCGAGACGCTCCTGCAGTTCGCCCAGACGGGCTCGCCCGACTTCACCACCCGGCACACCGCCGAAACCGACACCGCGGTCGTGCTGTACACCAGCGGAACCACCGGCAGCCCGAAGGGCGTAGAGCTCACCCACAGCAACCTGGTGCACAACGCGTTGATGTGCAGCCGGCTCTTCAACGTCCAGGAGGACGATATCCAGCTGGTGGCCCTGCCGCTGTTCCACACCTTCGGGCAGACCGTTCACATGAACTGCGGATTCGCCACCGGCACCACCCTGGTACTGCTGCCCAGGTTCACCGCGGAGAAGGCACTGGATCTTCTCGAGCGGGAGAATGCCACCGTCTTCGTCGGTGTTCCCACCATGTACTGGGCTCTGCTGAACCACGTGGCCGCCACCGGGTACGACGTCGCGGGGGTCTGCGCCAACCTCCGGCTCGCGGTGGCCGGCGGCTCGTCGCTGCCCATGGAGGTCCTCACCTCGTTCGAGGAGCGCTTCGGGGTTCCGGTTCTGGAGGGCTACGGCCTGTCCGAGACCAGCCCGGTCGCCACGTTCAACCGCCTGGACCGGCCGCGCCGGCCCGGTTCGATCGGCCTGCCGGTCTGGGGTGTCGAGATCCGTGTCAGCCGGGACGACGGCACCGAGGCGGCGGTCGACGAGCCCGGCGAGATCTGCGTCCGCGGGCACAACGTGATGAAGGGCTACCTCAACCGCCCGGAGGCCACCGCGGAGGCGATCGACCCGCAGCAGTGGTTTCACACCGGAGATATCGGAACCAGGGATGCTGACGGCTACGTCTACGTGGTCGACCGCAAGAAGGACATGATCATCCGAGGTGGTTTCAACGTCTACCCGCGGGAGGTCGAGGAGGTCCTTCTCACCCATCCCGCGGTCAGCCTGGCGGCCGTGATCGGCGTTCCTCACCCCAGCCACGGCGAGGAGGTGAAGGCCTTCGTCGTCCTGCGGGCCGAGGCCGAGGCCGAGGCGACGGAGAAGGAGCTGGTCGACTGGTGCCGCGAGGTCATGGCCGCGTACAAGTACCCGCGCATCGTCGAGTTCATGGAGTCGCTGCCCATGACCGCCACCGGCAAGATTCTCAAGCGAGCCCTGACACCAGGGAAGCCGCATACCGGCACACGGTGCTGAGTTCATTTCTGATTTCGTTGAGCCTTTTCCTTCTCACGTCTGTCCGGCCTGTGGTCGCCGGCCGGAGCCGACGACGGAAAGGCTCATTCCTCCGGAACGGGGCTGGGTGAATCGATGATGAAGCACATCCTGGACGCGATCATGACGGGCGG